>JAHILY010000055.1 GCA_018896815.1 Candidatus Omnitrophota bacterium | reverse complement strand
GGGATTCCAGAAGGGGATTGCCATTACAAGAAGAGAGCTTGAAAAGGCCATGGGAGACGGCATGGGTTTTGACGGCTCATCCATTGAAGGATTTGCCCGCATAGAAGAGAGTGACATGGTGGCAATGCCAGATCCTTCGACATTTCAGCTCATCCCATGGCGCAGTGACAAAGATGGCCTTTCTGCAAGGATGTTCTGCGATATACTAAAGCCCAATGGAAAGCCATTCGAAGGCGATCCTCGTTACATCCTTAAGAGAAACCTGAAAAAGGAAAAGGATCTGGGCTATATCTATTATATAGGTCCTGAGCTTGAATATTTTTACTTTGAAAATCCTAATAACACAATAATCCTTGATAGGGCTGGGTATTTTGACCTCACACCTTTAGATGTTGCGCAGGATTTGAGGCGTGAGACAGTAGTGATGCTCGAGAAGATGGGCGTAGAGGTAGAGTATAGTCATCACGAGGTAGCTACATCCCAGCACGAGATAGACCTGAAATACTGCGATGCATTAACCATGGCAGACAATGTCATGACATACCGTATGGTAGTTAAAGAGATTGCCCGCCAGCACGGTAAATATGCCACATTTATGCCAAAACCTATTTATGGCATAAATGGAAGCGGTATGCATGTTCACCAGTCACTTTTTAAAGCTGGCAAGAATGCTTTTTTCAGCAAAACTGATAAGTCACATCTATCAGATTCAGCCAAATATTTTATCGCAGGCATCTTAAAGCACGTGAAAGAGATGACAGCTGTGACAAACCAGTGGGTAAATTCTTACAAGCGCCTTATCCCTGGCTATGAAGCACCTGTCTATATCTGCTGGGCGCAGATGAACCGCTCTGCGCTTGTAAGGGTCCCGATGTACAAGCCTGGCAAGGAAATGGCCACGCGTATAGAATTTCGCTCACCTGATCCGGCTGCAAATCCGTATCTTGCGTTTTCCGTAATGCTCGCAGCAGGGCTTGAGGGCATGAAAAAGAAATACAAACTCTCAAAGCCATCAGAGGACAATATTTACAGCATGACAGAAGCCGAGAGAGAAAAAACCGGTATTGAATCGCTGCCAGTGGATCTATACGAGGCCATTAAGATCACAGAAAAATCAAAGCTCGTAAAAGAAGCATTAGGCGACAAGCTCTTTGAGTACTTTATTCGCAATAAGAACATGGAATGGGATGAATACAAGGCCCAGGTCTCCAAATACGAGGTCGATAAATACCTGCCGATTTTGTAAATTTACCCTGGTCAGACGCGTAGGCTACCCATCGGGGTAGCCTACGCGTCTGACCGATAATCCTAATGCAAAAAAGAAAAGTTTTTAGTCTAATAATATTTTTTTGTCTGGTCATATGTATTGATAAGATCTTCGCTCTGCCTTTTGAGGAAGGGGAGCAGCTTACCTATCAGGTAAGCTTTAAACAGGTTAAGCTGGGTAAGTCCATTATGACATTCCGCGGTGAAGAGGACATAAATGGGGAGTCTGCCTATCGCATCTCATTTTTTACAAAGATACCTTCGCTTAAAGATACTGAAGAGTTGTATGCTGCAAAAGATACATTTTTACCAATAGAAGTACATAGAAAGGTTAAAAAAAGGATCGGCTTCAGCGATAATATAATCGAGAAGTATGATCAGGAAAACTTCAGGGTAGATATAACATCAAAGAGCAGACTCCGCACAAAAGAATTCTCCATAGAAAAAGATTCGCCTATACATAATGCAATACTTTTGGTATATTATTGTCGCACAATAGAGCGCTTTGACAAGAATAAGCCAATAAAGATAAATCTCCCAACAACTGAATTTGACGTACTATATAAAGGTATAGAGACTATAGATACGCCTATAGGCGAGTTCCAGGCGCATAGCTTTACAAGCAACCCGCCAAAGTTCAAGCTCTGGCTCTCAGCTGATGATAGACGCATACCCCTAAAAATCAAAAATCCAGGGACGCTTGGCTATACCCTGGTAATAAAGTCAATAGAGTAGCGCCATCCAAAACCCGGAATTAATTAATCAATTCCGGGTTTTGGATGGCAAAAAAGGAGTACACGTGAAAAAGATATTACTTGTTTTTATAATAATGATTTTTTCTTCAGGCGCATGCCTTGGCTTTGATGATGAGGATTGGCAGTACTGGAACACAGAGAACGTGTCTGTAAAGCTTAGCGATGGATGGGAGGCTAATCTTGAACAGGAATTTCGCTGGGGAGATGATATGACCAATCCTTATTATAATCATACAGATGTCGGTATTGCATATTCTGGCCTGGCAGACTGATTTGATTTAGGCTTTAATTACAGGCCTATAAATGAAGAAAAGAGTAATGAATGGAAAAAAGAACACAGGCCCCATATAAACGGTACGATTAAATGGAAGCTAAAGGATTTTTCATTCTCTAATCGCGGCAGGCTTGAATACAGGGAAAGACAAGATTCAGACGAAGCATGGCAATACAGAAACAAATTATCAATCAAACCTCCGATAGCACTCACGAAATATAAGATCCAGCCTTACATCGCAGACGAAACCTTTTTCGACTCTGACTCACAAGAGCTAAATAGGAACAGGCTCTATGCTGGACTTTCCTTCCAGATCTTCAAGAGTCTCAAGGCCGAGACCTGTTACCTCTGGCAGCGATCCAAATCCTCATCCTCTGGCAAATGGACTGACTATAACATAGCCGGTACAAAGCTCAAGCTGTCCTTTTAATCCATTGTGGAACTTTGATTCTGCTTGACTGAGATAGTATATTGTGGTAAACTTTAGTTAGATAAGGGCACAAGGTATGTGTCTTAGATAGAACACAAAGAGGCGTTCGAAAGAACGTCTTTTTTATTTGCCCAAAGAAGGGCGTTTTATGTCAATGAATATGACATGAGGCGCCCTTTTCTTTTTTAACGGTGGTGATAAACCATGGAATTTAGGATATTGCTGGAACAAATAACGCCTTCACTTAAGTATATTGCACGTAAATACCTGCTTCGTGGTTTTTACAGTGAGGACGACCTTTACCAGGAGATGTGTCTTTATCTGTGGCAGCATTATGCAAACGGTCTCCCTATAGGAATAAACAAGGCTTATGTGATCAAAGGATGTGAATTTCACATACAGAATTTCTTAAGAAAAGGAAGGCCGAAGGTAATACTCTCAAGTCTCGATGAACTCATATCTCCAGGGGGTCAGACATTAGGCGATATACTTGAGGATAAAAAATCGGATTTTAGATCAAGACTAGGAAGCAAGCTTACAGTTGATGAGATAAAAGGTCTAGGTTTGACTGATAGAGAAAAATCAGTGCTTTCTTATCTTCTTAAAGGATATACAGTGCGCGAGATAGCAAAGGAGATAGGCGTTTCGCATGTTATGATAATTAAGTATAAAAAGAATATAGTGAAAAAATGGCATAAAAAAAGGCTTGCCCCGTACCAAATTCTTAAAGATCACCAAATAATCTATAAGAGTTGACCTTTACAGATTTACAAATAACAAATAGCTTACCAATTAGAATTTGGAATGGGGTTACCATAACTAGGATATTTTTACTTAATACATTAGAGACACATTGTTGTGTTGACACAAAGGCGTTCTTGGAGAAGAACGCTTATTTTTTTGGACATTGGCGTCCAGTTTAGTGCCGCGAGGGCAGACGTAAATTGGGCGTTTTTTATTTGAGGTTAAAAAAGGAGAGAAAGATGTTAAGAAAATTTTTGATTATCTTTACTGTTGTAATAATGACCTTAGTAGGTAGCAGTGTTACGTATGCTGAATCGGATTCAATCACATTGGATGAGCTTGAGGAGAAATACCCTATTTTAGGTTTCTTTGATGATGTAGAGCTCCATGGTTTTGTTGATACAGGATACAATTATAATTTTGAACAACCCAGTACGCAGAGCAATTCACTGCGAGTATTTGACACGAAATCAGACAGCTTTACTTTGCACATGGTGGAACTTTCGTTGGAAAAGCCGTTGACAGAGGAGAATCTTGTAGGTTTTCGTTTTGACCTGAATTTTGGAAAAGATGCAAATGTCACTGCGCCTGCAGATACAGATGGGTCAGATGAATTTGATGTACAGGAGGCCTTTGTTCAATTACGCGCGCCAGTGGGCAATGGTATCGATTTTAAGATAGGTAAATTTGTTACCTTGCTTGGAGCAGAGGTTATAGAGGCCCCTTTAAATTATAACTATTCAAGGTCATTTTTGTTTGGTTATGCGATTCCTTTTACTCACACAGGATTATTGAGTTCATATGAGGTGAATGACACATTCAGTTTTTCAGCAGGAATCGTAAACGGATGGGACGTTATAGAGGATAATAATAACGCCAAGACGTTTTTAGGGAATGTAGTTTTTGCTCCAGTAGATTATTTTTCTTTAGGAGTAAACGGTGTATATGGAGCAGAGCAGGCTAGTAATGATAGTTCTAAAAGGTGGGTAGTGGACATTGTGGGCACGCTCACGCCCCTTGAAAGACTTACCTTTATGTTAAACTACGACTATGGTGAGGAGGAAGACGTTTCGGGAAGCACCGCAAGGTGGTCAGGACTTGCAGCGTATGTCCATTATGATGCTTCTGATTGGGTCGGATTTACGGTTCGTTCGGAGTTCTTTAACGATAATGAGGGCTCTCGTACAGGTACTGTTCAAGATCTGTGGGAAGTAACATTAACAAGTGAATTCAAGATTTACAAGGATGCATTATTAAGACTTGAATATCGCCATGATGAGTCTAACGCTACGCCTTTCACAGATGATGAAGGTAATTCTGTAGATGATCAGGATACAGTTGGCCTGGAAGTGGCGTATATCTTTTAATGTGAGGGAGGAGGGGTGCCATGAAAGTGAAAAGTAGAATTATCAAGAGACTGGGACTGGTTTTTCTTGTGTGTATGATACCAGCAATTCCTGCCTTTGCAGGTGAGGCAACGGCTGAGTCCAATGCAGTAGCGATTGATACTGTATGGACCCTGATAGCTGCGTTTCTGGTATTTTTCATGCAGGCAGGTTTTGCCATGGTAGAGACTGGTTTTACAAGGGCAAAGAATGCAGCAAATATCATGATGAAGAACCTCATGGATTTTTGTGTAGGCTCCATTGTCTTCTGGCTGGTTGGCTTTGGTGTTATGTTTGGAGCAAGCGCATTCGGACTATTTGGGACAAGTGGGTTTTTCTTGAGCGCTGCGGACCCCTCTACATCAGATGGTTTATGGCAATTTGCTTATTGGATCTTTCAGGCAGTCTTTGCTGCCACTGCGGCGACAATTGTTTCAGGAGCCATGGCTGAGAGAACGAAGTTTTCAGGATACCTTATATATAGCGTGTTCATCACTGCTCTTATCTATCCGGTTGTCGGACACTGGATATGGGGAGGCGGGTGGCTTGCTAGTAAAGGTATGATAGACTTTGCAGGATCTACTGTAGTTCACTCTGTAGGGGGTTGGGCTGCTCTGGCTGGCGCAATAATGCTTGGGCCAAGGCTTGGAAAATATAATAAAGACAGGAGTTCCAACGCTATACCTGGCCATAATATTCCTCTGGCAGCGCTGGGTGTATTCATACTCTGGTTTGGATGGTTTGGATTTAATGCGGGAAGCACTACTTCCGGCACAAACATGAGTATAGCTACGATTGCTGTCACCACGAACCTTGCTGCTGCAGCAGGTGCGATCCTGGCTATGTTTACGGCCTGGATAAGATTTGGGAAGCCTGATACAAGCATGGCATTAAATGGCGCCTTAGCAGGTCTTGTAGCGATTACTGCGCCGTGCGCGAGCGTTTCTCCTTTAAGTGCGATTATCATAGGAGCAATAGGAGGCGTATTAGTAGTCTTGAGTGTTGAGTTTATTGATAAGGTTCTACATGTAGATGATCCTGTTGGCGCGATATCAGTTCATGGTGTATGTGGGGCATGGGGAACGCTTGCCGCAGGGCTTTTTGCACAGGCAACTTATGGCGAGGCAAGCGGAGTCGGTCCTGTAAACGGCCTTTTCTTTGGAGGAGGCTTGAGCCAGTTTTTTACGCAATTAATAGGAGTAGTTTCAGTATTTGTATGGGTATTTGGAGCAGCGTTACTTTTGTTCTATATTGCCAAGAAGACAATAGGACTGAGGACATCTGACGAAGAACAGTTAAAGGGCTTAGACATTGGCGAACACGGAATGGAAGCGTACGCAGGATTCCAGATATTTACGACGGAGTAAAAATAGAGATTGCTTCGCTTCACTCGCGATGACACAGGCTATTGTCATTGCGAGGACCCGCCCTCAGGCGGGGACGAAGCAATCTAAAGAGGAGGCATACAATGAAACTCATAATAGCAATGATACAACCACATAAACTACCGGATGTAAAAAAGGCGTTGTACGACGCTGAAGTTTACAAGATGACAGTCAGTAATGTCTTAGGCTGTGGCCAGCAAAGAGGATTCACTGAAACATATAGAGGTGTTATCCACGAGGTGAATCTTTTGAAGAAAATCCGGCTGGAGATTGCTGTAAATGAAGATTTCGTTGAACCGACTATCAGGGCAATTATAAAAGGCGCCAAAACAGGCACAATAGGCGATGGGAAAATTCTTGTCTTAGATCTACCTGAATGCATCAGGATACGAACAGGAGAAAGGGGTGGCAAGGCAATAGGATGAGTGTTATGAAGATACATTACTTGCAGCATGTACCTTTTGAAGGTATAGCAAATATTGACAGATGGGCCAAGGAAAGAACCTACCCTGTCACAGGAACAGCGCTTTATAAAGAGCATGTCTTGCCAGAACCTGATGAGTTTGACTTTTTAGTTGTGATGGGCGGGCCCATGGGTGTGTATGATGAAAAAAAATATCCTTGGCTTTTGGAAGAAAAAAAGTTTATCGAAAAGGCCATTAAAGCAAACAAGATAGTTCTTGGTATATGTCTTGGTGCCCAGTTAATTGCTGATGTGCTGGGCGCCAAGGTCTATAAGAATAAATACAAGGAAATCGGCTGGTATCCTGTAATCTTGACTGAAGATGCAAAAAGTTCCAAGGTGTTCTCAAGGTTTAAAGACAGATTTATTGCATTTCATTGGCATAGCGATACCTTTGATATTCCTTCCGAAGCAAAGAGGATAGCTGAAACAGAAGCATGCAAGAATCAGGCATTTGAATATAAAGGAAGGGTTTTTGGCCTTCAATTTCATCTGGAGTCAACACATGAAAGTATAAGACTATTGGCTGAAAACTGTGCTTGCGAATTAATAAAAGATAAGTATATCCAGACAAAAAAAGAGTTACTATTAAACCACGCCTCTTTGAAAAATATAGAGAAAAGCATGACAATGTTCTTAAATATTGCCACTGATCTATTAGAATTTAAAACAGGGTTACCAAGATGAGCTATTTTTTACTTATATAAGGTAGAGATGCTGGCTTTGTAAGCAGCAAAGCACAATGTTTGTGCAGAAGGCATATTAAAACAAGGGTGTTTTAAGCCATAAAGGCTAGATCACCCTTTTATTTTTAGGAGAGTAAATCAAAAAAAGGAGGAGCAAAATGGTAAAGAAGACAAAGCAGGATATCTTAAAGTTAGCAAAGGAGAATGACGTAAAATTCATACGCCTGTGGTTTACTGATATGTTAGGCCAGGTAAAGAGTTTTGCTATTACAGACAAGGAATTGAAAGATGCTCTTGAAAACGGCATGGGATTCGATGGTTCGTCCATAACAGGTTATCAAGATATAGAAGAATCTGATATGATCGCGATGCCTGACCCAGATACCTTTGTAATACTTCCGTGGAGGCCGAGTGAAAAGGCTGTTGCAAGGATGATATGCGATATCTTAACCCCTGACAGGAAGCCTTATGCAGGCGACCCACGTTATGTATTAAAAAAAGCGCTCAAAAGAGCGAGTAAGATGGGATTTGATCACTTCTATTTAGGGCCTGAACTGGAGTATTTCTATTTTAAGACAGATAGCGGGACAGAAACGCTTGATAAGGGAGGGTATTTTGACCTCACTACACTTGATGTTGCAAGCGATCTTAGGAGAGAAACCGTATTTGCGCTTGAGAAGTTAGGCATAGATGTTGAATATTCTCACCATGAAGTAGCTCCGTCACAGCACGAAGTTGATATGCGCTATAAAGACGCTCTGGAAATGGCAGATAATGTTATAACCTACAGGGTTGTTGTAAAAGAGATTGCGAGTAAGTTTGGCGTGTACGCTACGTTTATGCCAAAGCCTATCTTTGGCCAGAACGGCTCAGGCATGCACACGCACCAGTCTCTATTTAAAGGAAGCAAAAACGCGTTCTTTGACGCAAAGGCAAAGGATTATCTCTCGGATGTCGCGCGTAAGTATATAGCAGGCCTTTTAAAACACGCAAAGGAGATATGCTCTATATTTGCGCAGACCACAAACTCATATAAAAGGTTAGTGCCTGGATATGAGGCCCCTGTATATATAGCGTGGAGCCGCAGGAACCGCTCAGCGCTGGTAAGAGTACCGCTTTATCACCCAGGCAAGGAAAATGCGACCCGATGTGAGTTCAGGGCATGTGATCCAGCATGCAATCCATATCTTACATTTGCAGCCATGCTTCAGGCGGGGTTAGATGGCATAGAAAAGGGATATAAAATACCCAAACCAATGGAGCAGAATCTATATCATCTGAGTGACGCTGAGAGGAAAGAAAAAGGTATTGAAACGCTGCCAGGCAGTCTTGGTCATGCAATTGCCATAACTGAAGAGAGTGAGCTTGTAAAAAAGACCCTGGGCGAACATATCTTTTCGAGGTTTATCGAGATAAAGAAAAAGGAGTGGGACGATTACAAGATCCAGGTCACTCAATACGAACTTGATAAGTACCTTTCTGTCGTATAGAAGGTATAAGCAAAAATGAGACCGCTGAATTGTCCGAAAAAACCAGGGTTTTATCACAGCGTGATAGAGGCAACAGAAAAACCGCTGATCGAAAGGACCCTGGAAAGGACTTACGGTAATCAGATCAAGGCTGCAGAGCTATTAGGCATCAATCGCAATACATTAAGGAGTAAGATAAGGAAATTAGGCATCGAAGTCAATAGGTGGAAGTATTGATATGAAGATTTTTTTACAGATGGGTGATTAATGTTTAGGCAATTTCCTGAAAAACAAGGACTCTATGACCCCAGGTTTGAGAAAGATTCCTGCGGGGTGGGGTTTGTGTGCAATATCAAAGGAAAAAGCTCAAACTCTATTGTAAAACAGGGTATAGAGGTGTTGCATCGCCTGGCGCATCGTGGCGCAGTAGGTGCTGACCCTAAGACCGGGGACGGCGCAGGCATCCTGATCCAGATGCCGCATGAATTTTTTAAAAAAGTCACTAAGGGGTCCAGTATAAATTTGCCGCAACCAGGCTCATATGGCACAGGCCTGATATTTTTACCACAGGATGATAAAGAGAGAAAATTTTGTAAAGGCGTCTTTGAAGAGTCTGTCAAAGAACATAGCCAGGTTGTTTTGGGTTGGCGTGATGTCCCTATTGATGATTCTGATATTGGAAAGACTGCCAAGGATACAGAGCCGGTTTTTGAACAGATCTTTATAAAGAGCCATGATGCCGAAGGATTGGGTTTTGAAAGAAAACTATACCTCATAAGAAAACAGATCGAGAATATTATACAAGCTTCTAATTTAAAAGAAAAAAAGTCGTTTTATATCACTAATATCTCAAGTCTCACCTTTTCTTACAAGGGTCTTTTGATGCCCGGCCAGCTGAAGAATTTTTTCCTCGATCTTAAAGATGAGGACATAAAAAGCGCTTTTTGTCTGGTGCACTCGCGTTATTCGACTAATACGTTTCCTACATGGGACCTGGCGCAGCCTTTTAGATTTTTGGCTCACAACGGAGAGATAAATACATTGCGAGGCAATATAAACTGGGTAAGCGCGCGAGAACGCCTCCTGACAAGCGAGCTATTTGGTACGGATATAGAAAAACTTAAGCCGGTTATTGTCGAAGGAGGGAGTGATTCAGCGGCTATTGATAATTTCTTTGAACTCCTGGTGCTCTCAGGTAGATCCCTGGAGCATGCCATGATGATGCTTATACCTG
The DNA here is from genome assembly GCA_018896815.1 of Candidatus Omnitrophota bacterium. Classification (GTDB taxonomy): domain Bacteria; phylum Omnitrophota; class Gorgyraeia; order Gorgyraeales; family Gorgyraeaceae; genus JAHILY01. The sequence continues at coordinate 19,733 of JAHILY010000055.1, read as the reverse complement.
AGGCGTGGGAACATAATAAGTTGATGAAAAAAGAGCTGAAGGATTTTTACAAATACCATGCGTGTTTTATGGAGCCATGGGACGGGCCTGCTGCAATAGCGTTTACAGATGGGAAAAATATAGGAGCAATACTTGACAGAAACGGCTTGCGTCCAGCGCGTTATATTGTAACCAAAAACGATTTTGTAGTAATGGCGTCTGAGGTTGGTGTCCTTGATATAGAGCCAGCGGATATTAAAATTTCCGGAAGGTTAGAACCAGGCAAGATGCTTTTTATAGATACGGAAAAAGGCTCTATATTGCACGATTCCGAGATAAAAGAAAGGGTATTCGGGCGTTCTCCATACGGCAAATGGAATTCTGAGAACATGGTTGACCTGGATAAGCTTATTAGTAGCGGGACCAGTACCAAAATATCAGAGGACCTTATATCCAGCCTCAAGGCATTTGGTTACTCACGTGAAGACCTCAAGATGATATTAAAGCCAATGGCAGAAGATGGCAAAGAACCTGTGGGCTCGATGGGCAATGATACCCCTTATGCCTTTTTATCAAAAAAGCCACAGATCCTTTATTCCTATTTCAGACAGCTCTTTGCGCAGGTGACCAACCCTGCAATAGATTCTATAAGGGAAAAACTAGTGATGAGCCTGGAGAGTTTCATAGGGCCTGAGAAAAATGTCCTGGAAGAGACCCCGGAACACAGCCATAAACTCAGGGTAAAAAATCCTATATTGACGAATGCACAGCTCCAAAACCTGCGCGATATCAGCATGAACGGTTTTAAGACAAAGACGATCTATACATTTTTTGATGCTCAAAGCGGCAAACAAGGTTTTATAAAAGCGCTTGAAAGGATATGTTTCGAGGCAGAATACGCTATTGAAAAGGGCTACTCTTTTATAATATTAAGCGACCGGGGGGCTGATAAAGATAATATTGCCCTGCCAGCGCTTTTAGCTACAAGCGCTGTGCATCAGCATCTGGTGAGAAAGACCATACGTTCGCAGGTTGCGATAATAGTAGAAAGCGCAGAGCCAAGGGAAGTCCATCACTTTGCATTACTTTTTGGCTATGGTGCAGGGTGTGTAAATCCATATCTTGCCTATGAGGCGATAAAATATCTCGCAGAAGAGAAAGAGATCTGCGTAGAGCTCAAACCAGCACTTAAGAATTACGACAAGGCGTTGAGAGGCGGGATATTGAAAATATTGTCAAAGATGGGCATATCTACTCTCAGAAGTTACCGAGGGGCGCAGATATTTGAGGCATTAGGTCTGGATAATGAACTTATAGACAGGTATTTTACAGGCACTGTGTCGAGGATCGGAGGAGTCGGGCTTGAAGGCATAGCAGATGAGACTATAAGAAGACACAAGAGTGCCTATCCAGAAAGGGATATAGAGGATAGTTATCTGACAAGCGGTGGCGTCTACCAATGGAAAAGGGATGGAGAATTCCATCTCTGGAACCCTGGCACTATTGCTGGCCTGCAGGATGCCACGCGCAATAATGATTATGAAAAATATAAAGAGTTTGCAAGGCTCATAAATGATCAATCTGAAAACCCTACAACCTTAAGGAGTTTATTTGAGCTAAAAAAAAGAGACGCGATCCCTATTGATGAGGTCGAGCCTATCGAAAATATTATGAGGCGTTTTGCAACAGGCGCTATGAGCTTTGGCTCGATTTCAAGCCCTGCGCACGAGACAATCGCAATCGCCATGAACAGGATCAATGGCAAGTCTAATACTGGAGAAGGCGGTGAAGACCCTAATAGATTCATAACCTTGCCTAATGGTGATTCAAGGCGCAGCTCCATAAAACAAGTGGCCTCTGGCAGGTTTGGAGTTACAGTAAATTATCTAGTCAATGCAGATGAGATACAGATAAAGATCGCACAGGGAGCAAAACCAGGCGAAGGAGGACAGCTACCCGGTCACAAGGTAAATGAGATAATCGCGCGCACAAGATATACGACACCTGGCGTTACTTTGATATCGCCTCCTCCACATCATGACATATATTCTATCGAAGACCTTGCACAACTTATATTTGATCTAAAGAATGCAAATCCTCGTGCGCGGATAAGCGTGAAGCTCGTTTCAGAGATAGGAGTCGGGACTGTTGCAGCAGGCGTTGCAAAAGGCCATGCTGATATGATACTTATTTCTGGAGGTGACGGCGGAACAGGCGCCTCTCCCAGGAGCTCAATAAGATACGCAGGACTTCCCTGGGAATTAGGGCTTTCTGAGACGCACCAGACATTGGTCCTTAATAATCTGCGCTCAAGAGTTCGCATACAGACTGATGGACAGATGCGCACTGGCCGTGATGTCGCGATAGCTGCTTTATTAGGCGCTGAGGAGTATGGTTTTTGTACGGCAGTTCTGATCGTAATGGGCTGTGTTATGTTAAGGCACTGCCACCTAAATAATTGTTCGGTCGGAATAGCTACGCAGGATGGCATCTTACAGAAGAACTTTAAAGGAAGGCCTGAATATATAGTTAATTATTTTCATTTTGTGGCTGAAGAGTTTCGTGAGATAATGGCCTCTCTTGGAATAAAGACTGTAGACGAGATGATAGGAAGAGTAGATCTCCTTGATGTAAAGAAAGATTCTATTCCGTTAAAGGCAAAGGGCCTGGATTATTCCAGGATTCTATATAAACCTGCTGTACCTGAAGACGTAGGACAATACTATAAATCCAAACAGGATAACGGACTTAGTTCTGTCCTTGACAAAGATCTTATAAGCATGTGCAAGGATTCTCTTGAAAAAAATGAACCAGTGAATCTTTCAGTGGAGATCAATAATACGAACAGGGCTACAGGAGCGATGTTGAGCGGTGAGGTCATAAGGCGCTGCGGAGACGGGGTGCTTTTGGAAAATACTATTAATTGTCGGTTTAAAGGAATCGCTGGCCAGAGCTTTGGTGCATTTCTTGCAAGAGGCATTACTTTTGAGCTGGAAGGCATGTCCAATGACTATGTCGGGAAAGGGATTTCCGGAGGGAAGATTATAATATACCCGGATAAAACAACACATTACAGGGCTGATGAGAATGTAATAATAGGCAATACCTGCTTTTATGGGGCCATATCAGGCGAGGCATATATTAGAGGGGTTGCAGGAGAAAGGTTTTGCATAAGGAACTCAGGTTTGTATGCTGTAGTAGAAGGCGTTGGAGATCACGGTTGTGAATATATGACAGGCGGCAGAGTGATTGTGCTGGGCAATACAGGCAGGAATTTTGCAGCAGGTATGTCTGGTGGCATAGCATATGTATATGACGAAGATAAGACCTTTAGAGAAAAATGCAATACGGATATGGTAGAGCTAGAAGAGATAAAAGAAGAGGATAGGGATACGATGCATCATTTACTTTATAACCACTTCAAATATACTAAGAGCATGAAGGCAAAGAATATCCTTGATAATATGCATGAAGAGCTGAAAAGATTCGTCAGGGTCATACCTGTAGAATATAAACGCATCCTGGAAGGCGTAAAGATAGAAGAAAAACTTCTTCTGACGGAGGAGTCTGATGGGTGATCTAAGAGGTTTCCTAAAAGTTGCAAGGCAGGACACAAGCAATAGGAATGTATGCGAGCGTGTCCGGGATTGTAAAGAGGTCTCTAGATTGCGGCCTGAGAAGAAGTCGCAGGAACAGGCCTCGCGCTGTATGGACTGCGCTACGCCGTTTTGCCACTGGGGCTGTCCAATAGGAAACTATATTCCTGAATGGAATGATTATATGTTTCATGGCAACTGGAAAAGGGCTCTTCTGTTGTTGGACGCTACAAACAATTTGCCTGAGATAACAGGAAGGGTATGCCCGGCATTATGTGAATACGCATGCGTATTGAGTATAACTAATGACGCTGTTACTATCCGCGAAAATGAACTTAACCTTATAGAGTCTGGGTTTAAGAATGGGCTGATAAAACCAAGACCTGTAAAGAAGAGAACAGGCAGGAAAGTAGCTGTTATAGGTTCAGGCCCTGCAGGATTATCATCCGCAGCCCAGCTTAACAGGGCTGGCCACAGCGTGACTGTATTTGAGCGGGATGATAAACTGGGAGGCATACTACGTTACGGCATCCCGGATTTTAAACTCGAGAAACGTATTATAGACAGGCGTATTGATATATGGAAAGCAGAAGGGGTTGTTTTTAAGACAGGGATAGATGCAGGGGCAGATTATCCAGTCAAAAAACTTTTGGATGAATTCGATGCAGTGTGTCTGACAGGCGGCTCACGCGTTCCACGAGATCTTAAAATACCAGGCAGAGATCTAAAAGGCATATATTTTGCAATGGACTATCTTGAGCAGTCAAATAGAAGAACTGCAGGAGAAAAGATTTTAGCCAAAGAATTTATTGACTCAAAAGGCAACAACGTTGTAGTAATAGGCGGAGGCGATACAGGGTCAGACTGTGTGGGCACTGCCTGCAGGCAGGGTGCCAAGAGTGTTACGCAGGTAGAGGTCTTGACCAAGCCGTCATTCCAGCGTACCAAGGATATGCCATGGCCTGAATACCCACTCCTTTTAAAGACCTCGAGTTCACATGAAGAAGGGTGCGAACGCTGCTGGTCAGTAAAAACTGAAAGGTTTATCGGAAAACTGGGCAGGGTCAAAAAACTTTCATGTGTAAAGGATGGAAAGAAGATTGATATAGAAGCAGATCTTGTGATCCTTGCAATAGGTTTTGTACATCCTGAGAAGAAAGGATTACTTAATGATCTTAATGTTGGTTTTGATAAAAGAAACAATGTAGAGACAGGCAGGGATTACATGACGTCAGTCAAAGGGGTATTCTGCGCAGGTGATATGAGGCGTGGCCAGTCTCTGGTAGTGTGGGCTATTTCAGAAGGCCGTGATTGCGCTTCTAGTATTGATAGATATCTTATGGGAGATATATGATAAGTACAGGGATAAAAGGTTTAGATAATGTAATTACAGGCCTGAGAGCAGGGGATAATGTGGTCTGGCAAATAGATGATATAAAGGATTATCTTGACCTTGTAAAGCCTTTTGTAGATCAGGCGTTGAAAGAAAAAAACAAGGTTATATACATCAGGTTTGCCTCGCACGGGGAACTACTTAAATCTTCAAAAAAGATCAAGCGATATGAGCTTGATGCCTATGCAGGATTCGAATCCTTTACTACAAAGGTAAATAATATCATTACAGAGGAAGGCGAGGGCGCGTATTATGTATTCGATTGCCTGTCAGAGCTTCTTTCAGCATGGGCAAGCGACTTAATGATAGGAAACTTCTTTATGGTCACATGTTCTTATCTTTATGAACTCAAGACCCTCACTTATTTTTCTATATTGCGCAATAACCATTCTTTTAAATCCATAGCCAATATACGCGAGACAACACAGTTATTGATGGATGTATATAGTTGCGAAGGGAGTTCCTATATACATCCTTTAAAGGTATGGAACCGCTATTCACCTACCATGTTTCTTCCTCACCAGAGAGAAAAAGAGAGGTGTATCCCCATTACAGACAGTGTTAATGCTGTAAAGATACTCTCGTATATCCGCGAAAAAGGCATGGAATCTGCAAAGAGGAATCTCGATTACTGGGACCGTTTATTCCTTGAGGCAGAGGCCTTGGCAAAAAATAGCGCCCCAAAAAATAAGATAAAGGACATGATAAATAAGCTTTCTAACATAATGATAACAAAGAACAAAAAGATCCTGGCATTGGCAGTGCGCAACTTTTCGCTCGAGGAAATCATAGATATAAAATCCAGGTTGATAGGTACAGGTTTTATAGGAGGTAAAACAGCGGGTATGCTTTTGGCCAGGAATATATTGTCAAAGGATAAATCGCTTGATTGGAAGGCGCTCTCTGAGCCGCACGATTCGTTTTATATAGGTTCGGATATATTCTATTCATATATAGTGCAGAACCGATTGTGGAAAATACGCATGCAGCAAAAAACAGAAGAGGGATATTTCAAGGTTGCGGATATTTTAAGAGAGAAGATGCTCTATGGCGTGTTTGACGAGGGGATCATGGAATACTTCCAGCAGATCATAGAATACTTTGGCTCGTCTCCTATTATAGTGCGCTCGAGCTCGCTTTTAGAGGACGGTTTTGGAAACGCATTTGCTGGAAAATACGAAAGTATATTCCTGGCAAATCAGGGCACGCCTGAACAGAGGTATATACAGTTCGCTGAGGCCGTAAGGAAGATTTACGCAAGCACCATGAGTGAAGATGCCCTCGTCTACAGGAAACAAAGGGGGCTGGACAAGATGGACGAGCAGATGGCGCTCCTTATCCAGAGGGTTTCAGGAGCGCATCATAAGCATTATTTCTTTCCTGAACTAGCAGGGGTCGGCGTATCGCATAATACGTACGTATGGAATGAAGGCATGAATCCAAGGGCAGGCATGTTAAGGCTGGTGTTCGGGCTTGGCACAAGGGCTGTGAACCGCGTTGAAGGTGATTACCCGAGAATGGTCGCGCTTGATGATCCTTTACGAAGGCCATATGCAGAGAAGGATGATTTAAGAAAATTTTCACAGCACGAGACAGATCTTATAAATACAAAAGAGAATCTCTTTCAGACCATTCCTTTTGAAAGCCTTGTAAGCGAAGAGGCGTATATGGATATAGATCGTGTAGCAGTAAAGGATCATGAGGCCATGCGCATGATGAGCAAGAACGGCAAAAAATCCAAAGACTATTATATATTAACGCTTGATAAAGTATTTGATGATAGTACGTTGGCAGGTTCCTTTAGGAAGATATTGGGATTGCTTGAGGAGAGCTATTCTTATCCTGTTGAGATAGAATTCACAGTGAATTTCACAAAGGATAATACATTTAAAATAAACCTTCTGCAGTGCAGGCCCTTACAGACAGTAGGGTTGGGTCACAAGGTCGAGATACCTGAGCACATAAAAAGAAGTGATATATTATTTAAATCGCGCGGATATTTTCTGGGCGGCAATGTCTCGCAGGAAATACGCAGGGTCATATATGTTGATCCTGAAGGATACACTAAGCTTAACCTGTCGGATAAGTATGAGATAGCCCGTATAGTGGGGAGTTTAAATAGAAGCATAAAAGACAAGGGAAAATTACCCACCTTTCTTATGGGGCCTGGAAGATGGGGCACCACAACGCCGTCTTTGGGCGTGCCTGTAAAATTTGCTGAGATAAATAATGTATCAGCGCTTGCAGAAGTTGCTTTCTCAGCAGGAAATCTTATGCCAGAATTATCCTTTGGGACTCATTTTTTCCAGGACCTGGTGGAGACGAACATATTCTATGTGGCGTTATTTCCAGAAAAGAAAGAAGTTGTATTTAATACGGAATGGTTTAAAAAAGAGAAGGATCTATTTACTAAACTCATGCCGCAATCCACCAAATATAAAGACGTGATCAGCGTATATGACACAGGTAATAGAGGCCTGAGGATAATGTCAGACATAATATCACAGAAGGTCATATGTTTTATAAGCGGGAAGAGAGAGGATTGATGAATGCTAAGATAGCGCTTGAAGACGGCAGGGTTTTTACTGGGATTTCTTTTGGCGCGAGCGGCGAAAGATATGGAGAGGTTGTTTTTAATACGAGCATGACTGGCTACCAGGAGATCCTTACAGACCCCTCGTATAAAGGCCAGATAGTTACAATGACGTATCCTTTGATCGGGAATTACGGTGTAAATATAGAAGACGTCGAATCCAGAAAGGTATTCCTGGAAGGATTTGTTGTTAAGGAATGCAGCAAGATAAGGAGCAACTGGCGCTCGACACAGACTCTGGGCGAATATTTAAAGGGAAATAACGTCGTAGGCATAGAGGGGATAGATACGCGAGCGCTTACAAGACATATACGTTTACAGGGCGCCATGAAGGCAGTCCTTTCGACACAAGATCTGGATGATAAAAGTCTTGTTAAAAAGGCAAAGGCATCGCGTGGATTGATCGGCGTAGATCTAGTTAAAGATGTGACATGTGATAAGGGGTATTGTGCAAATGATATGTTAGAGACAAGAGACAAGAGACAAGAGACCCCGAACCAGTCGCGGAGTTTATCCCGAGCAAGGTCGAGGGGCTTCGGTACGGGGCAGGCAAGGCACAAGATAGCTGTACTTGACTGCGGTGTTAAATACAACATCTTAAGAAAACTCACTGAAAATAATTGCAAGGTCATTGTTTATCCTGCCCAGACAAAGGCAGAAGATATTTTGAAAGAAAATCCCGACGGGATACTTCTCTCTAATGGACCAGGAGACCCAGCTGCAGTTACATATGCCATCAAAGAGATAAAAAAACTGTTAGGTAAAAAGCCAATATTTGGAATATGCCTGGGCCATCAGCTTCTTGGGCTGGCGCTTGGAGGAAAGACTTATAAGCTTAAGTTCGGACATCACGGCGCTAATCATCCTGTGAAGGATCTAATGACAGGTAAAATAGCAATAACCAGTCAGAATCATAGTTTTTGCGTTGATATAGATTCATTAAAACAGGACGATATCGAGATAACGCACATGAATCTCAATGACAATACCTTGGAGGGTATACGTCACAAGAAACTTTCTGCATCTTCAGTCCAGTTTCATCCAGAGCATGCACCAGGTCCTCATGATGCCGCATATCTATTTAGGGAATTTTTAACCAGGTTAGATAATGCCAAAAAGAACTGATATTAAAAAGATCCTTATCATAGGTTCAGGTCCGATTGTAATAGGCCAGGCGTGCGAGTTTGACTATTCAGGCACGCAGGCCTGCAAGGCATTAAAAGAAGAAGGGTTTGAGGTAGTCTTGATCAATTCAAATCCCGCGACAATCATGACAGATCCTGAGACAGCGCCCTTCACCTATATCGAACCGATCACCCCGGAAGTCTTGGAGAAAATCATTATAAAGGAAAGGCCAGATGCAGTTTTGCCTACTCTGGGCGGACAAACCGGACTCAATACCGCCATGAAGGCAAAAGAGATGGGGATCCTGGATAAGTACAATGTTCAGATGATAGGAGCTGATTACGATACTATAAAAAAGGCAGAAGACAGGAAACTTTTTAAAAAAGCAATGCTTAAGATAGGCCTGGATTTACCAAAGAGCGCTCTTGCATACAATATGGATGAGGCAAACGAGGCTTTAAAGAAAATAGGCCTTCCTTTAATAATAAGGCCTAGCTTTACTCTTGGCGGAACAGGAGGAGGCATAGCAACAACAAAAGAAGAATTTGAGCAGATTGTATTACTCGGCCTTAAAAGCAGCATGATAAGCGAGATATTGATAGAAGAGTCTATTCTTGGCTGGAAAGAATATGAATTAGAGGTAATGAGAGATAAAAAAGACAATGTTGTAATAGTCTGCTCTATTGAGAATTTTGATGCAATGGGAATACATACAGGCGACTCAATAACTGTTGCGCCGATCCAGACCTTGACTGACAAAGAGTATCAGGCAATGCGTAATGCTTCTATCGCGATTATAAGAGAGATAGGCGTTGAGACAGGTGGTTCCAATATCCAGTTTGCAGTTAATCCTAAAAGTGGCAGAATGGTTGTTATTGAAATGAATCCAAGGGTCTCAAGAAGTTCGGCGCTTGCAAGCAAAGCAACTGGTTTTCCTATTGCAAAATTTGCAGCAAAGCTTGCAGTGGGCTACACGCTTGATGAAATACAAAACGACATTACTAAAAAGACGCCTGCGTCATTTGAACCCACTATTGATTACTGTGTAGTAAAGATCCCGCGTTTTACATTTGAGAAATTCCCAGAGGCAAAGGATGTCCTTGGGATCTCCATGAAATCAGTTGGCGAAACAATGGCAATAGGCAGGACGTTTAAAGAAGCATTGCAAAAGGCACTGAGAGGGCTTGAGATAGGCCATGGGGGGCTTGATAATAAATTGGATTACAGAGACATCCCTGATAAAAAAATAGAACTAAGGTTAAAAGAGCCAAATGCATCCAGGATCTTTTACATAAAATATGCGTTACAAAGAGGCTACAGTGTCGATAAAATTTACGAGCTTACAGGAATAGACCCGTGGTTTTTGCATAATATTAAGGAGATTGTGGATTTTGAGAAGGAGCTTTCAACTATCAACTATCAACTATCAGCTGAAAAACTTTTAAAGGCAAAGCAGTATGGTTTTAGTGATTTTCAGATTGCTAAGATAGCTAATTCTGACGAACTATCTATTCGCGAATTGCGAAAAAAACAGGGTATTGTCACGACATTTAAGCTCGTTGATACCTGCGCAGCAGAGTTCGAGGCATATACACCTTACTATTACTCCACATACGAAGAAGAATGCGAGGCAAGGGTTTCTAAGAAAAAGAAAATCATGATACTTGGCGGCGGCCCAAATAGAATAGGCCAGGGAATAGAATTTGACTATTGCTGTTGTCATGCATCTTTTGCATTAAAAGAACTTGGATATGAGACCATAATGGTCAATTCAAATCCCGAGACTGTATCAACAGATTATGACACATCAGACAAATTATATTTTGAGCCACTTACATTTGAAGATGTGATGAATATCATTGATAAGGAAAAGCCAGATGGGGTTATAGTTCAGCTTGGAGGTCAGACACCTCTTAATCTAGCCCATAGATTAGAAAAGGCCGGCGCGCCTATTATCGGAACCAGTGTAAAATCCATTGACAAGGCAGAAAACAGGGAAAAATTTTCGCGCGTGCTTAAAAAATTAAATATTTCACAACCTGCGAATGGCTCGACCGCCTCAAAGCAAACCACTCTAAAGATTGCAAAGAAGATCGGCTATCCTGTTATTGTAAGGCCGTCATATGTCCTCGGTGGAAGGGCAATGAGGATCGTGTATAATGAACAGGAACTAAAAGAATTCGTAGAACATATTGAGGATATCTCAAAAGAAAAGCCGATCCTGATTGATAAATTTTTAGAAGACGCAATAGAAGTGGATGTCGATGCTATATCAGATGGAAAACTAACTGTAGTAGGCGGGATCATGGAACATATTGAAGAGGCAGGTGTGCATTCAGGGGATTCAGCATGCGTGCTTCCACCATATACACTGAGCGATGATATTATTGAAACAATAAACACACACACTCTCTCATTAGCAAGGGAATTAAAGGTTAAAGGCCTGCTAAATATACAATTTGCAGTAAAAAAAGACAAGGTGTATGCATTAGAAGTAAACCCAAGGGCTTCAAGGACGATTCCTTTTGTGAGTAAAGCTACTGGAGTGAGCCTTGCGAAAATTGCCGCAAAGGTTATGACGGGAAAATCCCTAAAAGAACTTAGGTTTACAGAGCAAAAAGAAATAAAGCATATATCTGTAAAAGAATCAGTCATGCCTTTTACCAAGTTCTCAGGTGTGGACATACTCTTAGGTCCTGAGATGAAATCCACAGGTGAAGTAATGGGTATCGACATGTCATTCGGCAATGCATTTTATAAGGCCCAGCTTGCTGCAGGTCAGGACCTCCCTCTGGAGGGAAAGGTATTTATAAGTGTTAAAAACGATGACAAACGCAATATTGTTTTTATTGCAAAAAAACTATTTGATTTGGGATTCGATATTATTGCAACAAAGGGTACGCACAAGGCGCTCTCGTCCAATAACATTGATGCAAGATTAGTGGGTAAGATATCAGAAAGGGATGAAAAGTTACTGGACCTTATAAGAAAGAATGAGTTAAAATTGATTATAAACACGCCATCTGGCAAAAAAGGCCAGTCAGATATGAAACCGATTCGTAGCCTTGCAGTACAATATGGTGTCCCCTGTATCACTACCATGCAAGGCGCCCAGGCAGCAGTGAATGGTATCGAGTCGATAATAAAATGTGGGTTTGAGGTAAAGGCAATACAGGAGTATATCAAATGACGATTTATCCGCCTTCGGCGGATTTAATTCGCACCTTCACAGAAGTTAACCAAAGGAGATTGTTTTACAAAAATCTTTGATTTTTGTAAAACAAGTGCTCATTAAATGTGCGGTATCTTCGGCATTTCCAATAATAAAGAGGCAGCTCGATTAACATACCTTGGTCTATATGCACTTCAGCATCGGGGCGAGGAAAGCGCTGGTATAGTTGCGCGGTGCGGTAAGAAGGTAAATCAATTCAGGGGCATGGGCCTGGTAGGAGATGTGTTTAAAGAGCGCGAGATAAAGTCATTAAAAGGCGATATGGGAGTAGGCCATGCGCGCTATTCAACTACTGGCTCGTCAAATCCCAAGAATATACAGCCATTTCTTGTAAGGCATAAAAAAAGCCATATCGCGATCGCCCACAATGGAAACCTGGTCAATACATATCAATTACGCAATGAACTCGAGTGCAAAGGCTCAATATTCCAGACTACAATGGATTCTGAAGTGATCGCGCATCTTTTAGCGCGCTCGCAGAACGAGAGCACAGAAGAGGTCCTTGTAAATTCTTTAAGAGAATTAGAAGGGGCGTATTCGCTTGTAATGATGTTCAATGACCTTTTGATTGGCGCAAGAGACCCCCTGGGCTGGCGGCCTCTCTGTCTGGGCAAGTTAGATAATTCTTATGTCCTGGCAAGCGAGACATGCGCTTTAGATTTGATCCAGGCGCAGTACATAAGAGATGTTGAGCCAGGAGAGATCGTGATCATTAATAAAGACAAAATAAAATCAATAAATATCTCAACGCGTTCGCTTTTCCCTACGGCAAAACATGCCTACTGTATATTCGAATACATATATTTTGCAAGGCCTGATAGCAACATATTTGGACATAATGTATACCAGACGAGGAAGAATCTGGGTCGAGAGCTTGCACGTGAATGTCCGGCTGACTGCGATATAGTAATACCCATACCTGATTCGGGAAATTACGCAGCTCTGGGATTTTCAGAGGCCTCAGGCATACCTTTCGAAGTAGGTATGATACGAAACCACTACGTAGGGAGGACTTTTATCCAGCCGTCGCAGATCATAAGAGACTTCAGGGTCAAGGTAAAACTCAATCCTATAAGAGAAGTGCTCAAAGATAAGAGGGTTGCCATTGTAGAAGATTCTATAGTGAGGGGCACCACATCACGCATCAGGGTTAAGACTATTCGAGAGGCAGGCGCAAAAGAAGTACACATGAGAGTAAGCTGTCCGCCGCTTCGCCACCCATGTTTTTACGGGATCGACTTTCCGACCAAGAAGGAGCTGATTGCTTCTAAACGTGATATTAAATGGATAAAGAATTTCATCGGAGTGGACTCACTCGAGTACCTGAGCCTCGAAGGCATGCTTAAAGCCATGCCCATTCCAAAAGAACGCTTCTGCACCGCCTGCTTCACCGGGGACTACCCTACCAAACTCCCAAAAAAACTTGGCAAAGGCATATTAGAATAATTTGCTTGACTGACCAGCCTGTTTTGTAGATAATATATACAAAATTGATACAAAGGCGTATCAGAAATATGGGTAGAGTATGTTAGGACAAAGGCGTTCTATATGAAAAAATAGGAACGTTTTTTTTGAGTCAGATTGCACAATTTTTGTGCAATCTTACAAAGGAGCAAAGATTATGCAGAAGAAAATAAAAGATTTCATGACAGAGCTTGTGAAGAAGAATCCAGGAGAGACCGAGTTTCACCAGGCAGTGCAGGAAGTCGTAGAGTCAGTAATGCCGTTCATAGAGAAGAATCCCAAATATCAAGAGGCCAAGATCCTAGATAGGATAGTTGAACCTGAAAGAGTAATAATGTTTCGAGTGCCCTGGCAGGATGATAAGGGCGAGGTCCAGGTAAATAGAGGGTTTCGCATAGAGATGAATAGCGCGCTCGGTCCTTATAAAGGAGGCCTGAGGTTACATCCCAGCGTGTATTTAGGGATCTTGAAGTTCCTGGCATTTGAGCAGGTTTTTAAGAACAGTCTTACTACGCTCCCAATGGGCGGAGGAAAAGGCGGGTCTGATTTTGACCCAAAGGGAAAGTCAGACAATGAAGTAATGAGGTTTTGTCAGAGTTTTATGACAGAGCTGCAGCGCCATATAGGGCCTGACACAGATGTGCCAGCAGGAGATATAGGTGTAGGTGGCCGTGAAATAGGGTTTATGTTCGGCCAGTATAAAAGGCTCCGCAACGAATTTACAGGTGTTCTTACAGGAAAAGCCCTGAGTTGGGGAGGAAGTTTAATAAGATCAGAGGCCACAGGTTATGGCTGTGTGTATTTTGCAGAAGAGATGCTTAAGACCAGGGGCGAATCTTTTAAAGGAAAGGTCTGTGCTGTTTCTGGTTCAGGCAATGTTGCGCAGTATACTGTTGAGAAATTGTTTCAGCTTGGCGCAAAGCCTGTTACGCTTTCAGATTCTAATGGATATATCCATGATCCGGATGGTATTAGCGAACAGAAACTTGAGTTTGTGATGGAGCTAAAGAATGTGAAGCGCGGCAGGATAAAGGAATATGCCGCAAAGTATAACTGTAAATATGTAGAAGGCCGCTGGCCATGGGAAGTAAAATGCGACTGCGTATTTCCGTCTGCGACACAGAATGAGATCCACGAGTCAGATGCAGAACAACTTGTTAAAAACGGATGCATGCTGGTTGCGGAGGGCGCTAACATGCCAACATTGCCAGAGGCGATAAAGATATTCCAGCAGGCAAAGATTTTGTACGGTCCTGGAAAGGCCTCAAATGCAGGAGGCGTTGCAATAAGCGGCTTAGAGATGTCGCAGAATAGCTTGAGACTTTCTTGGTCGAGAGAAGAAATGGATGAGAGGCTTCATGATATAATGGTCAAGATTCATGATACTTGCGTCAAATACGGCAAAGACGGAAAACATATTGACTATGTAAAGGGCGCAAACCTTGGCGGCTTTGTAAAAGTGGCTGATGCAATGCTGGATCAGGGGTTGGTGTAAAAAACTTTTAATGCACAATGCATGGACAAAAAAACGATTCATACAAAGGGGCGTTCTGAATAAGGACGCCCCTTTCTTTTAGGCATTTACTCTAAAGACTCTTCGTGCTATAATTAGCCTTCAAAAAGGGGTTAAGTTGTGCCAAAGATCAAAGATATCAACAAGGTTCTGATAATAGGTTCCGGCCCGATAGTCATAGGCCAGGCATGCGAGTTTGACTATTCAGGTACGCAGGCCTGCAAGGCATTAAGGGCTGCCGGCTACAAGATAGTGCTTGTTAATTCCAATCCAGCTACGATCATGACAGACCCTGGCATGGCTGATGTTACCTATATAGAGCCGCTTAATGTCGAGCGACTTACTTCTATTATTGAAAAGGAAAGGCCAGATGCGCTATTGCCAAATCTCGGTGGACAGACAGCGCTTAATCTATCCAGTGAATTAGCAAAACAAGGTGTGCTCAAAAAATTTGGCTGCAGGATCATAGGCGTGCAGGCAGATGCTATTGAGAGAGGCGAAGATAGGCTGGCATTTAAAAACACGATGAATAAGCTGGGCATTTCTATGCCAAAGAGCGACTTGGCATATTCTGTGGAAGAGGCCAAAAGAATAGCTCATGATCTGGGATATCCTGTTATTATCAGGCCTGCATATACCATGGGCGGAACAGGCGGCGGCGCAGTTTTTAATGACGAAGAACTTGAAACAATTGCTGCAAGAGGAATATCAGTGAGTATTATTGGCCAGATCCTTGTCGAAGAATCTGTGTTGGGCTGGGAAGAATTGGAACTCGAGGTAGTAAGGGATAGAGAATCAAATAAGATTACAGTTTGCTTCATAGAGAATATTGACCCCATGGGCGTTCACACCGGAGACTCATTCTGTGCAGCTCCAATGCTTACAGTAGAGAAAGAGATGCAGGAAAAGCTCCAGGATTATTCCTATAAAATAGTAGATGCAATAGAGGTCATCGGTGGCACAAATGTCCAGTTTGCAAGAAATCCAAAAGACAACAGAGTGGTTGTCATAGAAATAAATCCAAGGACTTCTCGTTCGTCAGCGCTTGCAAGTAAGGCAACAGGTTTTCCAATTGCGCTTGTATCAGCGAGACTTGCGGGCGGAGATCTTTTAAAAGATATCCCTTACTGGCGCGACGGCACACTTGATAAATATACACCTTCAGGAGATTATGTTGTTATAAAATTCCCACGCTGGGCATTTGAGAAGTTTAGAGGAATAAAAGACCAGCTCGGTACGCAGATGAGGGCTGTGGGCGAGGTAATGAGCATAGGAAAGACCTATAAAGAAGCGTTTCAAAAGGCAATAAGGAGCCTTGAGATAAAAAGATACGGCCTTGGATTTGCTAAGAATTTCAATGAGCTTTCGCTGGATGAATTGATAAAGCTTCTTGCGTATCCTACATCAGAGCGTCAGTTTATCATGTACGAGGCCCTGAGAAAAGGCGCGAGCGTGGATGAACTGTATGAAAAAACTCATATCCACAGGTATTTTATAACCCAGATGAAAGAACTTGTGGAATTAGAAGAAGAGATTCTGAAGTATAAAGGAAAAAAGCTTCCTGATGAAATGCTCATAAAGGCAAAAGAGGATGGTTTTTCAGATAAATATCTGAGCCAGCTTTTAGGCAATACAGAAAAAGAAATACGCGAAAGACGCATAAAGCTTGGCAAGACTGAGGCATGGGATGCAGTACCTGTGAGCGGCGCAGAAAACGCAGTTTATTATTATTCAACATACAGGGCGCCAGATAAGGTTAGTGTGTCGCAGAATAAATCCGCCTCTCCGCCTTCGGTGGAAGGCGAGATCTCGCCGCCCGCTTCGTCGAAGCGAAAGCGAGACGAGCAAAGCGGCGGAAAAATAATGATACTTGGCGGGGGGCCAAACAGGATAGGTCAGGGGATAGAGTTTGATTATTGCTGTTGTCATGCTGCATTTGCCCTGAAAGATTTAGGCTATGAGAGCATAATGGTCAACTGTAATCCTGAGACAGTATCAACAGACTATGATACATCCAATAAGCTTTATTTTGAGCCTTTGACTGTCGAGGATGTCTTGAGTATTTATGATAAAGAAAAACCAGAAGGCGTGATCGTGCAGTTTGGCGGACAAACACCCCTTAATATTGCAAAAGAGCTCGAAGATGAAGGCGTGAAAATACTTGGCACGTCTGTTGAAAGCATTGATCTTGCTGAGGACAGAGAAAGATTTGCCATGGTAATGAAGAAGATAGGGATTCCTCAGCCAGAGAGCGGCATGGCTTCTACGCTCGAGGAGGCGCTTAAGATTGCAGAGAAGATCGGATACCCGCTTGTTGTAAGGCCTTCGTATGTTTTGGGTGGAAGGGGAATGGAGATTGTTTATGATGAAGAGATGCTTAAAAGTTATGTAAAAGCAGCGGTTGATGTTTCTCCTGACAGGCCTATTCTAATAGATAAATTTTTGGAAGATGCCATAGAGCTGGAGGCAGATGCTATTTCAGATGGAGAAGATGTGTATATCCCATCGATTATGGAACATATAGAAGAGGCAGGCATTCATTCTGGAGATTCGGCCTGTGTTATTCCTCCAAAGACAATACCTAAAAAACACATAGATACTATATACGAGTATACTCAGAAGATAGCTCAAGAGCTAAAGGTCATAGGATTAATGAATATACAGTATGCGATAGCAAAGGATAAAGTATATGTCTTAGAGGCAAACCCAAGGGCATCCAGGACAGTGCCGATAGTCTCAAAGGTAGCAGGCCTTTCCATGGCAAGGATTGCCACAGAGATCATGCTCGGTAAGAAAATAAAAGACATGAAATTGACGCAGAAAAAATATAAGCACTATGGCGTAAAAGAAGCAGTGTTTCCGTTTTATATGTTTCAGGAAGTAGATCCAATACTTGGACCTGAGATGCGTTCCACAGGAGAGGTCATGGGCCTGGCTGATTCAGCAGGGCTGGCATATTTCAAGGCGCAGGAGGCAGCTGGTCTGAGACTTCCGACAGAGGGTGCAGTGCTTGTAACCGTTGCTGACAAAGATAAAAAGAAAAATATTGCTGAGGCAACAAGGAAGTTGAAAGAGATGGGTTTTAAAGTCTATTCCACTGAAGGCACTAAGAAGTTCCTATATAAGCACAAGGTTGAGACAGAGCTTATTAAAAAGACGCACGAGGGAAGACCAAATATCATTGACGCCATTAACAATAAAGAGATAAACTTGATAATAAATACGCCTGCCGGGAAGACCGCTGCGCATGATGATTCATACATAAGAAAGAGCGCGATAAAGTATAAAATCCCTTATATTACTACCCCGGCGGCAGCTATTGCCGTAGCAGAGGGCATCAAGGCTTATCTGGAAAACAAAGGTGATGTAAAGTCGCTCCAGAAGTACCACTCAGAAATCACTTAAATGTTCAAACGCGTCGTAACAAAAAAAGTAAGTTTCGATAACGAGAAATATCTTTCTGAGCAGACCAGGGAGATCTTGAATAGGGTCAAGAAGCTTGACAACAAGCTCTATCTGGAATTCGGAGGAAAGATCTGTTTTGATTATCATGCCGCAAGGGTGTTGCCAGGATATGACCCTAATGTCAAGATGAGGCTTTTAGAAAAACTTAAAAAGCACGCAGAGATAGTCATAAGTGTCTATGCAAAGGATATTGAGCAGGGAAGGGTAAGAGGGGATTATGGCATAACCTATGACCTGGCAACATTGAAGCTCATAGATGATTTAAGGGCCGGGGATCTAGATGTGACATCAGTGGTGCTTACGCGTTTTAATAACGAGCCAATGGCTGTTAAATTTAAGAGGCGCCTGGAGAAACTGGGAATTAAGGTTTACAGGCATGTTACGATCGAAGGATATCCGCATGACCTTGAGAAAATAGTAAGCGCTAAGGGTTATGGTAAAAACGAGTATGTTGAAACTAAAAAACCTATAGTTATTGTAACCGCGCCTGGTCCTGGAAGCGGGAAGCTTGCAACGTGCCTTTCCCAGCTCTATCATGACCATGTAAAAGGCATAAATTCAGGATATTCAAAGTTTGAGACATTCCCCATTTGGAATCTTACGCTAAATCATCCTGTAAACATTGCGTATGAGGCTGCTACGGTTGACCTGGCTGACTTTAATCTGGTAGATCCATTTCATTTGGAAAAATATAAAGAAGAGGCGATAAATTACAATCGCGATGTGGACGCATTCCCAATATTAAGAAATATAATCTATAAGATCACTGGCTCAAGAGACAGTTATTATAATTCACCAACAGACATGGGTGTGAATCGCGCTGGTTTTGGCATTGTAGATGATGCTGGTGCACAGGATGCTGCAAAGCAGGAGATAATACGCAGATACTTCAGGCATAGTTTGGAGTTTGCCCTGGGCAGCGGCACAAAAGAAGAGGTCGAAAGGGCGCAGGCTATCATGGATAAGGCAGGTGTTAAGGCTGAAGACAGGCTAGTGGTACTTCCTGCAAGAAAGGCAGCAGAAGATTGCAAGAAAAAACAAAAGGGTAATAAGGGATATTATTGTGGCGCTGCAATTGAGCTTCCAGATGGGAAGATCATAACAGGCAAAAACTCTCCTTTAATGCATGCAGTATCCGCAGCCATTATAAATGCAATAAAACATCTGGCAGATATAAAGGACAAGATACATATATTAAAACCAGAAGTAATGAGTGACTTATCTACATTGAAGAAAGACATATTGAACATGTCTTCAGAGAGCATGACATTGGACGAGATACTCGTAGCGCTTTCAATCAGCGCGCACACAGATTCTAATGCAAAAGAGGCATTGTCAATGCTAAAGGATCTAAGTGGCTGTGAGCTTCACAG
>JAHILY010000054.1 GCA_018896815.1 Candidatus Omnitrophota bacterium | reverse complement strand
GGTATGAAGCATCCAACACTTTTTCATCTTGTTTCAGCTGTATTTAAAGAAAAAGATATTTCAGCTGTTTTAATTGGTGGTTTCGCAGTTAATTTTTACAAATTAGCACGCCAGACCGCAGATATTGATTTTTTAATTACCAGGGATGATTTTGATAAGATCTTCAGTTTGTTAGAACAAGAGGGATATACGAAAAACGACGGTCATGATGTATTTGTAAAGCTCGAAAATACCAAGGGATACCTGATGGATATTGATTTTATGTTTGTTGATAAAGAAACCCTGGATAAGGTTATTAAAGACAGCAAGGAGATTATTATTGCAAAGCAAAAATTTAAAGTCCCTTCCCTGAACCACTTGATTGCGCTTAAGTTGCATTCGGTCAGGCATAATCCTAAACTTCGAGAATATAAAGACTTTCCGGATATAATGGAGTTGATCAGGATTAATAAAATTGATGTGAAAAGAAGAGAGTTTAAAGAATTATGTTTGAAATATGGCACAGAAGAGCTTTATAAGAGAATAATAGAGAGAAACCAGTGAAAAAACTAAGATTTCCTGTTATCAGAAAAGACGTTCCTAAATCAAAGACTTTGTCAATGGACGATTATGCTAAGTTTGTTGAATTGAATATTAAATATACCTTGGATAGAAAGGCTGACAGAGAATTAAGGAAACTACGAGCCGTTAGACAACCGTTTTTAATAAAGTAAGGATTTGTTCACCGCGTAGGTGGCCGAATGGCCACCTACGCGGTGGGGGAAGGTTATATGATACAAGAACGTGCTAAAAAAATAAAACTACTCATCCTCGATGTCGATGGCGTTCTCACAGACGGCCGTATAATCTATGATAACTACGGAGACGAGCTTAAGTTCTTCAATGTAAACGACGGCCTCGGCGTATTTCTTCTTCGTAAGGCCGGTATAAAGACAGTCATCATCACTGCCAGGAAAACCAGGGCAGTTGTGAAGAGGGCCAGAGACATGCGGGTCGCAGCAGTGTATTCAGATCACTATAAACTCGGCATCTACCAAAAGGTCATTAAGAAGTTTGGAGTAAAAGACGAAGAAGTCTGCTTCATGGGAGACGATCTATTAGACCTGCCCCTGATAAAAAGGGCTGGTCTCGCAGCATGCCCGCCTAATGCAGTAGAAGAAGTAAGAAACTTCAGCCATTATGTTACCCAAAAACACGGGGGCAAGGGCGCAGTCAGGGAAGTAACCGAAATAATCCTAAAATCCCAGGGCCTCTGGGAAAAAGCAATATCAAAATACATGGAGTAACTTGACACTTTTGACACTGTCAAAAGTGTCAAGTTAGGTGAGGGTGTCGCGGCGGCCCAGGAGGAAGTCGGGCAGGTTTTCTATTGCGCGTGTCAGTCTTTCAAGGTTCTTTTTTGTCACGTTGAGAAGCTTTTCCTGTTCGTTGTTTATATTCCCTGTTATTCTATCCAGAAGAATTTCCACGCCCTCCCTTGAAACAGTAAGGGGCGTTCGGAGCTCATGATTTATTGTTGATAAAAAGTCAGATTTGAGCTGCTCTATCCTTAATATGCTTTCCTGAATCTTTTCAATGTTTAGTTCTGTAGTATTCATTTTGACCTCCTCACTATAACTGATAACCGACAACCGATAACCGTCCCCCTATAATATAGACACATCTCACCCCCATTTTATTGCACCCCATTCCAAGATCTCCCAATTCCCCCTAATACGCTTAAGGCCCCTATCATTATATCAGACACGTTTCGTTAGCATTTTCTTTCAAAAAAATTAAAAAAGTTAAGACTGGAATCATGAGCTTTGTAACTTATTTAGTTGAGAGAAGTTAAATCAAGGTAAGACGTCCCCATGGGTCACAGTAACTATTTTAAATATACCTTTAAAATAGCTTGACTATTTTAAAGGTATAGTGTATATTTGTATTAGCTATGATTGAGAGAATACTGTACAATATAGCCTTTTCCAAGGAATGGGGCAGGCAGATGAGATTTATTACTGGGCCTCGTCAATCTGGTAAGACCACGCTTGCAAAATTAAAGTTAAAATGTGAAAATGTGTCAAAGTTGTATTATCTTTGGGATCTTCGCTCGGTTAGAAATAGATATAAAGATAATGAGCTGTTTTTTACGCAGGATGCGCTGCCCTCAAGGCGCAAGCAATGGATATGCTTTGATGAAATCCACAAGATGCCCAAATGGAAGAATATTTTAAAAGGTATATATGATTCTTCTTTTGAAAATTATAATTTTATAATCACAGGTTCGGCTAAATTTGACATAAAAAGGCGCGCAGGAGATAGTATGTCGGGCAGATATTTTACCTTTCATCTTTTTCCTTTATGTCTTTGTGAACTAGTTGATGCTGGATCGTTTTCGATGCCATTATCTCATAGTCCGTTAAATTTTGTTAAGCAAAGAATAGATAGAGCCTCTGATAATCAAAAGGAATTGGCCGCATTATTGGAATACAGCGGTTTTCCTGAGCCCTTTACCAGACAGTCTAAGAAATTTCAATCTAAATGGTCACAGGATTATCTTGATACGGTTATCAGGGAAGATATAGGGGCCCTTACCAGAATTATAGACAGAGAATATTTGTATGATTTATATAGATTGTTACCAGAAATGGCAGGAAGTCCTATATCTGAATCATCCCTGGCTTCTCATTTAGAAGTCAGCCCGCCAACAGTAAAGAATTATCTTAAAAAATTGGAAGATTTTTATTTAGCCTTCAGGATACATCCTTATTCAAAAAACATAAAGCGGTCGCTGCTTAAGGCATCAAAATGTTATCTCTATGATTGGTCGCAAATCCAGGATCCAGGAAAGAGGTTTGAAAATTATGTAGCTGTTGAACTTAAAACACAGATTAGTTTATGGAACGATGCCCTGGGAGAAAATTACTCCCTTTTTTACATTAGGAATAAAGAAAAAAAGGAGATAGATTTTTTAATTACACATAATAATAAGCCTTGGCTGCTAGTAGAGACAAAGACTTCAGATGCTTCTATTGCAAGGCATTGCTTTGACATCCAAAATATGCTGGGCAATATTCCTTTAGTGCAGACTTGTATGAAAGAAGACATATGTGCGCTTCAGAGTAAAAATGCATATAGAATATCTGCCGCACGTTTTTTAAGTTGATAAGACAGCCTCTTCGAGAGCGTCATCGGTAAGACGTCCTCAAAACCCAACTCAAGATATCCCGGAAACTTTAACATGTTTAATTAATTAGAGTTACGTCAATGCCAAGGCAATAATCTCCCCTTTGTTGTTGGTGGCTTGAGAGGTCAGCTTGATTTTTAAGATATTAAGGATTGCGCAGCATGTCATGGGTGCCTATCTTTCTTAAATAGGCAGTATCGTTTATCCTCTGGTACGTTATTCTGTAATTGTTGGAAACTTTAATCTCAAAGATATCTTTTTGGCCTGCCATTTTTTTATGCCCCAAAGATGGATGTGAAGGATTTTCTTGGAGAAACTCAATAGCCTTTTTGGCTTTCTCTTTGATTTCTTCAGGGAGTTTCTTGTATAGCCTTATGAATGTCAGGGTGGCTTCTATATGCATTACTCATCCAGTTTCTTAAATAGTTTTTTGAGATTTTTAGTCTTGGTGACACGGCCTTTTTTGATATCCTCGTGGGCTTCAGCTTCTTCCTTTTGCCACTGGGGTGTATAAAAATAGGCCTGGTCTTTTGGTATTACAATTTGTGGCTCTATCACGATTTTCCTGTCCTTCACTCTTATGTCGAGATAATCATTGATATGGAGATGGAGACTTTTTATCACCTCTCTAGGCAGGGCAATTTGGTAATTTTGCCCTAATTTTCTTAACATGACAATCACCCCTCTTTCCATATCAATTATACCATATTTTCATATTTTGTCAATATATTAAAATATTATATTCTGTCATCACTGTTGACAGTTTTGACTAACCCTTTATATACAAGACACATCTCAACCCCATTTTATTGCACCCCATTCTAAATTTTCCCAAGAGCTATGTATAGTTTGACAATTATAAGTATATAAGGTATATTTATGCTATAAATAATTTGGCATAGACTGCTAAAATACAAGGGGGTATGATAGGGATAAGAAAAAAATATTAATTGTCGATGACGATCAGGATTTACAAAAGATGTTGAAGCTGAGAATCGAAAAAGAAGACCTTGAATACATACCTGCCTTTGATGGCGCGGAGATGCTTAAGGTTGTTAAAGAGAATAAGCCAGATGTAATCTTATTAGATATTATGTTACCTGATTTGGATGGTTATACTGCCTTAAGAGAGATGAGAAAAGAAGATAGATCTAAAGATGTGTCTGTGATTGTTCTTACCGGGAAAGAAAAGCAAAAGGTCGGAGATCTTTTTGCGCTCGAGAAGATAGTTCATTTTGTGGAAAAGCCGTTTGATAGTAAGGACTTGATGGGAAAAATAAAGGAATTGCTGGGACAATAGTTTGGTTCTCGTTGTTCGGTTTTCGGTTGAGAACCAAAAATAAAATGGAGGTAAGATATGGCTGACCAGAAAAAGATTCTCATAATCGATGATGAAGAAGATTTACGGAAGATGCTTAAGATACGGCTGGAGCAGGAAGGGTTTAATATTGTACAGGCCAATGACGGCGATGTAGGCCTAAAGACAGCAGAGCAGGAAGTGCCTGATATGATTATCATGGACATCATGATGCCTAATATGGATGGCTATTCGTGCCTGAAAGAAGTAAGGAGCCTTCCCAAGACAAAAGATATACCTATCTTGATGCTGAGTGGCAAGGAAGAGGAAAAGGTAAGGGATTTATTTGCCTTTCAGAAAATCTCAGGCTATATCGAGAAGCCGTTTGAGCTGGATGATCTGGTTGTTAAAGTGAGGGAAATACTGAAGATATAATTGCATTGGATGAGCTGCGCAAGGTAAGCAAGATGGATACTATTGAGCCTGTTTTAGCTACTGACAAAGGCATCCAGAGAATATTTGATTCTTATTATGGGGTTGCCCAAAACTAACTTTACACTCTTGCCCTCAAGTGTAAAGTTATTGACTTAATATGTCCTATATATGATAATATATGTCGGTTATGGCTAAGAAAAAGCCGCACCATGTAGTAATATTCCTGCTCTTCAGGATCGTTAGTTTTCTTATCTTTATCTTACCATTAAAGTTAGGCCTGAAGATAGGGCAGCGCATTGGTAGGTTGGTTTTTTGCCTTCTCAAGAAAGAGCGTCAAAAGGCGGCTGGAAATCTGGATATTGCCTTCGGTGATTCCAAATCACAGAAAGAAAAGGAAGATATAGCAAGAGGGGTCTTTGAAAATCTGGGCAAAAACCTTGTCGAGGTGATTTCGCTCTCAAAGTTTAATAGCAGGAATATAGATAGATATATAGCATGTAAGGGACTCGAGAATATAGAACAGTTTCTGAAGCAGGGCAAGGGCGGCATAGCATTATCAGCCCATCTTGGGAACTGGGAACTCCTGGCGCATTATTTCGGTATCAAAGGCTATTCAGTGAATGTGATTGCGCGCAGGGTCAGGATGGATAGATTTGAGGGAATTTTAAGAAAGATAAGAAAGAGGAATAATGTAAATGTTATATATAGAGACACGTCTTCAAGGAATCTATTTTCTCTTATTAAGAAAAATCAGTTTATAGCAATGATGCCTGACCAGGATATGGACGGTGTCTCAGGCGTGTTTGTGGATTTTTTTGGAAAAAAGGCATATACGCCCAATGGCGCGGCAGTCTTAAATTATTTAACAGGGATCCCCGTAATACCGTGTTTCATTGTGAGAAAAAAATACGGGCATGAGATCAGAGTAGAAAGGCCGCTCGAGCTAATCAAGACACAGGATAAAGACGGGGACATAGTAGAGAATACGCAGAGATATACAAAGGTGATCGAAGATTACGTAAGAGAGTTCCCGTCACAGTGGGTGTGGTTTCATGATAGGTGGAAGACACGCCCTTGAAATCGCTGAACCTACGCGGAAGAAAAAATATGCGTATAATGTCGTTTTTAATATTGGTTTTGTTTTTGTCTTCTGTCTGTCTCGCGCAGGACGAGCCTGAGCAGGAGGTGGGAGGATTTTCGCTTGTGCAGTATGGGGATAGCGGAGAGAAGAAGTGGGAGATGAAAGGCAAGTCTGCAGAGCTCGAAGACAATGATGTAAAGGTAAATGAGATCTCAGCCCTGTCATTTGAACAGGATCAAGTGCTTAAGTTAAAGGCCAAAGAAGGCAGTTTTGACAGGAAAGAGGGCATGGTGCATCTTAGTGAGAATGTAGTGCTCAAGACAACAGATGGCACAGCATTGAGAACAGATTCTTTAGACTGGGATACAGAGACGAGAAGCGCTTCTACGGATGAAGCTGTAAATATAAAAAAGGCTGATTTTGAGGTAACTGGTAAAGGCGGGGCGCTGGACCTGGAACAAGAGACAGCTGAGATAATGGAGGACGTAATAGCGAATATAGCATCTCCAGAGACGGGTATTTTACGGGATACGGGATACGGGATACGGGATACGGTAATAACATGCGATGGCCCGCTTGAATTAAATTACAATACAAACCGCGCAACATTCCAGAATAATGTAGAGGTCAAGGATGTAGAGGGCAATATATTCGCAGACCGCATTGACGTGTATTTTAACCCAGGCTCAAAGCGGGTTAAGTGTGTGGTGGCCAGGGGTAATGTGAGGATTATAAACGGCGAAAACGTGACATACAGTGAAAAGGCAATATACCTTGTTGACGAAGGCCGCGTAATATTGCCAAAGCGGCCGAGGCTTGTGATACAAAACACGAATGGCCACGAATAAAAAGCCGAATTACCACGAATTATTCGTGGTAATTAGATAAAAATTCGTGGCAATTCGTGTTAAAAAAGTAATTTCAAATTATGATAAAAACCAGTGAACATTTATTGGAAATAAAAAACCTTACCAAGTCCTACGACGGTAAAAGGGTTGTAGATGGCGTAAACCTTAATATAAAAAGAGGTGAGGTCGTGGGGCTCCTGGGTCCGAATGGCGCTGGAAAGACTACGACGTTTTACATGGTAGTGGGTATGCTAAAGCCTGAAAAAGGAAAAATAATTTTTGATGGCAAGGATATTACGCGGCTCCCTATGTACAGGCGTTCCCGCAATGGCCTGGGATATCTTTCGCAGGAGCCATCTATTTTTAGAAAGCTTACTGTTGAAGAAAATATAATGGCAATACTGGAGACCCTGGATCTGCCGAGGTCTGTACGGAAGAAAAGACTGGCTGAGCTTCTGGGGGAATTGAGTATAACGCGGCTTGCAAAGAAAAAGGCATATATGCTTTCAGGAGGAGAAAGGCGCAGGTTAGAGATAACAAGAGCGCTTGTAACAGACCCCTTGTTTATACTCCTGGACGAGCCATTTAGCGGCATTGACCCTATTGCAGTGCAGGAGGCACAGGATATTATTGCTGAACTAAGGAGAAAAGGCCTCGGCATACTGCTTACAGACCACAATGTGAGAGAAACGCTTGAAATAACTGACCGTTCGTATATAATGGCAGAGGGGCGCGTACTTATATCAGGCACCCAGGATGAGCTAATAAAGGATCCCAAGGCACGCGAGATATATCTCGGCGAGAAATTCAGGATGTGAATATTAAATCTTCCATAAAAAAGCACAAAAATTGCAAGAAGACCTTTGAGGTGAAGCTTCCAGCTGAAAGGGTGAAGGATGAGTTTGAAAAGGTCTACGAGAGTATAAAAAAGGTTGCCAGTATCCCTGGATACAGGGCTGGAAAGGTGCCGCGGGATTTACTGGAACAGCACTATTCAAAGACTGCAAGGGAAGAGGTGCTAAAAAATCTTGTCCCAGAGACCTACGGGAATATACTCGAGGAGCACAAGCTCGACCCTATAGGCTATCCTGATATAACAGATGTGAAGTTAGATCTGAATGAAGGGTTTTCTTACAAGGCCAGTATTGAGACAAAGCCGGAATTTTCTCTGAAGAGTTATAAGGGATTGAAGGTGAAGAGAAAGGCTAAAGAGGTGAAAGAAGAAGATATACAGAAAAATTTAGAATCTTTACGAGAGGCGCATGCGCAGAATGTGCCAAAGAAGGACAGCGAAGCCTCGCCCTTTGTAAACAAAGGGCTGGGTGAGGAAAAAGAAAAGGTATTGCCGAAACTGGATAATGAATTTGCAAAGGACATGGGATTTGAGAGCCTGGATAAACTAAAAGAAGTAATCAGGCAGAATTTAAAGGCAGTGCTTGAAGAGGCCTCTCATGCAGATTTAGAGATGCAGGTCATAAATCAGATGGTGGATGGCGCGAATTTTGAGATACCAGAGAGTCTGGTCAATTCAGAAAAAAAGAGATTATTAAAAGATGCGAATATGCGCATTGAATACATGCAGGCCATGCAGAAACAACAGGATCCTGATAAAAAGTTCACCTTGTCTGATAAGGATAAAAAGGAATTGGAAGAAAATACATCCATCCAGGCAGTCCGGCAGGTAAAGGCATTTTTCATTCTTGATAAAATTGCGCGGGCTGAGAAGATATATATAAAGGAAGAGGACCTCGAGAAGAGGATAGAGGAAATGGCAGCGCAGTATAAGAAGACAAAGAAAGAAGTGAGGAAATACATGGAGAAGAATCATGGATTGGACGAGTTGGCGCTTAACATGAGGAATGCAAAGGTTATACAATTTTTACTGGGAGAGGCGAAGATATCAAGTTAAACTGAACGTCTCGGTTATCGTTCTTCGGTTATCGGTTTTCGAGCCACGATAACCGATAACCGAAACACTGTAAACAAGGAGGTCGGGTATGTCTACGTTAGTCCCAATGGTAGTGGAGCAGTCAGATCGTGGTGAGCGGGCATATGATATTTATTCAAGGCTTTTAAAGGACAGGATAATCTTTATTGGCTCTCCAATAGATGACATTATAGCGAATCTGGTGATTGCGCAGCTTCTTTTTCTACAGCAAGAAGACTCTGACAGGGATGTAAATATTTACATCAATACACCTGGCGGCGGTGTTACTGCAGGGCTTGCGATCTATGATACAATGCAGTTTGTCAAGCCAGACATCAACACATATTGCGTAGGCCAGGCAACCAGTATGGGCGCAGTGCTGCTTGCGGCAGGCACGAAGGGTAAACGCCATGCATTGCCAAATTCCCGCGTGATGATACACCAGCCATGGGGCGGGGTGCAGGGCCAGGCATCTGACATCAGCATACAGGCAACAGAGATACTTAAGATGCGGGACAGGATCAATGAGATACTTGCAAAACATACAGGCCAGGAATTAAAGAAGGTCCAGAAGGATACAGACAGGGATTATTTCATGAGCGCCAAAGAAGCAGAGGATTACGGCGTCATAGACGAAGTCATCGTCAGCATGGACAAGGGGAAGAAGAAGTGACAAGGCAGATGAAAGGGACACCATGAAGAATTACCTGCTCACGCCAGGGCCGACGCCAGTGCCGCCTGAGGCGCTGGATGCAATGGCAAGACCAATAATACATCACAGGACGCCTCAGTTCCAGGCTATATTAAAGGAGGTAGAAGAGGGGCTTCAGTCTGTGTTTCAGACAAAGGGGAAAGTCCTTATATTGACCTCTAGCGGCACAGGCGCTATGGAAGGCGCTGTCTCGAGCTTGCTCTCTCCGGGTGACAAGGCGATTTGTGTAAGTGGTGGTAAGTTTGGAGAGAGATGGGGTGAGCTGTGCGCTGCGTACGGTATTGAGTTTATACCTATAGATGTGGAGTGGGGAAAGGCAGTTGATCCCGAGAAAATAAAAGAGATACTTCAAGCAGACGGAATACGGAATATGGACAACGGACGACGAATCAAGGCTGTATATGTTACTCTGTGCGAAACATCCACAGGTGTCGCAACGGACATAAAAGCTATTGCTGAGATTACAAAAAACCATGAAGCTGTTTTAGTGGTGGATGCAATAAGCGCACTGGGCGCAGTGCCGCTCAGGACAGACGAGTGGGGGATTGATGTTGTTGTGTCTGGGTCGCAGAAAGGACTCATGATCCCGCCAGGCCTGGCATTTATCAGTCTAAGTGA
The DNA here is from genome assembly GCA_018896815.1 of Candidatus Omnitrophota bacterium. Classification (GTDB taxonomy): domain Bacteria; phylum Omnitrophota; class Gorgyraeia; order Gorgyraeales; family Gorgyraeaceae; genus JAHILY01. The sequence continues at coordinate 15,438 of JAHILY010000054.1, read as the reverse complement.
CAAGGCATTGAAATTAGCAGACTCCTCAAAACTGCCAAAATACTACTTTGATTTTAAGGCATATAAAAAATCCATAGATAAAAATGACACGCCATATACGCCAGCAGTAAATCTTATTATTGGGCTGAATGAGGCGCTTAAGATCATTAAAAAGGATGGTATTGACAATGTAATAAAGCGCCACCAGAAGCATGCAGCTGCAGTAAGGGCTGCGATGAAGGCGCTTGGCTTAGAGCTCCTGGCGCCAGATGCATATTCAGATGCAGTTACTGCTGTAAAGTCTCCTGAAGGGGTTGACAGCGCAAAGCTTGTAAAGACAATGCGCGATACTCATGGCGTGGCAATGGCAGGGGGACAGGCGCAGCTAAAGGGAAAGATATTTCGCATAGCCACAATGGGCTATATAACTGCAGACGACTTAAAGAAAGGTATGGAGACTCTGGAGACAGTCCTCGCAGAGTTAGGATATAAGTTTGAGAAAGGCGCAGGAGTAAAAGCACTAGAAAAAGGATTAGCAAGCTAGGATCAGTGAGCTTTCAGCCTTCAGCAATCAGCCTTCAGCAGCTGATAGCTGATAGTTGATAGCTGATAGCTGATGGCTAACATAGGAGATTAAAATGTTTAAAATACTAATCAGTGACTCACTAGCGCAAGAAGGTATTGATATTCTCAAAAAGGTCAAGGAATTTCAGGTAGATGTGAAGTTAAAACTTCCACCTGAAGAGCTGAAGAAGATCATCAAAGACTATGATTGTCTTTTGGTGCGCAGCGGCACAAAGGTCACAAAGGATATAATAGAGACTGCTGACAAATTAAAGGTAATAGGCAGGGCTGGCGTAGGGCTGGATAATGTTGACCTGGGCGCTGCTTCCAAGCGCGGCATAATCGTGATGAATACGCCAGGCGGCAATACCATTTCCACTGCTGAACATGCGATGTCTCTAATCCTTGCCCTTTCCCGAAACATCCCACAGGCAGACATCTCGACAAAGCAAGGCAAGTGGGAGAGAAAAAAATTCATGGGTGTGGAGCTCTATGGCAAGGTGCTGGGGATCATAGGACTCGGCAGGATAGGGTCTGAGGTGGCAAAGCGCGCTGCGTCATTTGGCATGAAGATAATAGCGTATGACCCATTTCTTTCATTGGATAAGGCAAAAGAACTTGGTATTGAGTCAGTAGAGATAAAGGATATTTTTAAAAAGGCAGATTACATAACAGTGCATACACCTCTCACAGGCGAGACAAAACATATTATTAATAAGAAGGCAATAAGCCAGATGAAGGATGATGTCAGGATTATAAATTGCGCAAGGGGCGGGATTGTTGATGAAGGTGCAGTAGTCGATGGCATAAAGAGTGGTAAGATCGCAGGCGCGGCATTTGATGTTTATGAAAAAGAGCCGCCAAAAGAAAGTCCTTTGGTTGGATGTGACAAGGTCATTCTTACCCCGCATCTCGGAGCGTCCACTGAAGAGGCGCAGGTGAATGTGGCTGTGGATATTGCCAATAGCGCGCGTGATGCGCTTTTGGGCTGTGGTATACGTAATGCAGTTAATGTGCCCTGCATCGATACAGAGCTTTACAAGATTTTGCAGCCCTATGTGGAGCTCTGCGAAAAAATGGGCTCTTTTATTGCGCAGATCGCAGAAGGAAGGATTTCTCGAATAGATATAGAATACTCCGGCGACATTGCTAAATATTCTTCTTCGCCGCTGACAGTGGCAGTTGTAAAAGGCGCGCTTACGCCGATATTGCAGGAGACTGTGAATTATGTGAATTCCTTGATCGTGGCAAAAGAGCGCGGCATAAAGATCGCTGAGTCAAAGTCAAGTGAGCTGGAAGAGTATGCGAATCTAATAACTGTAAAGATAAAGACAGACAAGGGTACCAGATCTGTTGAGGGGACGCTATTTACACAAAAGGATGCCAGGATTGTAAAGGTGGATGAGTTCCATGTGGACGCGATCCCGAGAGGTCACATGCTTGTTGCTCACAATGTAGATGTGCCTGGTATCATCGGTAAGATCGGGACGATCCTGGGCAGCAATAAGATCAATATAGCTACCATGACATTTGGCCGCGCAAAACCAGGCGGAAAGACATTGTCCGTTTTAAATGTGGACAGCGCCATTCCTGAAAAAGTGCTTAAAGAAATAACAAAGGCGAAAAATATACTGGATGCGAAGCTGGTAAAGCTGTAAGTGAGCTTTCAGCTTTCAGCCATCAGTCTTCAGTAGCTGATAGCTGATAGCTGATAGCTGATGGCTAACAGAAAAAGGTGATTTTATGAAAAAGAATAAGATCTATATCATCGATGTCACGAACAGGGACGGGGTGCAGACATCGAGGCTGGGGCTTGCAAAGCTCCAGAAGACTATGATCAATGTCATGCTCAATGACATGGGTGTATACGGGAGCGAGTTTGGCTTTCCTGTTACGCGCCATGAGACAAATTATATAAATGCAAACCTGGAGCTTGCGCGTAAGGGAGTTCTTAAGCCTATCGTGCTAAATGGCTGGGTCAGGGCAATAAAGGATGATGTGAAAAAGGCAATGGAGCGGACTGATGTTGAGAATCTGAACCTCTCGATCTCTACCTCTGACCAGATGACGCGCGGCAAGTTTTTAGGAAAAAAGACCAGGGATGATGTCTTAAAGATGATGACAGACGCAATGGATTTTGCGAGAAGGAAGAAGAAATTGAAGATAATCGGGGTCAATGCAGAGGATGCATCGCGAACTGACATGAAATTCCTCATAAAATTTGCAAAAGCAGCTCGGGACCATGGCGCAGACAGGATAAGATATTGTGATACGCTTGGCCATGATGACCCATTCACGATTTATGAAAGGATAAGGATGCTTGCAAATGAAGTAAAGCTGCCGATAGAGCTTCACTGTCACAATGATCTTGGCATGGTAGTGGCATGTTCGATTGCTGGCGCAAAGGCAGCTATTGATTCTGGATGTGACGCATATATAAACACTACTGTAAATGGTATGGGTGAAAGGGCTGGCAATGCAGACCTGGTCTCAGTGATACTTGCGATTAAATATTCAAGCGGATTTAAGGGAGAATATCATTTGGATGAGAGGGTAAAGCTAAGCCATGCATGGAAGATTGCAAAATATGCCTCGTATGCATTTGGGGTTAACCTGCCTATAAATCAGCCAGGCGTTGGAGCGAATGCCTTTGCGCACGAGAGCGGCATCCATGCAGATGGCGCATTAAAAGACAGGCGCAATTACGAGCTCTATGATTTTGAAGAGCTTGGCAGGGGCGAGCCAGAACTGATCGAGACAGGCCGCCAGATCACAGCAGGCGAATACAGCGGTATCAAGGGCTTCAGAAATGTCTATGAGAAGCTTGAAGTAAAATTTAAGGATGATAAAGAGGCAACAAAGATACTTGAGCTTGTGAGATATGCAAATGTCCACACTCAGCAGCCACTCACTCATGATGAGCTGCGATTTATAGCCAGATATCCAGATATAGCTAAGAAGATCTTTACGATGGAACCCTGAAACACAGATTAGCACAGATTAAAAGATACAGATGATCGCAGATAAATCTATCTGTGATTATCTGTAAAGCACAATTTCTATACGAGATCTGTGATCATCTGTGTATTAACGAACGGAGAGAGTTAATTATGTCTTGTACAATAGTAGTGGGTGCGCAGTGGGGAGACGAAGGTAAGGGTAAGATCATAGATATACTTGCCCGAGATGCTGATATTATAGTCAGGTACCAGGGCGGCAATAATGCAGGCCATACTGTAGTCGTGGGCGAGGATCATTTTGTGCTGCATCTTATTCCATCAGGTATACTGCACAAGGGAAAGACGTGTATTATAGGTAATGGAGTTGTTATTGACCCAGAGGCGCTCTTAAATGAGATGAATATGCTCAGAAAAAGAGGCGTGAAGGTCGATGGGAATATTCTTATAAGCGAGTCAGCCCATGTAATACTTCCATATCATAAGGTAATAGATAAACGTCGCGGCGCAAAGATAGGAACCACCGGCCGCGGGATCGGGCCGTGTTATGTCGATAAGATGGCGCGCTGCGGCATACGCATGGCAGATTTAGTGAACAAGGACGCGCTGAAGAAAAAACTTCGCGCAAACTTAGAGGATTCTAAGGAATTTGATTTTCGAAAGATCTACAATGTGTATTCTATATATGGCAGGCGCATTAAAAAATATCTCGCAAATGTTTCAGTGGTGTTGAATAAGGCAATTGCAAAGAAAAAACGTATTTTATTTGAGGGCGCGCAGGGCACGCTCCTCGATATAGACCATGGCACATATCCCTATGTGACTTCCTCGAGCGCCACTGCAGGAGGCGCATTGACTGGCACAGGTGTGGGGCCTACAAAGATAGACAAGGTCATAGGGGTTGTCAAGGCGTATACTACAAGAGTAGGCGAAGGCCCGTTTCCAACTCAGTTCGAGACAACTCTTCTGGACAAGATAAGGCGCAAGGGCAAGGAATTTGGCGCCACTACTGGCAGGCCGCGAAGATGCGGGTGGTTTGATGCAGTTATAGCGAAGCATGCATGCATGGTGAATGGCCTGAGTGAGATCGCAGTGACCAAGCTGGATGTCCTGGACGAGATGGAAAAGATAAAGATATGCACTGGCTATAAATATAAAAGTAAGACCTATAGGGATTTTCCAGCAGATATAGATATTTTAGATAAGTGCACGCCGGTCTATGAAGAACATGATGGATGGATGGAGAATACAAACTCTGTTAAGAAATACAAGGCCCTGCCCAAGAACGCAAGGCTTTATCTTGAAAGACTGTCTGAGCTTTTAGATGTGAAGATAGGCATGGTTTCAGTGGGAGAGAAGAGGAAGCAGGCATTCAGAATATAGGTAGTTCGCTCCTTAAATAAAAAGGGGGTTTGATGTTATTTCTTGCACCTATCGGTTCAATACTCGCAATTTTATTTTCTATTTTTCTTATCCGTAAAATACTGCGGCATGACGAAGGCACTGCCGAGATGAAAGAAATCGCAGGCTGGATAAGGGAGGGAGCCTATGCCTATATCAAGAGGCAGTATTCTATAGTAGGGATATTTTTTGCGGCCGTGTTTTCTGTCCTTTTCCTTCTTTACCTTAGAGGTTACCTTATAATATTTGTTCCATTTGCATTTCTTACAGGCGGATTTTTTTCCGGGCTGTGCGGATTTATAGGTATGAGCGTTTCCACGCGCTCAAGCGCACGAACCACTGCAGCAGCAAAGAGCAGTCTGAATGGCGCGCTTCAGGTGGCGTTTTCCAGCGGCGCGGTCATGGGGCTCATGGTCGTGGGGCTGGGGCTCCTGGACCTGAGTATCTGGTATTATTTTTTAGACTGGTATTATCGCGGGCTTGATGAGGCAATAAGAATTCAGAATATTACAAGCACAATGCTTAATTTTGGAATGGGCGCGAGCTTCATGGCGCTCTTTGCAAGGGTAGGCGGCGGCATCTTTACAAAGGCAGCAGATGTTGGCGCTGATCTCGTGGGAAAAATCGAGTGTGGTATCCCTGAGGATGACCCGCGCAACCCAGCAGTCATTGCAGATAATGTGGGCGACAATGTCGGTGATGTGGCAGGCATGGGCGCTGACTTATACGAATCTTATGTCGGCTCTATTGTCGCTACAATGGCGCTTGGCTCAGCTGCATTTGTCAGTTATGGAAAGAGTTTGCAGGGTATTACTATACCAATGGTAATGGCGGCTGTGGGCGTAGTGGCAAGTCTGATAGGCACATTTTTTGTGCGGTCAAAAGAAAAGGCAGAGCAGCACGAGCTTTTAATGGCCCTGCGAAGAGGAATCTTTGTAAGCGCAGCGCTTATTGCAATAGGCTCATTTTTTGTCATCAAATTTGTATTAGGCATGCAATTTATAGGAGTGTATGGCGCAGTATTGTCAGGCCTGATAGCAGGAATTGTAATGGGGCTTTCTACGGAATATTTTACCTCAGACAGGTATGCGCCTACGCGCGCTGTTGCTAAATCCAGCCGCACAGGGCCTGCCACTGTTATTATAAGCGGGTTATCTGTCGGTATGATTTCCACCGTAATCCCGGTAGTAGTTGTCGCGCTTGCAATACTTGGGGCATTTTATTTTTCAGGAGGGGCAAAGGATTTTAATCTCGGGCTTTATGGCGTAGGTATAGCAGCTGTGGGCATGCTCAGCACACTGGGGATCACGCTTGCGACTGACGCGTATGGGCCTGTGGCAGACAATGCAGGCGGCAATGCAGAGATGTCGCACCAGGCGCCAGAGGTGCGCAAGCGGACAGACGCGCTGGATTCCCTGGGAAACACAACAGCAGCGACTGGCAAGGGCTTTGCAATAGGCTCTGCAGCGCTTTCAGCGCTGGCATTAATAGCTGCTTACAGAGAGCATCTCCATTTATTAGGCATGACCATAAATACAGATCTAATGAATCCAAGACTTTTAGCAGGATTATTTATAGGGGCAATGCTTCCATTTGCATTTTGTTCGCTTACTATGAGCGCGGTCGGCAGGGCAGCATCAGGCGTTGTTGAAGAAGTTAGACGCCAGTTCAGGGAGATAAAGGGCCTGATGGAAGGAAAGGAAAAGCCAGATTATGCCAGGTGTGTTGACATTGTCACTACCTCTGCGCAGAAAGAGATGATACTTCCGTCGCTTCTGGCGATACTGGCTCCGATTGTCGTGGGGCTTCTTATGGGCATAGAGGCAGGCGTGGGGCTTTTGGTAGGCGCATTGGTGTCTGGTTTTGTCCTGGCAATCATGATGGCAAATTCAGGAGGCGTGTGGGACAATGCAAAGAAGTATATTGAAAGCGGCGCAGAAGGAGGAAAGGGCTCCAGCTGTCATAAGGCAGCAGTTGTCGGCGACACAGTAGGCGACCCCTTTAAGGATACATCAGGTCCGTCATTGAATATATTGATAAAATTAATGTCAATGGTCTCCATCGTATTTGCATCCTTTATTATAAGCAATACCCTCTTCAAATGACCCCTCGGGGAGTTTTTTCTTTGTATGAAGAGGTCATCCTGAGCGAAGCGAAGGATCTCTATAGATCCTTCGGATGCTCCTCTTCGTCGCATCCTCAGGATCAATTAAAATATGCCTACGGCAGATTTTAATTGACTTTGAACGCGTTGCGTATTATTATTAAAAGAAACCAATAGGAGGTCAATATGAAACTCAAGACCAGGCCGTTCTACGTAATTTTATTCCTTACCTTACTAACCTTCACGATTTCCGGGTGTGCAGTAACTATTCAAAAAGGCAGGCGCAGTGACATAGAAAAGATAGATTCTCTTACCAGTGAGATCGAGGCATTGAATGCAAGATTGGCGCAGCTCCATGCAGAGAAGAGCAAGGAAATATCAGAGCTTGACGATGCAAAGACGCTGCTCGAGAAGAAACTGGCAAAAGAGATAGGTGATAAGGATGTGCGTCTCGAGATGGCAGAGAGGGGCCTTGCGATTATATTTTTAGCAGAGGTGCTGTTTGATTCTGGCAAGACAGATCTGAAGAAAGATGCGCTCCCTGTATTGGATAAGATCGCAAAGGTGTTTAATGAGAATTTAAAGGGTAGAGAGATAGGGGTAGAAGGCCATACTGATAATGAGCCAATAAAATATTCTGGATGGAAGTCAAACTGGGAGCTTTCTACGGCCAGGGCAATAAGCGTGCTTCATTATGTGGTGAATGAAAAGGGCGTTGATCCAAAATTGATCTCGGCAACAGGTTATGGAGAGCACAGGCCAGTTGCGTCGAATAAAGAGGTAGAGGGCCGCAGGCAGAACAGGCGCGTTGAGCTTGTGGTGCTCCCAAAAAATATAGAGAAGATCCAGGCAGACATAGATAAGCTGACAGAGAGAAAGAGAGATGTCCAGAAACGGTTGAAGGAGTATAAGAAGTAAACGCGGAACCTATTCGAAAGGAGTTGACATGGATAAGAATAAGCTATATTCGATGATCATTCCCATTTTGGTGAGTCTCATCTGCATTGTGCTTGCAGTAAATCTGGCAAGTGCAAGGTCTCAGCTAAATTCAGCGCGCGCGCGTGTGGCAGAGCTAAACTCACAGATAGTGAATTTTGCGCCACAGATTTCAGGCCTAAAGATGAAATATGATGAGCAGGTACGAATAGTCAGCGACTCGCAAAATTCTTTAAATGCCGCAAGGAATGAGGCTGAGAGCGCAAAGAATGAAGCTGAGAGATTGAGAAGCGCCAATACTGACCTTGAGAACAGGCTTAATGCAGCAGCTGCGGTATTGCAGATCCCTGCTACTGAATAGTAAAGATAAAATATGATTTTTAAAAGAAAACGCGAAGCGCGCTTTGAGAAAAGCTGCCCTTTCGCGTTTTTTTATAAAATCAGATAAGAATATTATGGTAGTCCCCAAACACATAGCTATAATCATGGACGGTAATGGACGGTGGGCTGAAAAAAGGGGCCTGCCCAAGATAATGGGTCATAAGCAGGGCGTAGAGTCTATAAAAAAGGCTGTACAGGCCTGTATAAAATTTGGTGTAAAATATCTTACTCTCTATGCATTCTCTACTGAAAACTGGCTGAGGCCAAGAAAAGAGGTCGAAGGGCTTTTCAAGCTGCTGGAGAATTTTTTAGACAGCCAATTTCAGATTTTTCATAAAAATAATGTAAGGTTGCGTATAATAGGAGACAGGGGAAGGATAGCGCCTTTTCTTAGAAAAAAGATAGAGCAGGCCGAGAAGGATACAGAGTCATACAATAGCCTGGTTTTGAATATTGCATTGAGTTATGGCGCCAGGCAGGAGATCGTCAGCGCAGTAAAGAATATATCAGAGGATGTAAAAAAGGGAAGCGTAGAGACATCTGATGTAGATGAGAAGCTTTTTTCGGAATATCTTTATACAAAGGATTGCCCTGACCCAGATCTTTTGATTCGGACAAGCGGTGAGATGCGCATATCGAATTTCCTTCTATGGCAGATCTCGTATGCAGAGTTTTATGTAACTACGAAACTCTGGCCTGACTTTGGCGAGAAAGACCTCAAGATAGCTATCGAGGAATATGATAACAGGGAGAGGAGATACGGGAAATAATCACGGAACCAACGCGGAATAAAATATGTTTAAACGCACAATTACTTCAATAATCTTAATCCTAATTACCATCGCAACCATCTTTCTCCTGCCCATCTGGTTCTTCAGTATGGTCGCATCTCTATTTATAGCAATGGGGCTCTATGAATTTTTCAAACTGGACACAAAGAATGAGTTTCCGCCCAGCTTTGTATATCTAGGAATTATTGCCGGCATAGCGCTTCCTTGTATTACCTACTTTTTCAGGCCTACAGGAGGCTTGTGGGAGGCATTGTTTTTTATAATTGTGCTCATCGCGCTTTTTCTTATACAGTTTACAAGAAAAGAAAATCAAAATGCAGTGGTATTGATCGCGCTAAGTTTATTCGGCATTTTTTATATTGGCTGGTTTTTTACATTTCTTGTAAAGATACGCTATTTAGAGGACGGACATAAGTTAGCGGCATATTTACTTTTGGTCACAAAGGCAGGGGATATCGGAGCATATCTTGTTGGTTCACATTTTGGGAAACACGCGCTTATACCCAGGATAAGCCCTAAGAAGTCAGTGGAAGGGGCTATTGGCGGCTTTTTATTCAGCATAGCATTCGCCCTGATAGGCAAATCTTTTTTGCCATGGATGTCATTTACAGATATATTGATTAGCGGGATTTTGATCGGGATTTTTGCGCAGCTTGGGGATCTGGCAGAGAGTCTTGTGAAACGGGATTATAAAGTAAAGGACTCAGGTCTTTTTTTGCCAGGATTAGGCGGCATGCTGGATGTTATTGACAGCGTGCTTTTCACTGCCCCGATTTTTTATATTTACATAACCATACTTCTGAATATTTAATTACAAGTACCACCCCCACCGCGGGGGTGGATCACCCCCCGCGGTGGGGGTGGTAAGGTTGATATAACTATGCAGAGAGTAGCGATTTTAGGTTCGACAGGCTCGATTGGGAGAAGCAGCCTTGATGTGATATCGAGGTTTAAGGATAGATTTAAAGTGGCCTGTCTATCGACTAATTCCAATGTGGGATTGCTTGCGAGGCAGGTGAAGAGGTTTAGGCCAGAGGCTATTGCTATAGGGGGCGGGAGAATAGGGGATGATAAGGGGAAATGGGGAAAGCTAAGGGTCTATGAGGGGAATGAGGGGCTGTGTCAGATGCTGCGCGATACAAAGGTCGATACTGTTATCGTCGGTATCGTCGGCTCATCTGCGCTTTTGCCAATATTGACAGCGCTCGATAATGCAAAGAGGATCGCGCTTGCGAATAAAGAGGCGCTTGTCATGGCAGGCGACATCATCATGAAAAAGGCAGCTAAGAATAATGTTAAGATATTGCCTGTGGATAGCGAGCACAGCGCCATATTTCAGTGTATGGCAAAGTCTGATGGGGCAGAGATAAATTGTATCTATCTCACAGGTTCAGGGGGCCCGTTCTTACATACACCTAAAAACATGTTTAAGGCTATAAGCCCTAAAAAGGCAGTTAACCATCCTCGATGGAATATGGGCAGGAAGATCTCAGTAGATTCTGCTACGATGATGAATAAAGGGCTTGAGGTGATCGAAGCGCACCACCTTTTTGGCGTTGACATAGACAGGATCAAGGTCCTGATCCATCCTGAGGCAGCAATGCATTCCATGGTGGAGTTTGTGGACGGCTCTATTTTAGCGCATATGGGCCTATGTGACATGAGGATGCCGATTCAATACGCGCTTACCTATCCTTCGAGGTCTATCTCTCCTGTAAAAGGACTTAACCTTTCAGAATTAAAGACAATACATTTTTATTCCCCTGATATGAAAAAATTTCCATGCCTTGAGATTGCGTATGGGGCAGCTAAAAAAGGCAAGACATATCCATGTGTCTTAAATTCTTCAAACGAGGTGGCTGTTGAGGAGTTTTTAAAGGGCCATATAAAATTTACAGACATCCCGAGAATAGTCAAAAAGGTCTTGGGTTTGCATAAGAATACAAGATACGCCAAATTAAAGGATATATTAGAAGCAGATAAATGGGCCAGGGAAAAAACAAGGGAGCTTATAGGTGTTGTCACTAGTTAGTTTTATAGCTGTATTAAGTGTCTTGGTAGTAGTGCATGAGTTTGGTCATTTTATAGTCGCCAAGAAGACTGGCGTGCGTGTGGAGAAATTTTCCATAGGATTTGGGCCAGAGCTTTTTGGTATTACTAAAGGCGGGACGAGGTATTTGGTTTCTGCAATCCCTCTGGGTGGTTATGTAAAACTCAGTGGCGAGACGCCACAGGAAGAAATAAAGGGCGAGAAGTGGGAATATCTCTCGAGGACAGTTGGTGAGAGGGCAAGGATAATATTTGCAGGGCCGCTCTTGAATTATATATTGGCATTTGTTATTTTTTCATTCGTATTTGCTGTAGGCAGTCCTACATTGACTTCAAAGGTAGGCGAGGTTTTAGAGAATTATCCAGGAAAAGCTGCTGGCATAGAGGCGGGAGACAGGATCGTAGAGATAAACAGTAAAGAAGTGAAATACTGGGAGGACGTGACCGAGATAGTGCATACCAATAAAGCGCCTGAACTGGAATTGGTTGTAGAGAGAGACGGTAGATTGATGAATCTGGTGGTTGCGCCGAAGTCGCAAGAGCTCAAGACAATGTTCGGTTCCAAGAAAAAAGTAGGCCTTATAGGCATTGCGCCTTCGGATGAAGTGATATATGTTAAGTATAATATCTTCAAGTCGATTTACATGGCTGGCAGGAAATTGGTTACACTCACTTACCTTACTTACAGGGCATTGTGGGCGAGCATGACAGGCGCGATTCCTTTTAAAGAGTCAATGACAGGGCCTGTCGGCATATTTTATATAACTGGCCAGGCAGCAAGGCTTGGATTTGTGTATTTACTGCATCTAATGGCAGTGATCAGCGCATCCCTTGCAATATTTAATCTCTTGCCGCTTCCGGTTTTGGATGGCGGACATATTTTGTTTCTTGTGATTGAAAAGGTCAGGAAAAAGCCGCTTTCGTATAAACTGCAGGAAAATATAACGCAGGCAGGCCTGGCACTTATATTGTGTCTCATGGCGTTTGTCTTCTACAATGACTTTATACGGTTCGGTATATTTGAAAAGATAGCCAGCCTCTGGCAGAAATAGAGTTACCGTATACACCGCGTAGGTGTTGATACACCTGCGCGGTGTATCAGAATTAACGTGACAAAGCAGATTAGAGTAGGAAAGGTTAAGATTGGCGGAAAAGCGCCGGTGGTAATCCAGTCTATGGCAAAGACTGACACGCGGGATGTTCTGGCTACTGTTAGACAGATTCGAGAGCTTGAAAAGGCAGGATGTGAGATAGTAAGGGTAGCGGTTAAAGATTTTCAGGCAGCGAGCGCGATAAAAAAGATTAAGAAGAAAATCAAGATCCCGCTGGTTGCAGATATTCACTTTGATTATAGATTAGCTATTGAAGCAGTGGAAAATGGCGCGGACAAGATTAGATTAAATCCTGGGAATATACATAAAGAAGAACAGATCAGGGCAGTAGCTATGGCTGCTAAGCGCAGGAAGATTCCGATTAGAGTGGGGATTAACTCAGGAAGTGTCAGGTTTCAAGTGTCACCGTACCGCAGGGGTACGGGGCAGGCAGGTGTCAGGAAGAAAGACTTGGCAGGCCTTATGGTAAAAGCTGCACTGAATTACATAAAAATATTGGAGAAGGCCAGGTTTTACGATATAATAGTATCATTAAAGGCATCAGATGTCCTGACAACAATTGATGCATATAGGAAGTTTGCAAAAAGCTCAAGATATCCGCTTCACCTCGGCATTACAGCAGCAGGGCCTGTTTCAACAGGACTGGTTAAGTCTTCTATCGGTATAGGCGCGTTGCTTTTAGAAAGTATTGGAGATACGATCAGGGTTTCATTGACAGGGCATCCCTGTGAAGAGGTAGTAGCTGCGAAGAATATATTACAGGCGCTTAACCTGAGGAACTTCGGGCCAGAGATAATTAGTTGTCCAACGTGCGGCCGGTGTCAGGTGGACTTGCAGGGGATAGTAGCAAGGTTAGGCTCGAGGCTCGAGGCTCGAGGCTCGAGGAACGTTAAGATAGCTGTGATGGGGTGTGAGGTTAACGGTCCAGGCGAGGCAAAGGATGCAGATATAGGTGTGGCGTGCGGGAGAAAGTCAGGAGTAATTTTTAAAAAAGGACGTATTCTTTACAGGATTAAAGAAAAAGAAATAGTTACTAAGTTATTACGCGAGATACGGACGATGGACGACCCCTCGACTTTGCTCGGGGCAGGCGGACGACGATAATATGAAGTGGACAAAGTACTTTATTCCTACATTAAAAGAAATACCGAGTGAGGCAGAGGCAGTAAGTCATCGATTGATGATACGAGCTGGCCTGATCAGAAAACTTGTCTCAGGGGCATATACTTACCTTCCGCTTGGCCTGAGGGCCTTAAAGAAGGTAGAGAATATAATCCGTGAAGAGATGGATAAGAAGGGTGCGCTTGAGCTATTTTTACCGTCGCTACAGCCAGTAGAGTTATGGCATGAGTCAGGCAGGTATAAGGCATTAGGCGAAGATCTTATTAAATTTAAAGACAGGCATAACAGAGTCATGGTCTTTGGGCCTACCCATGAAGAAGTAATCACAGCCCTTGTTCGAGACCACATCCGTTCCTACAGGCAGCTCCCCATAACATTATATCAGATCCAGACAAAATTTAGAGACGAGGTTAGGCCGAGGTTTGGCGTAATTCGCAGCCGTGAGTTCATAATGAAGGATGCGTATAGCTTTGACCGCGATAATACTGGTCTTGATGAGAGCTACAAGAAGATGTATGAGGTATACGAGGCGATTTTTAAGAGGTGCGGATTAAAAGTGTTGGCAGTTGAAGCAGATACTGGGATTATGGGAGGCGATGTATCGCATGAATTTATGATGCTGGCTGAGAGCGGAGAGGATCTTTTGGCACATTGCGAGTCGTGCGGGTATGCAGCGAGTTTGGATATAGCAAGTGTCAAGTGTCAAGTGTCAAGTGTCAAGGTTAAAGAAAAGTCTTTTAAAGAAGTGGATACCCCGGGCGTGAGCACTATTGAAAAGGTAGGGGCGCTTTTAAAGGTAAAGCCAGAACAAATGGTCAAGACGCTTATATATGTTGCAGATGGAATGCCAGTAGCTGTCCTGATACGCGGTGACCATGAGGCAAGCGAGGCAAAGATTAAAAAATATCTTAAAGCCGGAACTATAGAGATGGCCACAGAGGATATTATTAAAAAGGCCACTGAATGTCCACTTGGCTTTTCAGGGCCAGTTGGACTTAAGGACATGAGGATAATAGCTGATAATGCTATAAATGGCATGGCCAATTTTGTAGCTGGCGCAAACAAAAAAGACAAACACTTCATAAATGTTAACATAGACAGGGACTTTAAGGTAAAAGAATGGACAGACTTAAGGATGATAACAGACAAAGATAAATGCCCTAAGTGCAATAAAGGCATTAAGATAGAGCATGCAATAGAAATGGGCCATGTATTTAAGCTGGGCTTGAAATATTCAAAGGCAATGAAGGCAGAGTTCTTAGATGAAGATGGCAAGCTCGAGCCGTGTGTAATGGGCTGTTATGGCATAGGTGTAAACAGGATAATAGCAGCCGCGATCGAGCTTTCAAATGACAAAAAAGGCATAATCTGGCCATTATCTATAGCACCGTTCCAGGTCATAATAGTGCCTATAAATTATGAAAAAGAGGATGTGCAGACAGTGGCAGATGAAGTTTATAACTCATTGCAGAGCAAAGGAATAGAAGTTTTGCTCGACGACAGAAACGAAAGCGCAGGTGTTAAGTTTAATGATGCCGAGCTGATAGGCATACCTTTTGCAATAGTCATAGGACAGAGAGGCTTAAAGAAAGGGGTAGTTGAAATAAAAGAGAGGGCAACTGGTAAGGTTATAGAAGTCAAAAGACATGACCTGTCAGATGAGATTTTCACCTTCCTAAAGGCTTAATCTAGATAAAGATGCAAAGTTAACATAATAACTGAGGTCGCTGAAAAACTCTTAAAATTTGGTCAGCGACCTCTGATTACGGAGATTATGTAAGATTACAGAGAGCACTGCCTATTTTTAGACTTTTTCAGTGCTCTCGCAGATTTTGCTTGACCCGCCAAAAGCGGCAAAGTCTCGCTGAAGGCGGGCAAAGTCTCGCTGAAGGCGGACGAGGTCTGCGAAAAATCTCTTTGAGTCATCGAGCCGAAGGCGAGATTTTTCTTGACACATATATGCCTCCTGTAGTATAGTAAAGCTACTCTTTTGAAAGGGAGGTGTTCGGATTTAGGAGTGGGTGAAAAAGTCTAAAAATAGG
>JAHILY010000053.1 GCA_018896815.1 Candidatus Omnitrophota bacterium | reverse complement strand
TTGCTCTCTATGGGAAATATCTCTTCAAATACTGCCTGCAGTCCTTCATGCTTGCGCTTGGTCTTAGGTGTGTCTATCTGTAGAAATATCTCGTAAGACTGTTCCTGTATCTCTAATAGATAAGGCATACTTGCCCCTTCTTTGAGCTTTGCGAAATTCTTACGATTCGGCATTATATCTCCTTGCTTTAAAAGATACCACAGAGGACGCAGAGTTTTTTTGAATTAAAAATACTCTAAGTCGACTATCTTTTTCTCAGTGTTCTCTGTGGTTTACTTTAATTCGACCTTCACTCCCTGCGCTTCCAGTTTCTTCTTTATATCCTCTGCCTCGTCCTTGCCAACGCCTTCTTTTACTGTCTTTGGCGCACCTTCTACCAGGTCCTTTGCTTCCTTGAGGCCCAGATTTATTATAGTGCGGATCTCTTTGATGACCTGTATCTTCTTGTCGCCTGCTGATGCAAGCACCACTGTAAACGTGGTCTTCTCCTCTTCAGCTGCTGCGCCTGGGACTGCACCCACTGCTTGAGCTGCTACAGGTGCCTGTGCAGTCACGCTAAACTTCTCTTCGATTGATTTTACGAGATTTGACAGCTCGAGCACAGACATGTTTTCGATTGTCGTTAACATTTCTTCCATTTTCTTTTCGTCAGCCATTTTTCTCCTCCTTGTTATCCTCGGTTGGCTTGTCCCCTACCTTTGATTCCTCTTTTTTCTCCTCTTGTTTCGGTTCTTCTTTCGGCTCTTCTTTAGCCTCGACAGGCTTCTCTTCTTTTGTCTCGCCAGCCTTTGGTTCTTCCTTCTTCTCCTCGGCCTTAGCCGGCTCTGCTAGTGGCTTTGGCTCTTTTTCCTTCTTTTCTTTAACCGCATTCAGCGCATATAAAATTTTACATATTATTGCATTTAGGGCGGCGGCCAGTCCCTGTATCGGCGCATTAAGCACATTAGCCAGCTTGCCCAGTAAGACCTCTCTGGAAGGAAGCGATGCGAGCTCTTTTATACTGCCCACTGTAAGCACGCCTCCAGACATTATTCCGCCGCGTATCTTCAGAGACGCATGGTCCTTTGCAAACTTCACAAGCACCTTTGAGATACCTGAAGAGTCTTCTTGTTTTTCCAGAGCTATACCGACCTCGCCCTTTATCATGTCTTTTATGTCTTTGTTGCGTCCGTCGCCAAGTGCCTTTTTAGCCATTGCATCCTTGACAACGATGTATTCGCCTGATATATTTCCAAGCTCCCTGCGCAATGCATTCATGTCCCTCGCGCTGAGCCCTTTGTAATTTGTAACAATAATGGTCTCAGCGTCATTCAAGCGCATGGATATCTCCTTGACCATCATTTTTTTGCATTCTTTTGACAACTTAGTCATGATTTAAAAAAGATACCTCAGAGGACACAGAGATTTTTAGAATTAAAATTCTTTAAGTCAGCTGTTTTTTTCTCTGTGTCCTCTGTGGTTTCTTTAACCCGCGTCTATGTAGTTCCCAGCTTCACTAGATCCAGCCTAATCCCTGGACCCATTGTTATTGCTATTGCAATATTCTTTATATACTTACCTTTAATACCGTGCGGCCTGGCCTTATTTATAGCCTTTATGACAACTGAGGCATTATCACAGATATTCTTTTCCTCAAATGAGATCTTTCCCACGCCCACATTTATATTGCCCAGTTTGTCCAGCTTAAACTCTATGCGGCCCGCCTTTGATTCCCTTACAGCCCCTGCAAGGTCATTCGTGACAGTGCCTGTCTTTGGATTCGGCATTAGGCCGCGAGGACCCAGCACCCTTCCGAGCTTGCCTACTTCGCGCATCATATCAGGCGCACTTATCACAACGTCAAAGTCTATCCAGCCAGAAATGATCTTCTGGATGAGATCTGACGAGCCCACATAATCAGCGCCTGCCTCTTTTGCAGCAGTAGCGCCTTCGCCCTTACACAGCACAAGCACCTTTACATTCTTGCCAGTGCCATGAGGAAGCCCTACAGTGCCTCTTATCATCTGGTCTGACTGCTTTGGGTCTGCGTTCAGCTTAAATGCGACCTCTACTGTCTCGTCAAACTTTGCATGCGGCACCTTCTTAAGAAGAGAAACAGCCTCTTCAAGCGCATAGACCTTGTTCTCGTCAACTAATTTCTGATATTCTTTTTGTCTCTTAGTTAACTTTGTCATAATTCTACCTCTATTCCCATGCTCCTTGCAGTTCCCTCTATCGTTTTCATGGCGCCTTCGATATCTGCGGCATTCAGGTCATTCATCTTTGTCTTTGCGATCTCCCGCACCTGATCCTTTGTGACCTTGCCTATCTTTTCCTTGTTTGGCGTGCCAGATGCCTTTGCTATGCCGCATGCCCTCTTTAAAAGCACTGAGCATGGCGGACTCTTTATAATAAAGGAAAATGACTTGTCCTTATACACGCTGATTACAACAGGAAGCACCAGGCCTGGCTTGTCCTTTGTCTTTTCATTAAAAGACTTGCAGAATTCCATTATATTAACGCCATGTTGCCCCAATGCAGGGCCAACAGGAGGAGCTGGATTTGCCTGCCCGCCTGTTACGTGCAACTTAATTATGGATTTAATCTCTTTCGCCATTACAATCTCTCCACTTGCCAGTATTCCATCTCGACCGGCGTTGCCCTGCCAAATATCGATACCATTACCTTTACCTTGCCCTTGTCTGGATTTACCTCTTCAACAATGCCGCTGAAATTTATAAACGGGCCCTCTATGATCTTCACGCTGTCGCCCTTTTCAAAAATAACCTTGGGCGTTGGCTTTTCCTTGCGCTCTTCTGTCTGCTTTATGATGTGGTTGACTTCGCTTTCTAAAAGGGGTGTGGGCCTGGTCTTTGTGCCTATAAACCCTGTGACCCCTGGTATATTCCGTACCACATACCAGGTCTCGTCATCCAGATCCATCTCTAAGAGGACATATCCTGGAAAGAATTTTCTAAGGGAGATCTTCTTCTTGCCGTCCTTTACCTCAGATACCTGCTCAGTAGGTATAAGTACTTGAAAGACCTTTTCTTTCAACGCCCCTTCTTGAATCTTCCCTTCAATAGTCGTCTTGACCTTTTCTTCCTGACCTGTCAATGTATGTATTACGTACCACTTACTTGTCATGTTATTTAAAAGAGCTACCTCAGCAAAATGTTTATAAATCTCGCCAGCACTAAATCCACTATACCTATAAATATAGCCAGGAGCGCAGTGGATATTATGACAATGCCTGTGGAACCAATCAATTCGTTCCTGTCAGACCATGACACCTTCTGCATCTCCACTTTTACTTCTGTAACAAATTTTGTTATCTTCGAAAATATTTTCATTTCCACCCAACAATCTGTACAATCTGCTATCCCGCTTACTTATCCGAAATCTGCGTAATCTGCGGTTCTGGCAGGCCAGGAGGGATTCGGCGCTTCGCCCTTCGGGCGAAGTCGGCCACTCGCTTTGCTTACGCTGCTCCTATTTGTCGCAGCTTTTCCTCGCTTCGCTCGGCGCAAAGCTCCCTTCGAATCCCTTAACCACCCAACATCTGCGTAATCTGCTAGCCCGCTTACTTATCCGAAATCTGCGTAATCTGCGGTTCTGGCAGGCCAGGAGGGATTCGAACCCCCAACACGCGGTTTTGGAAACCGCTGCTCTGCCAATTAGAGCTACTGGCCTATCAGGCCATTATGCTATTTCTCCTCCTTATGCAAAGTCCTCTTCTTGCAGAACTTGCAAAACTTCTTTATCTCAAGCCGCTTTGTCTGCGCCTTCTTGTTCTTCTTGGCTGTATAATTTTTTCTCTTACAGTCCGTACAAGCAATTATGATGAATTCTCTCGGCATATTTACTTACCCTGTTATCTCTGCTACTACACCCGCGCCTACAGTATGGCCGCCTTCACGTATTGCAAAGCGTAGTTCCTTTTCCATTGCAATAGGGACGATTAGATCTATTTCCATTTCCACATTGTCTCCTGGCATTACCATCTCAGTTCCTTGCGGGAGCTT
>JAHILY010000052.1 GCA_018896815.1 Candidatus Omnitrophota bacterium | reverse complement strand
CTATGTCATGGTAAACAATAACCAGTTTACCTGCACATCTAGCCCTGCAGCGCCAGGCACAACAGGCACTCGTATCTTTTTCGTGAACGAGACTGGTGTGATAAGGCTGAACAATGCAGCAGGAGCGCCGATAGAGTAAGGTTATTTTGTAGAGTAAGATTTATTCAAACCCGTCCGCCATGCAATAAGGCGGACGGGTTTGTTGTTTTAGGGCGCATTTCACTTGACTTTTGTTGGTAATTAGTATAAATTTGTTATAAATGAAGAAGTATACGGGGTTTACATTAGTTGAGATTATACGAGGAGCCAGATAATTAAAAAAACCATAGGCCTTGACATAGGAAGCCATAGCCTGAAGCTGATAGAGCTCGAAGAGCAAAAAGGCCAGGTCAAGCTTATAAAGTGCTCTATAAGGCCGCTCAGCAAAGAAGGTATAGAGCTGGACCTTAAGAAACTGATCTCTGCTGCCAAGCCCTCTCACAAGAGTGTCAATATCTCACTTTCAGGGCCATCTGTTGTGGTGAGGTATATTGAGATGCCGCCCATGAAGAAGGAGGAGTTGAAGAGCGCTATAAAATTTGAGGCAGAGAAATATATCCCGTTCAAGATAAATGAGTCGATCGTAGACTGCGCAGTGATAGAGAAAGCCTCGTCAGGCCCTCAAAGGGTGCTGCTGGTTGCCACAAAAAAGAGTGATGCAGGTAATCTGATAGAGCTGTTTAAAAAAGTAGGCATGGATATCAATATTATAGATGTTGATAGTTTTGCGCTTTTGAATGCATTTCATAGGCTAAAGACAGGCATCAAGGAAGATTCTACTTACGCGCTTTTAAATATAGGCGCCAAGTTTTCAAATATGAATATAGCAGCAAATAGGAGTGTACATTTTACAAGGGATCTCTTGTGGGGCGGACAGGATATAACAAAGAGGATCGAAGACGCAATGAATATAAGCGCAGAAGAGGCTGAGGCGCTTAAGCATGTCCCGGGTGACAAGAGAGAAGATGTCGTCAATGTAATAACGCCGGTCCTTGAAAGATTTTCTTCGCAGATAAGGATGTCTTTTGATTATTATGAGTCTCAGTCAGGCAAAGGCGTAGACAAACTTTATATAAGCGGAGGTTCGTCATATTTATTTAACATAGTTGATTTTTTACAGGACAGCCTGGGCGTGGATACCCTGATGTGGGATCCGTTTCAGGATATTATTGTCGCAGATGGCGCAAGAGATAAAGAGGTAGAGGGGATACCAGCGCTCTTTGCAGTTAGCATGGGCCTGGCCCTGAGAAAATAAAAATATGATAGAAATCAACCTACTCCCAGAAGAAAAGCGTAAAAAGACAAAAGAGCTTTTCAATTTTGACCTTGGAAGCATTGGCATTAATGTAGGCAAGATCGCGCCCATTGCCGGCGGAGGCGCTGTGGGCTTTCTTATATTATTGGTATTGTTGTTCTTTATGGGCTCATCCATAAGGACATCTCAGATGCGAAAGCTCATCCTAAAGGAACAAGCCATGTCTGAGGAAAAATCAAATGTGGACCTGGTCAATAACAAGATATCTATTTTAAGGACCAAGATGCAGGTGCTGGGCCAGATTACAAAGAGGCGATTTCTCTGGGCGCAGAAATTAAATGAGCTATCTGATCTGGTCCTGTCAGGCATATGGCTTACGCGCATTCGCACTGATGTAGAAAATAATTTTGTAATAGAAGGCAGTGTCATATCAGAGAAAGAAGAGGCCATGGCCTCTGTTGGCAAGTTTATGAAAAATATCAGGGAGCACCCGTCTTTTTTTAAAGATTTTAGCAATATCAGGCTGGAGTCAGTGCAGCGCAGGTCTCAAGAAGCAAAGGACGTTGTGGACTTTAAGATAGTGCTGTATTTTAAAAATTATGGATATTAAAGAAAAACAAAAACTGTATGTACTTTTTGGGATCTTCGGGGTGGCGCTTTTGATGTTCTACTTTAACCTGCTTCTGGCGCCCCAGTTCAGAGGTTTTATCGCGAAGAACAGGGGATTTTTTGCTGTTAAGAGGAGCGTCAGGGCAGCAGAGAGACTTATAGCAAATAAAGAAGGCATAAAAAGACAATACGAGGAGCTTGAAAATCAGGCCGAGTATCTGGAAAAGAGCCTGCCGGCCCAGGATGAGGTCTCGAGCCTCCTGGGAGATTTTTCAGACATTGCAGAGTCTTCCGGCGTGAAGATATTAAAGATCAAGCCTATAGAGATGCGGGATGATGAGCTGGGTGAGGCAGGGATTTACAGGGAATTTCCAATATTGATAGAGGCAAGGGCTGGTTATCATCAGTGCGGCGCGTTTATAAATAAATTAGAGAACATGGAGCGGTTTATAAGCATTGATGATATATCAATAAGTGGACGGCCGCAGGATCCACTGCATCACGATATAAAGCTGCGAGTGAGGACATATGTTGCTAAAGAATAAAATATTATTTATATTATATGGAATTATAACTTTTTGCATAATAAGTTCTGCGTTTGCAGAAGGGGCCTATGAATACGACTCGAAGGGCAATCGGGACCCGTTTGTGCCGCTCATTTCTGAATCTGGCGCATATGTATCTGATGCATATGCGATCACAGGTATAAAGGACGTGAGGCTGGAAGGCATTGTCTGGGACGCTGCAAGGGGGTCTGTGGCTATAATAAATGGCGAGATAGTAGAGGAAGGCCAGGAAATAGGTTCAGTAAAGGTCATTGAGATAAAGGACGACAGCGTGATCTTTGATGTTGGCGGAGAAGAGGTAAAGGTCGAATTAAGGAGTGAGTAAAATGGAGGCAAAAATGAATTTATTTAAATTTAGCATTGTTTTTATCTTAGTGCTGTCTGCAGTAACTTTTGGCCATGCGCAGGACGAGAACGGTGAGACACAGGTGGCCTCGAGTGAACTTATGCCTCTTGGAGAGCCCGTTGTTACTTCAGCTGGCAACGTGACATTGGATTTTAAAAATGCTGATATTACAAATGTATTAAGGATACTCTCGTATAAAAGCGGGATAAATATTGTCGCGGGCCAGGAAGTGACAGGGCCTATTACAATACGGCTTACAGATGTGCCGTGGGACAAGGCCCTGGAAGTGATATTGAGGACGTATGGATATACATATGAGCGCGACGACAATATCATCCGTGTGACCACGACTGAAAATTTAGAGAAAGAGGAGTTAGTGACAGAGGTCTTTTCTCTTAATTATGCAGAAGCTGAGAATGTGCCATTGGCAATAGAAGAGATGCTGAGTGAGCGGGGTAGTGTTAAGTTTGACAAAAGGGCAAATCTGGTAATCGTGACAGATATACCGACCAATGTCTATAAAATAAAGCAGGTGATTGGAAAGCTTGACATGAGGACGCAGCAGGTGAATATCGAGGCAAAGATAATAGAGACTACGCTGGATAAAGAAGACAAGCTGGGTATAAACTGGACCACGCAGATAAGCGCCTCTGGCGCTTCAAGGCCGCTAACATTTCCCTGGCATAGAGGACAGACAGGAGGTCAATATTTTCCAGATGGAGATCCAGACGGGCCGGCAGGTGATAATATCGGGGCATTTCCTGGAAACCCGGGCAGGGCCTTTCCATTGGCATTGCCAACTAATTTTACCCTGGGTACTCTTAGCTTTAGTCAGCTGCAGGCAGTGCTCCAGATTTTAAAATCAAAAACTAATACAAAGATAATATCAAACCCCAGGATAACAACATTAGACAACAAAGAGGCAAGAATAGTAGTGGCAACAACGTTTAGTATACCTACTTATGAGCGGAACGATAGCACAGGCAATATTGAGGTGACAGGATATGAGGAAAAAGAGCTGGGCATAACCCTATCTGTAACACCGCAGATAAATCCAGAGGGCTATATTGCAGTAAAACTAGAGCCAGAGGTGTCAGCGTTTTTATCGTGGGATACATTTAGCACTTCAGGCGGGAATATCCAGGCGCCAAGGTTTTCAGTGCGCAAGGCCTCGACTAATGTAATGGTAAAAGATGGGGAGACGATAGTCATCGGCGGGCTTATAAAAGAGAATGTGACTGATACAGTGATCAAGGTGCCTATACTGGGAGACATACCATTATTGAGTTTTTTGTTTAAGAAAAAGGAAAAGACAGTTGATACAACAGACCTTTTGTTTTTTATAACAGTTAACCTTGTCAGCCCAGAATCCAAGCCCGCAGTTGAAGATTGAGGTAAGATTTTGCAAAAGAGGAGACCTTAAGTATATATCCCACCTGGATATTGTCCGGCTTTTTCAAAGGTCTGTTAGACGGGCAAGACTTCCTGTTGCCTTAAGTCAGGGTTTTTCTCCGCATTACAGAATAAGTTTTGGAAAGGCGCTGAAGCTTGGAGTAGAGAGCGAGGATGAAGGGGTACTGTTTAAGATGGAGAAATGGGTGGGGCCAGAGGAATTTAAGAAAAAGATGAATGAGAAATTGCCGGAAGGCGTAAGAATATTAGAAGCTAAAAGTTCGTGTTAAGAAAGGAAAAAAATAGACATGCAGAAAGAAATTTTGATTAATGTTGAGTCGCAGGAGATACGGGTCGCTGTGGTAGAAGGCTCAAGACTCGAGTCTTATTATGTGGAGCGGCCCAGTCAGGAGACCCTGGTGGGCAATGTTTACAAGGGCATAGTGAAGTCTGTTGTATCAGGGATAGGCGCTGCATTTGTGGATATAGGCCATGGGAAAAATGGATTTTTATATGTCTCTGATATGCTTTCGCCGTCGCATGAATTTGATTTACTCGAGGAAGAGGGCAAGGCCTCTCCAGCGCGTCGCGCAAGGCCAAGGCCTTCAGAGATAAACAAGCTTGCAAAGGAAAAACAAGAGGTGCTGGTGCAGGTGGTAAAGGACACAATAGGGAACAAGGGGCCCAGGCTTACCACACACGTAGGCATACCAGGGAGATTTACTGTGCTCATGCCTTTTGACCGCCACATGGGTGTTTCAAAAAAGGTCAGTGACCGGGCAGAGCGCAACAGGTTGCATAAAATACTGAAGAAGTTGTTTTCTGGGCTTAAGATGGGGATCATTGTCAGGACAGCCGGGTCAGGAAAGAGTGAGGGAGATTTCAGGCGCGAGATCAGGTATTCGACTGCATTGTGGCGCACGATACAGAAGATCAGCAGTAAGGCAAAGGCGCCGTCACTTATTCACGAAGAATATGGACTTACATACAGGATCCTGCGAGATATATTTAGCGAGGATGTGACCAGGGTGCTCGTGGACTCTAGGACAGAGTATAAGAAATTAAGGCAGTTTGCCAACAATCTAATGCCGTCCATGAAGAGAAAGCTCATGCTTTACAGGGAGAGGGTGAATTTATTTGATTCTCGCGGCATAGAGAAGGAGATAGAAGGATTATACGGGAAAAAGGTGGGAATTAAATGCGGCGGCTACATTGTAATAGAAGAGACAGAGGGATTGATTGCGATTGATGTAAATAGCGGGTCATTTAGCAGGAAGCATATAGAGGATACAGCGTTTAAGGTAAATTGCGAGGCGGCCGCAGAGATTGCCAGGCAGATCAGGCTCAGGGATATAGGAGGCATAGTTGTAATAGATTTTATTGATATGGCGCAACATGGGCGCAGGCGCGAACTCTTTGATATACTGATCAATGCAGTAAAAAAGGACAAGGCGAAGATTCAGATATTAAGGATGTCAGAGTTTGGCATAGTTCAGATGACCAGGCAGCGCATAAGAAGAGGCGTGAGAAAGGTGTCTTACCAGAACTGTCC
The DNA here is from genome assembly GCA_018896815.1 of Candidatus Omnitrophota bacterium. Lineage (GTDB taxonomy): Bacteria > Omnitrophota > Gorgyraeia > Gorgyraeales > Gorgyraeaceae > JAHILY01. Next base: position 12,958 of record JAHILY010000052.1, on the reverse strand, counting down.
TTATTGCAGCGGCAGGGGCTCAGTAAAGTCAGTCACTACAATGTCCATAGAGGTGCTGCGCGCCATAAAGAAAGAACTAGAGCGCTCCAGGGCCAAAGAGATCAGGTCGTATGTGCATTCAGATGTGGCTAATTATCTTTTGAATGAGGACAGGCCTTCTATTACAAAGATGGAGTCTGAGCACAGGGCAAGGATTGTAATAATCGCAGAGCCAGACCTGCATATTGAGCGCTTCAAAGTCCAGCGATAGCAATAGCAATGGCAGGGGTTGACAAAACCACGGAATTATTGTAAAATAATACTTTTCAAAAGGATAATAGAGGGAGGGGTAAAATGTACGCAGTAGTTGAGACAGGTTCAAAGCAGTATAAGGTTTCAAAGGGTGATGTGGTGGCTGTAGAAAGACTGGATCATAAGGAAGCCAAGGAAATCAAATTGGACAAGGTGCTCCTTGTCGCTGACAATAAGGATGTAACTATAGGCAAGCCTTATATAAAGGGCGCATCAGTTGCATGTGAGGTCATAGGCGAGACCAAAGGAGACAAGGTGATCTCCTTTAAATATCGCAGGAGACTTGGCAATTCCAGGAAGAAGATAGGCCACAGGCAGAATTATACGGTGCTTAAGGTGAAAGAGATAGTCAAATGACTCAAGGAGGCGAAAAATGGCACATACCAAATCAGCGGGAAGTTCAAGGAATGGCCGCGATTCAAATTCACAGCGTCTTGGCGTGAAACGCTTTGGGGGCCAGGTAGTTACTGCTGGCAGCATCATTGTACGGCAGAAAGGGACCAAGTTTTTTGCTGGTCCTGGAGTGGGCATGGGCAGGGACAAGACCTTGTTTGCGCTCAAGGGTGGCGTTGTGCAGTTCGGCAGTGGTCGAAAGATCAGTGTGGTGTGATAATGAGTGCAGCGAATTAATATATGTTTATCGACCATTCAGATATCTTTATAAAGGCAGGGGATGGCGGCGATGGCTGTCATAGCTTTTCCAAGGGCAAGGGCCAGAGATATAAAAGGCCTAATGGCGGCGACGGAGGAAAAGGCGGAGACGTAATAATAGTTTCTGACAACAATGTCCAGACCCTTGTCAATTTTTATTTCCAAAAACACTTCAAGGCAGATTCAGGATACAATGCCAGCAGCAACCACAAAAAAGGCGCTGATGGCCGAGATTGTATAATAAGGGTCCCTATCGGTACTGTAGTAAGGGACAGAGATGAAGAGATCACGTATTGCGACCTTGATAAGGCGGCGCGCTCAGTAGTCATAGCCAGGGGCGGTGAAGGCGGTAAAGGGAATTCGCGCAAGAGAGATGCCACGCCTGGGAAAGACGGCGAAGAAAAAAATATTAGATTAGAGCTGAAACTGGTCGCTGATGTCGGGATCATTGGTTATCCCAATGTTGGGAAGTCAAGCCTTGTTTCACGCGTTTCAAACGCCCGTCCCAAGATAGCCAATTACCCCTTTACCACAAAGACGCCTGCCTTAGGTTTAGTGCGGCTGGATCCAGAACGAAGTTTTCTTGTATGCGACATACCAGGATTGATAGAAGGCGCGCATTCAGGAAGGGGATTGGGTGACGAATTCCTGAGGCATGTTGAGCGCACAAAGGTCCTGGTCCACATGATAGACATGGCGGGGGTGGATGGAAGAGACCCTGTCCATGATTTAGAGGCAATAAATAAAGAGATCGGACTATATAATCCGGTTCTCAAGAAGCGGCCGCAGATCCTGGCAGCAAATAAAATGGATCTTCCAGAGGCGACTGAGAACCTGGAGCGTTTTAAGAAAAAGATAAAAAAGAAAATACACCCTGTTTCCTGCGTTACAGGAGAGGGGATAAAGGAGATGCTGGAGGCAGCGTATAAAAAACTTAAGGCCTAACTTTACACTTGAAGATTGCAAGAGTGTAAAGTTAGCAGGGATTATTTTGATGCTATGTGTAGACAGAGAATAAAAAACTCAAAAAGAATTGTTATCAAAATAGGCACTAGTGTATTGGCCGCAAAGGACCTTAAGCTGGATAAGGCATGGATCAGGGATTTTAGCCGAGATGTGTCCATGCTCTTGAAACATGGCCGCGAGGTAGTCATTGTGTCCAGCGGCGCTATTGCAGCAGGCATGCATTTATTGGGCATAAAGAAGCGGCCGAAAAGTTTGCCTGAGCAACAGGCATGCGCAGCAGTAGGCCAGGGCAGGCTCATTAACACGTATGAAGAATTTTTTAACAAGAACGGGTTTCATGTTGCGCAGATACTCTTGACATGGGAAGACATACGCGATAAGCGCAGGTACACTAATGCAGGGAACACGATTGATACGCTCTTGAGAGAAAAGGTAGTCCCTGTCATCAATGAAAACGATACTGTATCTGTCGACGAGATAAAGTTCGGGGATAATGATAAGCTTTCCAGCCTGGTTGTGGATCTTGTGGGCGCGGATTTATTGATAATGTTGACTGACGTGGACGGGTTATGTATTGGCAAGGACAGGGTATGCGTGGATGTGGTCAAAGAGATTGACGCAAAACTGGAAAAAGAGGCCTGCGGCACAAATAAGGAAAGTTCCCTTGGGGGGATGATGACCAAGCTGGATGCTTGTAGGTTTGCCATGGACTCCGGGGTTTATAGTGTGATTGCAAATGGCCGCAGAAAAGGCATCTTGCGCAGGATCCTGGATGGCGAAAATGTCGGCACAGTATTTATTCCTAAGGGTAGAAAATAGATCTTTCAAATTCAAAACCCGCATTTTATAATTAAATGCGGGTTTTGGAGAAAAAGGACAGTATGCGGTTTAAGAAAAAGATATTAAAAATATTGAATAATGCCAAAGATGCGTCGCGGGTGGTTGCAGGCGTGTCTACCAAAAATAAGAATAAGGCGCTCTCTGCGATGGCAAAGGCGCTTTTGAAAAATTCCAGGTATATACTTTTGCAGAATGCGAAGGACATTAGCATTGCAAAGAAAAAGGGCCTTTCAAATGCCATGATAGACCGGCTGATGCTTACTAATAAACGCATTGAGGAGATGGCGCAGGCCATAAAGGCAGTCAGCGGCTTAAAAGATCCCGTTGGTGAGGTATTGCGGAAGTGGAAGAGGCCTAATGGGCTGGTGATAAAAAAGGTGCGGGTGCCTATAGGAGTAGTGGGCATAGTGTACGAATCCAGGCCCAACGTGACAAGTGATTGCGCTGCGCTTTGTATTAAGTCTGGCAATGCGTGTGTCTTGCGAGGGGGGAGCGAGGCGATCAATTCAAATCTCGCAATACATCGTTCTATCGCGTCGGGGATTGAGAAATTCGGCATTCCGAGAGAGGCCATTGGCATGATCAATGTGACTGACAGAGAGGCGGTCGAGGTGATGCTCGAGGCCGACGAATACATAGATCTTATTATCCCGAGGGGCGGGGAAGGTTTGATAAGGCATGTTGCAAAGAATTCTACTGTGCCTGTTGTTAAGCACTACAAGGGCGTGTGTCATCTGTATGTTGATAAATTTGCAGATCTGAAAAAGGCAGGAGAGATCGCGTTTAATGCAAAGGTACAGAGGCCAGGTGTCTGCAATGCAATAGAGAATCTGCTGGTTCACAAGGATGTTGCGCAAAAGTTTTTGCCTGGTGTGGCGCGGGCATTGGAAGAGGCAGATGTCGAGCTGCGGGGCTGCGAAAAGACGCGCAAGATCTTAGGGGGTATAAAGGCTGCTACAGACAAGGATTGGTATGAGGAGTACCTTGATCTGGTGTTGGCAATAAAGGTTGTGGCCAATGTCGAAGAGGCAATAACATTTATAAATAAATATGGCTCAAGCCACTCTGACGCAATTGTTACAAAGAATAAAAAGGCCGCTGATAAATTTTTAAACAATGTTGATTCTTCTTGCGTATATTTAAATGCCTCAACGAGATTTACAGATGGATATCAGTTTGGACTGGGGGCAGAGATAGGCATTTCCACAGGCAAGATACACGCGCGCGGCCCAATGGCGCTGGAAGAGCTCTGCACGTACAAGTATATTGTCCTGGGTAATGGCCAGATCCGGCAATAGTAAAAATGTCATTGCCGAAGGCGATTTTCTTGGAGGTGGGTATGAAGAAGAGGAAGGCAAAGGTAGAGAGAAAGACTAAAGAGACAAGCATAGTGGTCGATCTGACCATAGACGGGAAGGGTGTGTCCCATATCAAGACTGGCATACCATTTCTGGACCATATGCTTACTCTATTTGCAAAGCATGGGCTTTTTGATTTGAAGATTAAGGCGAAAGGTGATTTGGATATAGATATACATCACACTAATGAGGATATTGGGATGTGTCTAGGTCAGGCCTTTGAGAAGGCCCTGGGTGACAAAGAGGGGATCCGGAGATTTGGAGAAAAGACTGTTCCGATGGATGAAGCATTGGTTCGTGTTGTCGTAGATATAAGCGGAAGGCCATATCTTAATTCTAATTGGGGGGGGCTTTCGAGTCAGACGACTACGGACGTTGAAGGCTATAGCGTTGAACATGCAAGGCAATTTCTTGAGGCGCTGAAAAACAAATTTCCAATTACTATTAATATTTCTGTTCTTTCTTTATGTCCTGACATGCACCATCTGTTAGAGGCAATCTTTAAGGCCTTGGCCAAGGCCATGGATGATGCAACTCAGATAGATCCGCGCGTAAAAGGCGTGCCGTCTACCAAGGGAAGGCTATGATTACGATAATTGATTATGGGATGGGGAATTTAAGGAGCGTGCAAAAGGCGTTTGAGCTTTATTACTCAAAGGTCAGGATAAGCTCTTCTTTCGAGGATATCCTTACATCAGATAAGGTTGTGTTGCCAGGCGTAGGCGCATTTGGCGTGGCCATGCAGGAGCTGAAAAAGAGAGGGCTGACAGATGCCATACTCGATAGCATAAAGAAGCAGAAACCATTTCTGGGAATATGCCTTGGCCTCCAGCTGCTTTTTTCAGAGAGCGAAGAGGGTGACAAGACAGCTGGGCTGGGCGTACTTAAAGGTACGGTAAAGAGGTTTCAGGATAAGCAGGACTTAAAGATCCCGCACATGGGGTGGAACACAATTAGGCTCAAGGCTCAAGGCTCAAGGCTCAAGGCCTTGGAAGGTATACCGGATGATAGCTATATGTACTTTGTGCACTCGTATTATGTGGAGCCAGAAGACAGAAGCGTGGTGCTCTGCGAGACTGAATATGGGGATGTTTTTACTTCTGGTATATGCAAAGATAATATATGCGCATTTCAGTTTCACCCGGAAAAAAGCCAGAGTGTAGGATTGAAGATTATTAAAAATTTTGTAAAATGCTGATTATCCCAGCCATTGATATAATCCAGGGAAAAGTCGTTAGACTGCATCAGGGAGATTTTAATAAGATCACGTTCTATTCAGATGAGCCTATTAAAATAGCCATGGCATGGCAGGAAAAGGGGGCCAGGCTTTTGCACCTTGTTGACCTGGAAGGCGCCAGGGATGGGAAGCTGAAGAACAAAGACACAATAGTCGATATTGTAAAGAATATTGATATACTCTGTGAGATCGGGGGAGGCATAAGGACTGAGAGCGACATTGAGTTTTTTCTAAATACTGGGGCAAAAAGGGTAGTGATCGGGACAAAGGCATTGGAAGGCAATGCTTCCCTGGGCAGGCTTGTGTCAAAATATAAAGAAAAGATCGTGGTGAGCATTGATTTTTCAGGGGGACGGGTTGCGAAGAAGGGCTGGCAGGAAGAGACAGATCTGACACCCGGGGACTGCGTGGATATGATGCAGGAAGCAGGGGTCAAGACTATTGTCGTGACAGATATTAGACTGGACGGCACGTTAAAAGGCCCTAATGTAAAACGTATAAAAGAAATTATTAATTCCAAGGATATTTCAGTAATAGCGTCGGGCGGGATATCGAGCATAGAAGACATCAGGAAGCTGAAAGAGATAGAGAATAAGAATCTAGAAGGCGTGATCGTGGGCCGGGCATTGTATGAGGGGAAGGTAAAGCTCGAGGAAGCGATTAAAATCGCAGAACCTACGCGAAACTGACCTCCCCCACCGCGGGGGTGGGCCACCCCCGCGGTGGGGGAGGTAAAACATATGCTGACTAAGCGTATAATCCCATGTCTGGATGTTAAGGATGGCAGGGTGGTCAAGGGCGTGAAGTTCCTGGATCTGAAAGACGCAGGCGACCCTGTTGAGGTTGCGCAGGTCTATGATAAGGAAGGCGCAGACGAGATCGTGTTTTTAGACATCACGGCCAGCTTTGAAAAAAGACAGACAATGCTGGATGTGGTAAGGCGCACAGCAGAGACAGTCTTTATGCCGCTCACTGTTGGAGGCGGAATAAGAAACTTGAATGACATAAGGGATCTATTAAATGCAGGCACAGACAAGGTCTCTATAAATACAGCTGCAGTAAAAGAGCCAGGACTTGTTAAAAAATCATCTGACAAATTTGGGAGTCAGTGCATAGTAGTGGCCATAGATGCTTTGCGTTCTATCGCAGGCAAGTGGGAAGTCTACATAAACGGCGGCAGAATACCGACTGGGATTGATGCCTTGGAGTGGGGCAAGAAGGTAGAGGCGCTGGGCGCAGGAGAGATACTCCTTACGAGCATGGATATGGACGGCACAAAAGACGGGTATGATATAGAACTGACAAAGGCCTTTTCTGAGAATCTGAACATACCAATTATAGCGTCGGGCGGCGCTGGCAGCCTGGACCATCTATATAAGGTCTTGACAGACGGAAAGGCAGATGCTGCGCTGGCCGCATCTATCTTTCACTTTAGGGAATATACAATAAAGGACACAAAGAAATATTTAAAAGAGAAGGGCGTGAGTGTGAGGATATGAAAAGTGAAAAGTTTAAGGCTCGTGGTGAGCGAAGTCGAACCATCAAAAGTTTAAAGTTTGACAAGAATGGTTTGATACCAGCCATAATACAGGACTACAAGGCTAAGGATATCCTGATGGTAGGTTATATGAATGCGGAGTCATTGAGAAGGACATTAAGATCTGGCAAGACCTGTTTCTGGTCGCGCTCAAGAAAAGAGTATTGGGTAAAGGGCATGACATCAGGGAATTTCCAGTTTGTAAAGACTGTTTATTATGACTGCGACAAGGATGCATTGCTGATAAAAGTGAGACAGAAGGGCGTGGCATGTCATACGGGAAAGAGGTCTTGTTTCTATAGGAAGGTTTAATGTATTATCCATCCAAAAAAGAGTTTATAAGGCTGGCTAAGAAGGCGAATGTCATACCGGTATACAGGGAGATGCTGGGTGATTTGTTGACGCCGGTGTCTGCCTATATGAAGCTAAGGGACAGCTATTCGTATCTTTTGGAATCTGTCGAAGGAGAAGAAAAGATTGCCAGGTATTCATTTATAGGTATAAAGCCGTCTATTATATTTAAAAGCAAAGGCAAGAATATTGAGATTGTCAGGAAAGGCAAGACCAGAAAGTTTTCGACCAGCTCGCCTTTAAAAGAGATTGCCAGTATCATGAAGGGGTTCAGGCTTGCTGAGGTCAATGGCCTTCCGAGATTTTCAGGTGGCATGGTCGGTTACATGGGATATGACATGGTAAGATTTTTTGAGGAGGTGCCAGATGACAATGTGGATGACCTGAAAATGCCAGACTCTATCTTTATGATAGCAGACAGCCATATAATATTTGACCATTCCAGGCATACGATCAAGGTGGTGGTTAATGCGTATGTTCAGAGGACAGAGGACAGAGGACAGAAGACAGAGGACAGAGGACAGAAGACAGAAAGAATTTATGAGAAGACAGTGAAAAAGATAGATAAGATTATTAAAGAGTTGAATAAAAAAGAGAGCAAAAAAAGCAAAAAGAGAAAAACAAAGACTTCTAACAAAATATCCTCGAATTTTACAAAAAAGGGGTTTGAGGGCGCTGTCAGGAAGGCGAAAGAATATATAAAGGCAGGCGATATAATCCAGGTTGTGCTTTCGCAGAGGTTTCATGCCAGATTGGATTGTGATCCCCTGGATGTCTATAGAGAACTGAGGTCTTTGAACCCATCCCCGTATATGTATTACCTGAATTTTGGAGAGGTAAAGATGATAGGATCTTCTCCTGAGCTTTTGGTCCGCTGTGAGGACAATATTGTTGAGACCAGGCCCATAGCAGGCACGCGGCCAAGGGGCAAAAATGAGGAAGAGGATAGCGTCTTAGAAAAAGAGCTTCTCATGGATGCAAAAGAGAGGGCAGAACATGTGATGCTGGTGGATCTGGGGAGGAATGACATTGGCAGGGTGTGCGAGCCTGGCACTGTAAAGGTCTCTGAATTTATGTTTGTTGAAAAATATTCTCATGTCATGCATATTGTCAGTAATTGCAAGGGATATTTAAGTAAGAAGAACAATGCATATGATGTGCTTCAGGCAGGGTTTCCTGCAGGGACAGTCAGCGGTGCGCCAAAGATACGGGCCATGGAGATCATAGATGAGCTGGAAAAGACAAGGCGCGGACCTTATGCGGGCGCAGTAGGATATTTTAGTTTTTCCGGAAACCTGGACACATGTATTAATATAAGGACTATAGTTGTAAAGGGCAAGGACGCCTATATACAGGCAGGCGCTGGCATAGTAGCTGATTCTGTACCGTCAAGAGAATATCAGGAGACCGTTAATAAGGCAAGGGCAATGATGCGGGCAATAGAGATTGCAAGGGAAGGCGTAGCATGATTCTCATGATAGATAACTACGATTCGTTTACCTACAACCTTGTTCAATACTTATCTGAACTGGGCGAGAAGTTAGTTGTATACAGAAATGACAAAATATCCCTGAAGGATATAGAGAGGTTAAAGCCAAAATACATTGTTATTTCTCCAGGGCCAGGCAGGCCAAGGCATGCTGGCATATCCAATCAGGTTATAGAAAAGTTTGCTGGCAAGATGCCGATCCTTGGGGTTTGCCTGGGCCACCAGTGCCTTGCGCAGGTCTTTGGCGCAAAGATAGTGTCTGCGCCCAGGTTGATGCATGGCAAGACATCCATGATCTACCATGACAAAAAAGGTATTTTTAAAGGCATAGCCTCTCCTTTTGAGGCAACGCGTTATCATTCATTGATAGTGCAGAGGAAGTCATTGCCAAAGACATTAAAGGTCGTGGCTGAGACAAAGCAAAAAGAGATAATGGCATTGAAGCATAAGCATTTGCCAGTATGGGGAGTGCAGTTTCACCCTGAGTCGATATTGACGAAGGAAGGAAAGAGGCTGCTGAGGAACTTTATAACCTATTACACCGCGTAGGTGCGCGGTGCGCACCTACGCGGTGCTGAATTTCATGAAAAATTTCCTTAAAGAAGTCATTAATTTAAAGAAAAAAGAGATCGAGGCCTTGAAGATCGAAAGGCCAATAACAGAGCTTGCCAATTCAAAACGGCTTCTTAAAGGCGTCAGGCCGTTTAAGGATGCCATATCCAGCAGTGGCCGCGTAAATGTTATTGCCGAGATAAAAAAGAAATCGCCTTCGCGGAAAAAGATGTTTTTTAAGGTGCTTGATGTTGGCCGCCTGGCAGAGACGTATGCAAAGGGCGGGGCAAGGGCAATATCTGTCCTGACTGATAAAAAGTATTTTGGAGGAGATATATCGAACATAAGCAAGGTGCGCAAGGTTGTAAATCTGCCAGTCCTGAGAAAGGACTTTATTATAGACGAGTACCAGGTCTATGAATCGCGCTATTTTGGCGCAGACGCAATCCTTTTGATAGCCAGGATCCTGAGCAAGGAAGAGATAAAGAGTTTCATGCATCTGGCAAAACGAATCGGCATGGAGTCTATTGTAGAGGTCCATGATGAGAAGGATCTGGAAAAGGCGATCCTGGCCAATGCCAGGATAATAGGCATTAACAATAGAGACCTCGATACATTTAAGGTGGATGTAGGAAATACATTCAGGATGGCTTCAAGGATGCCCAAGGAGATAATCAAGGTCTGCGAGAGTGGCGTGAAAAATAGCGGGGAGATGGCGAAGCTAAAAGAGATGGGCATAAACGCTGTCTTGATAGGCGGGGCATTTTTAGAGGCAGGAGATATCGAGGCAAAGATGAGGGAAATAATAGGCCCCGATCCAAACCCGCAATGCAATTAAATTACATTGCGGGTTTGTGCTATGCGGGTTTAAATGAGAGAGGACAAGGCCAATGAGGGTCAGGGTCAAGTTTTGCGGGATAACTTCAGGTAAGGATGCAGAGGCAGCAGTGCGCGCAGGCGCAGATGCAGTTGGTTTTGTATTTTTTAAACAGAGCCCCAGGAATGTTTCGCTAGAATATGCCGAGGCAATAATAAAGGACCTGCCGCCTTTTATAAGCACAGCAGGTATCTTTGTAAATGAGGATATGGGATTTATTGAAGAATGCGTAGAGAGGTGCGGCTTAACTACAGTGCAGCTCCATGGAGATGAAGATGTGAAATATTGTAAAGGGTTTGGCAGATTAGGCCTTAGAGGCGTTAAATTGATCAAGGCAATAAGGATTAAAGATGAGGAGAGTATCCGTGCCATTGAGGAGTGCCCGGCAGATGCATTTTTATTAGATGCTTATAAAAAAGATATGTATGGCGGCACAGGAAAAGAATTTGACCACTCGATTGCTATTATGGCAAAGGAGCATGGCCGCAGGATTATTATTTCAGGCGGGCTGAGCCCTGATAACGTATATGATGTTATAAAGGAAATTAGGCCGTTCGGAGTAGATGTATCCAGCGGCATAGAATCCAGCCCAGGCAAGAAGAACGTAGAGCTTATGGAAGAATTTATTAGAGAAGTAAGGAGAGCAGAGCAGTAGCAGTAGACCAGGTTTAAACCTGGTCTACTGCTACTGCTCTCTGTATGTCAACTGCATTAATTTACCATCCTATTTACCTTAACCACGACACAGGGCCGCATCATCCAGAAAGGCCTTCCAGATTACAGTCAATATTGAGAAAATTACAGAAGTCAGGCCTTATTGATAGGCTTAATGCAATAGAGCCTCTGCCTGCGTCCACAAAATATATTGAGCTTGTCCATACCCGAGAACACATTTCCTGCATAAGAGAGGCGTGCGCTAAAGGCGGCGGGAATCTCGATCCTGATACAGTTGTTTCAGCTGGTTCTTATGAGGCAGCATTGTTTGCAGCAGGGGCTGTTTTAACAGGCATAGATTATATAATTAAAGGTAATGCAAGTAATGCATTTTGCCTCATTAGGCCGCCAGGCCATCATGCCCGGCCATCTCAGGCAATGGGATTTTGCCTGTTTAATAATGTGGCTATAGGCGCCAGGTATTTGCAAGAGACGCATGGGCTTAAGCGTATATTAATAATAGACTGGGATGTGCATCATGGAAACGGCACAGAAGAAGTTTTTTGCGAAGATCCAGAGGTTTTTTATATAAGCCTGCATCAATACCCGCACTATCCTGGCACAGGAGGAGGAGATTATATAGGTAAGGGCAGGGGTAAGGGTTTTACCCTGAATGTGCCTATGAATGCAGGAAGCAACGATCTTGAATATATAAAGGTATTCAAAGACATAATAATGCCAAAGATAGATAATTACAAGCCAGAGTTCATATTGATATCAGCTGGTTTTGACGGTCACAAAGATGACCCTATGTCTTCCACAACTCTAACAGAATTAGGCTATTACGAAATGACAGCCCTCCTTAAGCGAGCTGCTAGTTCATATGCAGATAACCGCCTTATTTCAGTCCTGGAAGGCGGCTACAACCTCATAAGCCTTGCCAATTCAGTTAATTCCCACATAGAGGCCTTGATTTCATAATTCAAACCCGCATTGCACAAACCCGTCCGCCTTAGGCGGACGGGTTTGTAATTTTCCCTCACTACCCTTGACAAAGTAGTATAAATCATTATACTTTGTTATACTTCGACTTAAAGGGATATAAAGGAGCATACCGTGACTCAAACAAAGGAAGTCTTAACAGTAAGGGATGTGGCTCGCTTTCTGGATGTACACCCTATGACTATCTACAAGTATGTAAAAGAAGGCAAGATCCCTGCCTTTAAAATAGGCGCAAACTGGCGAATACGAAGGGATTCTATAAGAAAGTGGATAGATGCGAATGAACAGCAACCAAAAGGAGGGGCGTAATGTACAAAGGAACTGGCGTTTTTATATTATGTTTATTCATTGTTAGCGCAGTTTATTGCGATAATGCGCTTGCAGTGGGTGCGGGAGGTTTTAAAAATGAGGTGGTAAGCGCAAAGGCCATGGGTCGTGGCTCTGCTGGAGCAGCGCAGATAGATGATCCTGCGGCAGTATACTACAATCCTGCTGCCATGTCGTGTTTAGAGGGCTCAGCAGTAAGCATAGGTTATACCCTTGAGATGCCAACCGGCAGAGGCAAGCCTACAGGCGCAGGAGAAGTAGACATGGAGAGCCAAAACTTTCTTGTGCCGAATTTTTATCTTGTGGATAATTTTGGCCTTGAGAGATTTACGTTTGGACTGGGCTATACAGTTCCTTTTGGGCTTGGCACTGACTGGCCAGATGATAGCTATAGCAGGTATGTTGCTACAGAGTCAGACGTGGCTGTTCAGAATATAAATCCCTCAGTTGCATTTAAGGTAAATGACAGCCTGTCAGTTGGTTTTGGTGTTAATTATATGGTAAGCGATGTCAATAAGTATAGGAAGTTCAATGTTACAGCCACTAATACCAGCTTGGGTGTCCCGCTTACAGAGGGTGACGGAGATTTTTATCTTAAGGCAGATGATGAGGGTTGGGGCTATAACCTTGGAGCGCTGTATAGCTTCAGAGACTCGCACAGGCTGGCTGTAGCATACAGGAGCGAGGTTGACTTTTCACAAAAAGGCACTCTTTCATTGAATGGCCTGGGCGCTGGCGCCACAGCAGCAACATTTGGCACGTCCTATGATACCTCGATCAAGGCAGACATGACACTTCCTGAGATCATTACTTTAGGGTATGCATG
>JAHILY010000051.1 GCA_018896815.1 Candidatus Omnitrophota bacterium | reverse complement strand
TAGATTTTTATGGGAAAGAAAACTCTGGTGGATGATACCTATTGTAATGGTGCTTCTTTTGTTCAGTCTTCTGATATTCTTTACGCAGTCATCTGCCGTAGCGCCGTTTATATACACACTATTCTAAAACACTACTGTCCAAATTAGCTCTATGTCATTCCCGCACAAGCGGGAATCTCGACGAGAAAAACTTTTAGATACCCGCTTTCGCGGGTATGACATGGTTTCGAATCTCAAAAAAGTTTTCTCGTCGTTAAACGGTATATAATTTGGACACTAATGATTCTAAAATGAAAATTCTTATTGCGCATGCGTACGCAGGGATAGGGCATAAGAAGGCAGCAGAGGCTGTCAGGGATGCCCTGCAGAAATACAAGGACATAGATGTTAAGTGCATAGACGTCCTTGATTATACAGCCAGGTTCTTTAAATTTTCATATCCCAGCACATACTTATTTTTAATAAACAGGGCCCCGTTTTTATGGGGATGCCTGTATTATTTCTTTGATATCAGACTGGTAGATATTGTGCTTGCGCCGCTGAGGAGGGCCTTTCACAGGTTTCAGGCAAAGAGATTCGTAAGATTTTTGTTGGCCGAAAGGCCGGATGTGGCCTTGTGTACGCATTTTCTGCCGGCGGAGGTCGTTTCTGGGTTAAAGAGAAAAGGCCTTTTTAAAGGCAGGCTCATTACAGTAGTGACTGATTTTATTTCCCATGCGTTTTGGATGGCAAGGCATTCAGATTATTTTATTGCTGCCATTGACAGGACAAAGAAGGACCTTTTAAAGAGAGGCATTCCAGAAGATAAGATAAAGGTCTTGGGAATACCCTGCGAGTCCAAGTTTAGTGTTGCTAAAGACAGGGCTGGGTTAATAAAAGAGTTAGGCCTGGAAAAAGATTTTTTTAATCTACTCATGATGGGCGGGGGATTTGGCACAGGCCCTGTCAGGGAGATCATTCATTCGTTGTCAAGGGAATCAAGGATAAGGGATAGTATCCAGGTAATAGTTATATGCGGAAAGAATAAAAAGTTGTTTGATGAACTCGATGACGCCCGGAAATTTTTAAAATTAAGGCTCAAGATCTTCGGATTTATGAATAATATAGATGAATTTATGGAGGCAAGCGACTGCATAATAACTAAATCAGGCGGATTAACTGTATCAGAGGCGTTATCAAAGAAATTGCCTATGATCATAACAAACCCGATACCAGGCCAGGAGACAAGGAATTGTAATATCCTCACAGGGTTTGGCGCGGCAGTACGCGCGGATAGGGTAAAGGATGTCATAGATCGTGTGAGGGGGTTTATAGATTGTCCGGAAAAGATAATAGGCATGAAGGCCAGGATAAACCTCTTGTCCTATCCAAACGCTGCGAGAGATATAGTAAGCTTTATTACCCAAAAGTAACTTGACACTTTGTGTGTGTCACGAAAGCCGTAGGCCAGGTTTAAACCTGGCCTACGGCTACGGCTACTCAGAGGGGGCGGGGAGATGAAGATCGAATTGATAAAAAAGCTGCCGAAGCGTGTGGCTGAGATCGTAAGGCTTGTTGGTAGGATCGCTGACAGGGAAGGTATCTCTGTGTATATCGTGGGCGGGCCAGTGAGAGATATCCTGCTTAATCGGAAAAATTATGACCTGGATTTTGTTGTGGAGGGCAATGCCATAGAGTTTGCCGAAGTCCTGAACATGGCCTTGAAGGGCAGCTTAAAAACGCACCGGCCTTTTAACACAGCCACCATTGAATCTGATGAAGAGAGGATAGACCTTGCTACAGCGAGGAGTGAGACATATAAAAAAATAGCTGCATATCCGGATGTAAGCCCGGGGTTTATTAAGGATGATTTATTCAGAAGGGATTTTACTGTAAATGCAATGGCGGTTTCTATTAATAGAAAGAGCTTTGGCGAGCTTATTGATTTTTATAATGGCTTGAATGATTTAAAGAAGGGTGTTGTAAAGGTTTTGCATGACAAGAGTTTCATGGATGACCCTACGAGGATCTTCAGGGCAGTGAGGTTTGCAGTAAGATTCAAATTCAAGGTAGACCCGCGCACAAAGAGGCTTATGAAGGAATCTATACTTGCAGGCTGTCTGGGAGAGGTAAATCGTGGGAGGATTAAAAAGGAAGTAGAGTCATTTTTAAAAGAAGAAGAACCTTTGAAATGCCTGGAGGAGTTTTCTAAACTAATATGACTATCGGGATAGTGCAAATTAAGAGAGGACATTATGGGATTACGCGCTGATAGAGTTAAGAAGGTATTAAGAATAGAGATCTCCAGGATATTGCAGGAAGACTTAAAGGACCCGCGGATAGGATTCGTGACTGTTACGAGGATCGACCTCACAGGAGACCTGAGGTATGCAAAGGTCTATTTTAGTATACTGGGGGATGCGGCTAATCAGGAATCAAGTGTAGAGGGAATAGAAAGCGCCTTAGGATATATCAGAAGACTCGTAGGCGAGAGACTGAAATTAAAATACGTTCCGGAACTTTCTTTCAAGTTTGATAGATCTATGGAATATAGTATTAATCTTGAAAAAACATTTGAAAGGTTAAAAAATGAGCATTCGCAAGATCAAAACAGCAATAAAGAAGTTCAATAAATTCCTTATTACCGCGCATATAAATCCTGAAGGGGATTCTATAGGCAGCCAGCTCGCCCTGGCGTCTTTACTAAAGAGGCTTGGCAAGGAGGTTTTGATTTTTAACGACAGTCCTGCGCCGCACACGCTGCGATTCATAAAAGGCACAGAAGAGATAGTGGCTCAGATGAAAGAGGGTTTTGACTTCCAGGCTGTTATTGTCCTTGATTGCCCGGATATGAGCAGGGTTGGCAAGGTCAGGGAGTTTGTAACTGAAGACAAGGTCATCATAAATATCGACCACCACATATCTAATGAGAATTTCGGAATATTCAATTGGGTCGAGACTGATATCTCGAGCACAGGAGAGATGATATTTCAGTTATTCAGGGCATTTAGGATGAAGATACAATATGATGAGGCTGTTAGCATATACGCAGCTATTATGACTGACACAGGTTCTTTCAGGTACAGCAATACTTCTTCTGAGACTCACAGCATTGCTGCAGAGCTGATAGAGAAGGGCGTGTCACCGTATGAGATCTACACAAAGATTTACGAGGCAAATTCTATCCAGGATACTAAATTATTAGGCGAGACGCTCCAGACGCTAAAGGTAACAGATGATGGGATGATTTCGTGGTTATGGGTGACAAAGGATATACTGAAGAAGACCAAGGCATCGCTTGAAGGCACAGAGAATATAATAAATTTTGCGCGTTCAATAGAAGGGGCTAAAATAGCAATACTTTTCAGAGAGACAGGGACTGAGAACAGGGTAAAGGTCAGCTTTCGTTCAAAAGGAGAGGTAGATGTAAATAAACTTGCCTCATTTTTTGGCGGAGGAGGCCATACCACAGCAAGCGGGTGTACTGTGTTTGGGAAGGTGGAAGAGGTGGAGAAGAGGGTGCTAAAAGAAGCGCAGCAAGCAGTAAAGGAGTAACCGCGATGCCTCTCCAAAACCCGCATTTTATTAATTAAATGCGGGTTTTGAAAGGGCCAGTTCCGCATAGGTTCTGCGATTTTTATATGGACGGGATATTCGTAATCAACAAACCCGCAGGTATCACCTCGCATGATGTTGTAGATGCCATACGCAGGAGGTTTAATACAAAACGCGTAGGCCATGCAGGTACGCTGGATCCCATGGCAACAGGCGTGCTGGTGATCCTCGTCGGCAAGGCAACGAAATTGTCAGATAGCTTTATGCAGCGCGACAAGGAATACGTCGCAACTCTTTTTCTTGGAAAGAGCACAGATACGCAGGATTCCACAGGTAAGACCTTAGAGACCAGGCCTTTAAACGGGATCGAGGCAGGTCTTGTCAGAAAGACCTTAAACAGTTTTTTAGGAGAGATAGAACAGATACCGCCCATGGTGTCTGCAAAAAAATATAAAGGGAAAAAATTATACGAGCTTGCCCGCAAAGGCAAGTCTGTCCCTAGAAAGCCATGCATGATCAAGATACACGAGATAGAGCTTTTGAGTTTCAATCTCCCTGAATTTGTCTTTCGTGTTAAATGCTCAAAAGGCACTTATGTAAGGACGTTGTGCGAATCCATAGGCAAGGCCATGGGCTATCCAGCCCACATGTCAGGCCTTGTAAGGACGATGTCCGGAGAGTTTGGATTAAAAGAGGCAAAGGAATTGGATGCGGCCAGTGAAAAAGACTTGCGAGCAGTATAAAAATCAAAAAGTCGCGCTAGCTATCGGAATATTCGACGGCCTTCATCGAGGCCATCAAAGGATAATCAAGGGATTGGTCGCTGAATCAGAGATCCGCCATGTAAAAAGCCTTGTCGTAACATTT
>JAHILY010000050.1 GCA_018896815.1 Candidatus Omnitrophota bacterium | reverse complement strand
TTTTAGCGGCTTTTCAGCCATATTATGAGCAAACGCAATTAAGTGACATAACGGATCCGAACAAACTTTATGATCTTAAGACCAAGCTGGATTCGTTTAAGGTGATATATCAGTCAGATGTTGATGCTTTTTGCGCCGTATTCTTCAAAAATAAAGAATTACAGACAAAGCGTGAGCATGCTCAATTGAATGCCATTGTAGATGTGGCGGTCGAACGGTTTGAGGCAATTGAAAAGGATGAGCATAGAGAGGATTTTACCAATACACTGGGTGTTTTTGTTCGGTTGTATGCATTCTTGGCGCAAATTATGCCGTTTCAAGATATTGAGCTCGAGAAATTTTATGCTTATTCCCGCTTTTTACTGAAAAAACTTCCGGGGCCTGACCGCGGCGAAAGATATCATCTCGGTGATGAAATTGCACTTGAGTATTACCGTCTGCAAAAAATAGCTGATGGCAAGATTCAATTGCAAAAGGATTCAGACGCGGCTATTGAACCAATTTCAGAAGCTGGAACGAGAAAAGACAAAGAAGAATACGCTCACCTATCTGAGATAATCAAGATTCTCAATGAAAGGTTCGGAACTGATTTTACTGAGGCTGATAAGTTATTTTTCGATCAGATCGAGGAAGAGATGGTTATGGATGAGAAACTTGGCGTCCAAGCCAAGACCAACACAATAGATAATTTCAAATACGGCTTTGAAGACGTGTTTATTGCAAAGCTTGTTGACCGGATGGATCAGAATCAGGACATTTTCAACAAGATTATGGATGATAAAGCGTTTGCCTCAGTTGTCAAAGACTATCTGTTGAAGAAAGTATATAAACGATTAAATGTCGAGCAAGATGTTGTAAAAGAAGCTGAATCGTTTTTGAGTGATATGGTCCCTGATGATGAAATAACGCTGGATCAGCAAAAGACTCATGTACGGATATGCTCTCTTCAAGCGGTAGCAACTTCATTTGTTGAACAGCGAACGCCTGAAATAATTGGCTGGAAACGTTTGGAAGGTGTCTTTAAACTCAATAAGGATATGTTTATCGCTAAGGTCGTTGGAAAGTCAATGGAGCCGACCATTAAAGACGGCAGTTGGTGTTTATTCCGCCCGGATCAAGGCGGAAGTCGTAACGGTAAGATTGTATTAGTAGAATCGCGGCATATTACTGATCCTGAGACGATGAAAAGTTATACGATTAAGCGATATTTTAGTGAAAAGACGGCTGGAGAGGATGAAGATAGCTTCCGGCATACAAAAATTACATTAAAGCCTGACAATAAAGAATTCCCGGATATTGTGTTGTCCGAGGGCACTTCTGAAGATGAGTTTCACGTTGTGGCTGAATTTGTGGAAGTATTGGCTCCAAAGTGATAGGCTTTTACTGTGTCATACTGTAACATGTTACAGTATGACAGCTATATAGGGTATAGAAGGAAGCAGAGGTGATATATGATAAAAACATTTGTGGGGCATAGTTTTGAAGCAGAAGATGAATCCGTAGTAATTGCATTCGCAAAGATGTTTAATAGTTTGAAGAAGAGCATTGATTTTGAGTGGGAAGATGCTGATGCCACGCAAATTAAGCTTTTATCGAAAAAAGTTCCGCAAAAAATGATGGATAAGAATTTATTTATAGGCATTTTTACAAAAAAACATATAGAAATTGAAGAAAAAAGATTGTTGAAAACCAGACCGTGGAATAGGGACAAATATATCTCAAGAAGAACTGACTGTGTCTATGGTACGTCATATTGGATTACTCAGGAAAGTGGATATGCCATAGCCCAGGGAATGGCAACTCTCTTTTTGATTGAAAAGGGTGTTAGGGAATTGAAGGGATTGCACGCCGATATGGAACGCATCTATTTTGAGAAAGGCAAAGAAAGCGATTGTTTTGTCAAATTAAACGAAGCCTTAGCTGTCTTTCTTAAAGAAAATAAAAGCGAGAACGGAAAAGGGGGGAGTAATATTCCTCCAAAGGAATCTGGCAAAGAAATTAATATAGTAGTCAGCGAAGATATAAACGTAGAAGAAGGGATAAAAACAGAGCAAGACGAAAAAAAAGAAATAAAAGGACATAAGGAAGAAAAAAATGATGAGTATTATTTTCGAGAAATATACTTAGCACTTCATAGGAAAGAAAAAGGTAAATTTGAAGAACTTAAAAAAGAGGTTTTTGAGAAATACAAATCCGAAGACAATAAAACAATAGAGTGGCAAGCTAAAATATTATCTTTGGAAAGCCTGCTATCCCAGAAGGATGTTTTTAATGACTTAATAGACCTTCAAAAAAAGAAACCTGATAATTCATTAATAGCCTATTATATCGGTGAGGAATATGAGAAATACAAAAATTATGGGAAAGCCATCGAGGAGTATTTAAAATCCGCAACGTATGAAGCGAAAATAGGCGCCAAACTTCATAAAATTAGCTTGGCAGCGCATGCTTATGTGAAAAATGGCCAAGGAGGCGAAGCAGTAGATATTTTATTGAAAGAACTACGTGACGATTTAGACGCAGACGAGAAGCGCTTAATATATGAGTATTTATCAGATATTGCTAAGAGTATGGAAAACTACGATTTGTTTACAGCTTTTTCTGAAAAGGCTTTATTGCTGAATCCGAGCAATGACTCACTAAGATTTAGCCTTGCTTATAAATATTCTAATATGGATAAAGATAAATTAGCTTTATACCACTATAATATTTTAGCAGCCAATAGTCCAGATTCATCAAATTATAATAATCTTGGCGTTGCGTACGCTAATTTAGAAATGCCGAGCAAGGCTGTCGAGTTCTATATTAAGGCAAGTGAACTGGGTGCAACTATATCTAGAGCAAATCTTGCACAAAAGCTACTTAACGAAGGTTTTATTGATTATGCAAATGAGCAATTAAAAGAGGCTATGAAATCAGAGAATTATGAAAAAGATAATATAGGAAGGGCTTTATCCAGAATAGATAGAATCCGTGAAGAAGAAGCAAAAAAAGAAAAAGAGGCCTTAGGAAACATTGGGGAAGAGAGGCAATTTAAACTAGATTATGGGATTCTTGTACCGCATTGGAATTCCCTCACCAATCTGTCCCCAAATCACGCTTCAAAGTGTCCCCGGGACAGCCTGAAGCTCAGAGCTGGGACATTTTGATAGGGGAGAGCCAAAACGGTACAAGAAACATAAATATTTCCAACTATTGGACAATAATTTGCCGTGTACGAAAAAACAAAAAGCTTTTTTTAATAAATATAGAAACCAATATTTAAAAAAAGGGTCAGAATTCATAAAATTTAAGGCATTATAAGTTATCGAGAATAAGGGATATTGTGAATTGGCTATACTGTTTTCAATCTATAGTGAGGGATACTATTTTACTAATAGGCGCTTAATCTTGTCTTGGCGTTCTTTCTCATTATTGATAGCAGATATTTTCAGGAGCTTTTTGCCGGAGAAGCGTTTGATAAGGCTTTGGTCCTCGCATTCCCCCATTTTCTGGATAAAGTCATCCTGTAGCTTTTCAAGGATGGTCATGAGCTGGGATATGCGGGCCCGGGTGACTCCGAAATGGTCGCCTGCTGAGGTATATGTTCTTTTAGTGTCGGTTTCTAGGTATTCGCTTACTTTAACAGCCATGGCTATGATATTTTTGTAGACCGGCTTGGGTTTTTGGGGTAAACTGGGCAATGGATCATACAAACTGATGGATGTGCCCTTTCCGCGTCTGCGGTACATCTTCACAAGTATATGTATTTCCTTGCACTTAGAGAAGTTTCCCTTGTAGTGTTTCGAGTTCATCGTGGGGAAAACTTCTTGACGCAAAACTTACCCCAAGCGGTTACTTCTCGTTACATTATGGAAGAAAGTTAGGCTGATTGTTTAAAGATAAATAAGAGGTTTTTATGTTATATAAGGAATCCGATTAATTAAAACTATGGAATATGCCAAAAAACACAAGAATCTTATCGCAAATCTTTTTAAGAAAGCCGGTATGCTTAAAGAGACGAAGATTATTTTGACCTGTGATGAGTATAAGCCGGAAATTGCCATGGCGATGCGGCTGGAGCTGATTGCTTTAAGGAGATGAGCGGTGAATAAAAAAGAATTAGTCAGAGAATACATAAAAAAGAACCGGTATTTTGATCTTGCCGGGGTTATAAAGAAAGCAGGCCTCAGCAGCCAGGTGGCAAAGAATTATCTGCATGCCTTAAAGGGCGAAGGCATTATCTTTTCTGCGGGTAGAGGAGAAGGATAAAAGGGACGGTTCTGTTTTTTGCAAAAAGTTAGGAGAAAATAAATAGAACCGTCCCCAATACCAACCCAATACCAACTTATCGAAATTGAAATCAAACTGGGTTTTCTTCACATCCCGTCCGCTGGTATCGAGATGATGCCGGATAAGGGCGGTAAGATTGCGGTGGTAATTGAGAGGTATATATGATGATGACTATGAAAGAAACTGAAACGACCGAATTTAAAAAGTCTACTTCTGAGCTTAAGAGCGGAGTTGTATCAATTGCGACTATTCTTAATAAGCATGGCAAGAGAAAGTTGTATTTTGGTATTAAAGATGATAGTACTGTTGTTGGGCAAATGATCGGCAGAAATACGATTAAAGAAGTAACTCAGGCGATTGTGGATAATTCGGAAAATAAGGGAAACCTATGAGTAAAATACAAAAAGATTTAAAGGGCGAAGATATTATTCTTAATCTCAAGAAAATTGTGATTTCCCAATGTGATTCGCGTTCCAGTTCCACATGCGGATGTCCTGTTTATTTTGAGTTTGAATGTGACACCAAGGCTGGTTATATGGAGGATCCGGATATGACAGGGGAGATCAAGGTTTTGTCTGTGAAAAAAGAGAAGGGCTGTTATTTGCTCGAGGTTAAATTTAAGCGGGATAAGGACGTTGATTGATAATGAAAAGATACAAAATATTTATTAGTGGAGTACAAAAGGAATTAAAAATCGAACGCCGGGCCGTCAAGGAGTTTGTCCGTAAGGATGTTCTTTTATCGGAGTATTTTGATGTTTTTTTATTTGAAGACGCCCCTGCCAAGAGCAAATCAGCGGAAAAAGCTTATATAGAGGAAGTGCGGAAAAGCAATGTCTATATAGGCATTCTTGGTCAGAAATACGGCGATTCCGAAAAAGGTGCATTATCCCCCACCGAAGCCGAGTTCCGTGAAGCAAAAGCAAAGCACAAAGAGATTTTGATTTATATTAAAGGTCAAAACACCGTTGATAAGAGACGGGACTCTGGCGTGCAGAAACTCGTCAAAGAAATTAGAAACCCGAAGGCGGGGTACAGTTATAGAAGATTTGAGGATGCGGGCGAATTAACCAATCTCGTTTACGAGAGTTTAATATCCTTTCTGAAAGAAAAAGGTGAAATCGGAAAAGCCGGATTTGATCAGCGGATATGTGAAGGTGCCAAGTTTTCCGATATTGATAACGCCAAGATTAAATGGTTTCTGAAGGTTGCCCGCTCGAAACGCAATTTCCCTCTGGGATTAGATTCATCAATAAAAGACGTATTCACGCATTTAAAACTCATAAAAGACGGTAAGCTCACAAACTCTGCAATTCTCTTATTCGGTAAGAACCCAAGAAAATTCTTTGATCAGGCAAAGATTAAATGTGTTCAATTACCCAGCACAGAGGTTGTTAAACCGTTTTCTTCATACCATATTTACGAAGAAGAGAACCTCTTTGAGCAAGTTGATAAGGCGGTGGCTTTCGTTCTGGATGCTATCAAATTCCCTGTTATTCAGCAGGCGCATACGGTACAGGTAGCGCGGCCTCGCGAGATTCCTGAGTTTGCTATTCATGAAGCTATTGTTAACGCTGTAGCGCATCGTGATTATAATACAACATCTTCTGTTCAGGTAATGGTATTTCTTGACCGTGTTGAGATATGGAATTCCGGAACGCTTCCCGGTAACCTAAAGGTGGAGGATTTGAAAAAGCCCCACTCTTCTCACCCATCTAATACAACATTGGCGAATGTTCTATATTTCGGGAACTATATTCAACAGCTGGGATCCGGCACAACGGAAATGGTTCGCCAGTGTAAAGAACAGGGCCTTCCTGAACCGGAGTTCGTTTCTGTGCGAAATCTTGAATTTAAGACTATACTGGCAAGGGATATTTATACAGATGATGTTTTGTCAGTGCTCGGTTTAAATGACCGACAGATAGAAACTGTTAAGTTTGTCAAGGTAGAAGGACGCATCACCAATAAAGAATATCAGAAAAAATTTGACTTGAAGAAAAGACAGTCTACAGATGACCTTAAAGAACTTGAGATTAAGGGGATTTTAGCGCGAGTTGGGACAACAGGTAAAGGAACTTATTATATTTTGAAAGGGGCGCCAAAGGGGCGAAAGGGGCATTAAAGGGGCGCCAAAGGGGCGGGGAACTTAGGTCTTTGGCAACAGCCGCTCAATCTCGTTTCGGCGTTCTTTCTCGCTTTTGAAATGGGGGATTTGTAAAATCAATCAGAGCCACTTTTTGTTAAAAAGTGGTTGGAGGCGATTATAAAAAGAAAAAGGTATTAAATGATGTATAAGGAATCCGATTAATTAAAACTATGGAATATACCAAAAAACACAAGAATCTTATCGCAAATCTTTTTAAGAAAGCCGGTATGCTTAAAGAGGCGGAGATTATTTTGACCTGTGATGAGTATAAGCCGGAAATTGCCATGGCGATGCGGGATGCCGCGAGGATCGCAAAGGTCGGTATTGGCGCGAAGCCCGCTCTTTTAGATGCCGCCAGGCGCTATGAAACCAGGCATTGTCCTATTTTCTCGGAGTGCCCATTACCTCGATGTGAAGGCGGAGTATGGTGCGAAATCAATAATCTAGGTGGAAGCCACGGTAGAATAGGTTTCGAGCATCGTCAGTTAGGAGAGATTCACGAAATTCCTCTAAAGACAAGACGTAAGATTATGTTTGAGATCCTTGAGCACAAGACCGGTAAAAACTATTCACCGAATAAAAGCGCTCATAGTGGTAATATGCGGAAGAAGCGTGGTAATAAAGTGGCTGGAGAGGTGCGTTGAATAAGAAAGAATTGGTCAGAAACTATATAAAGAAAAATCGGTATTTTAACCTTGCCGGGGTTATAAAGAAAACAGGCCTCAGCAGCCAGGTGGCAAAGAATTATCTGCATGCCTTAAAGGGCGAAGGTATTGTCTTTTCTGCGGGTAGAGGAGTATATAGTTCTGTTGCAGAAAAGTTCCATCCAGAAGAGAAAAGCCGCGTGGCTAAGATTCGGCAGCTTTTGAAAAAACAATACCCCGAACTTGATTTCCTTATTTGGAATACTTTATATTTCCAGCCCTATTATCATCACCAGCAAACGCACAATATTACTTTTGTCGAGGTAGAGGCAGATGCAATGCGTCCTGTTGCTGACAGTATATCGCGCGATTACCGTTTTGTAATGATTGAAAAGGCCAGCCGGGTGCGCAATAAAGACTTTGACATTACGCGCGATCCTATAGTTGTTAGACTATTGATCAAGGGCTCGCCCCGGAAGGGGCATACGCCCACTCTTGAAAAGATGCTTGTTGACCTTTTTGTGATCAAAGACAAGTATTCAACTATGACAGATAGCGATTACTGGGAGTTATGGTGTAGTATCGATGAGCTCTTCAGAGTTAATGTTAGTGCCCTGATTGCCTATGCCAAAACTCGGAGATACTTTAAAGGTATAGTTTCTCAACTCATTGATAATGTTGGACTTAATAATGTTACTTTCGGCGCATATCTAAAATATGCAGGGAAAGTAACATCTAACAAAGGTGCTCATGGCAAAGCAAATACCTGATCTCAACCGGATGGAATCTCTACGCAAAGAGCTGGGTTTTAAGGATCCTGGCATCTTTGAGAAATCCCTTTACGCGTTTAATCTATTAGGCGAATTGCTTCGCGTTTATCCAGAACTGATATTCAAGGGCGGCACGTCTATCTTACTGCATATTTTTCCGCCAGTGCGGCTTTCCATAGATATCGATATTCTTCTGCCGGTAAAGGAGCAAGAGAGACTAAAAGATACGCTTGGCAGAATGGTTTCGGCATCAGAGTGGTTTAATGCGGTGGAAGAGGATATACGCCACGGCAAGATTCCCAAGGCGCATTATAAATTTCGGTTTACGTCGCAATTCTCGAAGGAGCCGCAGTATGTGCTTTTAGACGTCGTGTTTTCAGAACATCCTTATAAGAAGATTGTCGAGAAGGACATCTCGAAGATACCATTGTTTTTCGCTGATACCAAAACGATTGTCCGGGTTCCAACACCGGAAGGATTATTGGGCGATAAGATGACGGCCGTCTCTCCCAAGACAATAGGTATTCCCTTAAATAAAAAACGGTCGATGGAAGCCCTAAAACAGGTTATTGATTTAGGGGAACTTTTTAAGATTGCAAGCGATATCGAGGACATAAGGCAGACTTTCCTCACTACTGCAGAGCAGGAGAATGGCTTTCGCGGGACATCTTATTCTATCGATGAGGTTTTGGATGACGTAACGGATATCGCGTTCAAATATTCGCAGTCCCTGCTTAGAGGCGCGGATAATTCATTCCCTGAGATTGCATTAATTAATGAAGGCTTGAGCCGTGTCGGTAATCATCTAATGCGGAAAATAGGCCCGCAGGATATCAAGGTTGCCTTTGCCAGGATCGCATACATGGCAAGTGCGCTTAAAAACAAAGACAAAAAACGCCTTATAAAGACGGCAGATTTATCTTCGATTAAAGACATGGCATTGCCCGGAAAATACAAGATACTGGAGAGGCTGAAAGTAATTAATCCAGAGGCATATTTTTATTGGGTTCTGGCTAAGGAGTGGTCAGAAATTGACCACGAAGCAGATAGCTCTTATGAATTTACTTAAGAAGCACCCTATGATTTCACGAAAAGAGATTGCAGAAAAGTTCGGGGTCAACGAATCGGCTGTCCAGAAGCGGTTGGATTCCTTGAAGAAGAAAGGCGTATTACGGCGAGTTGGCCCTGATAAAGGCGGCCGCGTCGAAGGACCATGGTTCGACGGAACACCTTAAGCATGTGGTACCTCTACATCCTCAAATGCAAAGATAAAACCCTTTACACCGGCATTACCACTGACCTAAAACGCCGTCTAAAAGAACATAACTCCAGGAAGAAATCTCGCTACACAAACCCTCGAACGCCAGTAAAGATAATCTACAAAGAGACCTATCTCACCAGGCCTCAAGCTTTAAAGCGTGAAGCTCAAATTAAGAGCTGGTCTAGGCCTAAAAAACTAACCTTGGTTTATCATGACTTAAAAAAGCTTAGGGAATGCAGCAAATCTAGAGATTAAAATAGCAGGCCATGTCCCTAGATTTCCATTGACTTATTAAGGCTATTGCCATACAATGCAAGGTATGCAAAAGAAAACTCTTACAAGGAGAACTGTTATGGACGATTTAATAAAACAGCTTGAGCTATATCGGCTTGAAAACAGAATCACGCAGGTTGAACTTGCTAAGGATATCGGCGTCAATTTCTCTACTGTTAGCCGATGGCTCAACGGCAAGACCAGGCCCAATAAAATTCAGCAGTATCATCTTAAGAAATTTTTAGCAAAAACACTTAAGCAAAGCGTAAAAAATTCATAAGGAGTGAAAATGGCGCTACCTATTAATATCGAGGAATTGCTTTCCGGACGCGTGGTAGAAACTGAGCGGCTGGAGTTTAAAGATATTTACGAGGAGCCCCACGATGATATGTATGAAATAAGCCCTATGGGAACCAAAAAGATCTCAAAAAATGAAGCTTTGGAGTTGATAAGAAAATATAATCAAAAAATAGAGCAAGGCGAAGCCATATATATAAGTACTATATCTCCAGAAATATTATACGAAAAGTGGCATAATTAATGGTGTGTTGTGGAAAAGAATGCATTTTAGGTAAAAAAATTGAACAAACTTAATTTTTATGACTCCAACCTACGACCTTAACAAAATCAAATTCGCAACCGATGAGGCGACGTTTAGGCGCGCGGTTGGCTTGTATGAGAGCGGTAAGGTGACGGAAGTAGAGGGGTTGGGAGGATATTATTCCGCTGTTGTTCTGGGAACGAAACCGTATCGTGTCTCAGTATCAGGGCGTAATTATAAACATGGCCATTGCACTTGTTATCTTGGACAAAAAGATACGCTTTGTAAGCATATGATTGCATTGGCGCTCTATGCGGTTATGGATGGGAGGCCATTAAGCGATAAGGATAGACAACTTTTCCATCACGTTGAGTGCAGCAGGTGGCTGATATTTTGGTTAAACTGCTTTTACGTTTGGAGAAGAAGTTAAGAGTTGGCGGCGTGGATGACTCGAACGGTATTGTAGGAGGATTAGCCGGTGAGTTGGTGGCTTTGCTTGAAGAGTTCGCGAGAATTGATCCATCATGCATTGATGCCTTTGAACCGCTTTGCGGAAAAAAATACTGTTTTGGCTGGGAAGAGCCGCTTATCCGTATTTTGGATGAAAAAAGATAAAAGTGAGGTGAAGCTATATGAAATCATTAGACATTGATTTTTTGAACCGACAGGCAATTCCCATCGAGATGGGTGGATTGCTCCAAAAGATAGGTGAGTATAAAGGCAGACAGGATTTATTTCAGCATCAGACGTCTCAAGTTTTGGCGGCGCTTAAACAAACGGCTATTATCGAAAGCACGGAGTCATCGAACAGGATCGAAGGCGTGACCGTACCTTCAAAGCGTTTTAAGGAGCTTATGGCGCACCCGTCAAAGCCGAAAGACCGCTCGGAAGCGGAAATTCTCGGTTATCGTGAGGCGTTGTCAAAGATTCACGCGAAGCCCGAATCATTTCCTATTGATGAAAAAACGATTTTAGGTCTGCACAGGCAGATTTATTCACGCACGGACGTCCCGGCTGGTCAGTGGAAAAAACGGGATAATACCATTGAGGAGCGTCTTTCTGATGGACGCTGGATTACGAGATTTGTGCCAGTCTCGGCCAGTAAGACGCCCGCTTATATGAAAGAGCTTTGCATTCGTTTTAACCGCCTTATGGATAAACGTCAGACTAGCCCTCTTATTCTCATTCCGGCATTTGTTTTTGACTTCCTGTGTATTCATCCCTTTAGCGATGGCAACGGCCGTGGGGCCCTCTGGGAGAAACGTGGTAATGACTAAAAATAAGGGCTATTAAGGGTATAAAATGGACGTGAAGATTAACTACAGCAATAGGCGTTCGCGCACGGTCAGCGCGCAGCTGATTAACGGGGACTTGATAGTTAACGCGCCTGCGGCAATGCCATGCGAGCGCCTTGAAAAGATTATAGAAAATTTTAAAGTAAGGTTTGAGCGAAGAAAATTAAAAGAAGAATTGAATAAAGAACAGCCGCTTACCGAGATGACTCACCTTATAGAGCCGAATCACAACGCCGCGTTTTGGAACATCGTTTCCCGCTATGAGCTGGCTGAAAGAGCAAAAGGATACCTCATGGCGCTTGGACTTGATAGCGATAACGAGCAGGATCTTGAAAATTCACAGAGATAAGACCATAATGGATCATTATCAGCGGGATGAATTCTATTATCCTAAGCGTCCTATGGTTGTTGGAATTCGCGCTATCTTTGAATGGGTTAATAAGCGCGCAATGCCGGCGCGTTATAGTCACTATTTGGTCACCAGCGATAAATTCTAAAGCACCCCCCTTGAAAAATTCGAATCTTAGGATATACTTTCATTACACCTATGCAAAAAAACAAGAAAAAACACAAATTTGTTAGATTGAGTAAAGTCCGGGCCTATCTTTTGCTCAAGATCATCAAGAAGAAACTCCGCGAGCAGGAGAAAAAAGCCCGCCTCCGATAGCTTATGGTTAGACAAGCTCACTATTATCTGCGGATATCTTGACATGTTAGTTACATTTCCTGAACTTTCCTCTTTACAAACCCTTAGCTTATTTGTATAATAATCACGCCATGCCGAAGAAGGCGAAGCGAGTAAAGATACGCAAGAAGTGGCAGATTAATCCCAAAACTCGTGTAAAAAAGAGCAAAAAGCGCTATTCGAGGAAGAATAAAAAGGTGGTCAGAAATGAAGTTAAAATTTGGACTTCCTAAGGGGAGTTTACAAGAAGCAACAGTCCGGATGTTTAAGAAGGCAGGATTTAATATATCTATATCCTTGAGAAGCTATTTCCCTGCCATAGATGATGAAGAAATCGCGCCGTTTTTACTCAGGGCGCAGGAGATGGCCAGATACGTCGCTGACGGAGCGCTTGACTGTGGCATCACAGGAGAAGACTGGACCATAGAGAACGGCCGCAGCGTCACAAAGGTGTGCGAACTTATATATGGCAAACAAGGTCTTCGTCCTGTTCGATGGGTCCTGGCAGTGCCGAATGACTCAAAGATCAAAAAGCCAGAGGACCTAAATGGAAAAAGAATAGCAACAGAGCTTGTAAATGCCACAAGAGAATATTTTAAGAAGAAAAAGGTGAATGTCGATATAGAATTTTCCTGGGGCGCAACAGAGGCAAAGGTAGGCGCAGGTTTAGTAGATGCAATAGTAGAGCTTACTGAGACAGGTTCGAGTCTCAGGGCAAATAATCTCAGAATCGTAGATACAATATGCGAATCTACGACTATTATCGTCGCGAACAAAGACTCGTGGAAAAATAAATGGAAGAGACAGAAGATGGAATCAATCGCGCTTCTTTTAAAAGGCGCGATCGCTGCAGAGGAAAAGGTCGGGCTTAAGATGAACGTGCAGAAGAAGAATCTTAAGAAAGTAATCACAGCCCTTCCTGCAATGAAAAAACCTACTGTCTCAAGCCTTTCGCAAAAGGGCTGGTGCGCGATAGAGACAATAGTAGATGAAAAAGTAGTCCGTAATATTATACCGAAATTAAAAGAGCAGGGTGCGCAGGGAATAATCGAGTACCCATTGAATAAGGTGATACAATAGCGTTTCGGTTTTCGTTGTCAATCGATAACCGATAACCGAACAACGATAACCGAACGTTGCTAGCAAGGAGGAGTCAAGATGCCGTGCGGAAGGAAGCGCAAGAGGAGAAAGATTTCTACTCATAAGCGCAAAAAGAGACGCAGAAGAGATCGCCACAAGAAGAAGTAACTGACCCCTCAGGACGTTTTTCCTGATTATAAAGGGGTCATCCTGAGGCCGCAAGGCCGAAGGATCTCTGAGATCCCTCACTCACCCCGTCCACCTAGGCGGACGGGTTTCACTCGGGATGAGGAGTCGGGGAAAACTCCCCGACTCCTCAAGTAACTGCGATTTTAGGCAGCAGTGATAATGAACTTAAGAAAATTATTGATAATAGCAGCAATAGGGTTGTTGTCATTGGAGATCTGTGGTTGTGTAACTAGTTCAGGACCTAAGAGAAGCGCTGTACAAAGTCCGTCCAGAGAGATCCTGAAGATAGCTGAGAGAAGATCTAACCCACCTCTTATATCACCAAAGGCCTATGCCCATTATTCTATGGGCCTAATATATGACAATGAGGGAAACACAGAGGATGCCATCAGCGAATACTCTAAGGCAGCCAGGCTTGATCCTCTGGCAGCCCAGGTTTATTACAGGCTTGGCGCAGACTATGTGAAATTGGGCAAGCTTGATGAAGGCATAGAGAGTCTTGAAAAGGCCATTGAGCTTGACAAAGAAAATGCCAGGGCAAGGTTTTTCCTGGCCATCATCTACACCTCGCAGAAAAAATATGACGAGGCGGCCAAACAATACGAAGAGATCTTAAAAAGCGAGCCAAAGGATCTTGCGACACTGACCTCGCTCGCGGATCTTTACATACTTGGCCAGGACATAGACAGGGCGATAGAGATATATGAAAAGCTTTTAGAGGAAAAGGATGACAATCCCCTTATGCATTTTAACCTGGGCATGGTGTACGCTCGTGCAGCAAGGCTTGATGACGCAATAACCCAGCTACAAAGAGCAGTAGGATTAAAACCAGATTATCTTGAGGCGCACCTGGCGCTCGCAGTGCTCTTTGAAATGGATGGCGAGTTAGACAATGCCATCGAGCATTACAAAAGCGCGATCCAGCTCGACCCTGTGAACACAAAGCTATATCGCCAGCTGGGGCAGCTCTATTTTCAGCAGGATGATATCGAGGGCGCAATATATCAATATGAACTTTTGCTGAAGTTTGACCCAGAAGATGTCCAGGCCTTTATTGAGCTTTCTTACATCTATGTGGCAAATTCAAGGATAGGCGAGGCAATAGAGACCCTTAATGAGGCGCTTGCATTAGAAAAAAGGGGTGATGATGTGCACATGGCGCTTGGTTTTTGTTACAGTGAAAAAGGAGACAAGCTCCTTGCGGTCGAAGAATACAGAAAGGCCATTGAGGTAGACCCGTTTGATGCAAAGGCGCATTTTTATTTAGGCGCGATGCTTGAAGATCTGGAAAAGACAAAAGAGGCAATCTTAGAATTAAAGCGCTCTATTGAATTAAATCCAAATGACCCAGAGGCCCTGAATTATCTTGGCTATGTGTATGCAGAACAGGGACAAAACCTTGATGAGGCACAGGAGCTTATAACAAAGGCCCTTAACATCAGTCCTAATAATGGCGCTTATGTAGACAGCCTTGGCTGGATCTATTATAAAAAAGGCATGTTTGAAAAGGCCCGGTTAGAACTTGAGAGGGCGCAGGAACTGATCGGCGAAGACGCAGTGGTGTATGACCATCTGGGAGACGCGTATTGCAAGACAGGCATGCCTCTCAGGGCAAAAGAGGCATGGGAAAAGTCATTGGAGATCAAGGAGAATGAAGAGGTAAGGGGGAAATTAGAAAGTTTAGGGATAAATGACAAATGTCAAATTCCAAATGTCAAATGAATTACCAAATAGCAAGGAGTATAGCGTGGCCAGAAGACCAGAAATTAAAACCTTAGAGAAGATAGCCAGGGAGATTCGTATCGAGATACTAAAAATGCTTACATGTGCTGGTTCAGGGCACACTGGCGGCTCTTTATCAATGGTGGAGATTTTAGTAGGGCTTTATTTTTACAAATTCAGATGCGACCCTGAAAAGCCATTGTGTAATACACGCGACATATTTGTGCTTTCCAAGGGGCATGGCTGTCCTGCGCTGTACGCAGTGCTTGCGCACATGAATTTTTTCAAAAAAGAGGAGCTGTGCACACTGAGAAAGGCAGGCACAAGGCTTCAGGGCCATCCGCAGAAAGGCCTTCCAGGTATCGAGGTATCGAGCGGCTCTCTGGGACAGGGTCTTTCGCTTGCAAATGGATTTGCCCTGGCAGCAAGGATGGACAAGGAACAGAAAAAGGTTTACTGCCTCATGGGAGATGGCGAGCTTGACGAAGGCCAGATCTGGGAGGCCGCGCTTACGGGCGCGCACTATAAGCTGGATAACATATGTGCTATTATTGACTACAACAAATTTCAGATAGACGGAAGGACCGAAGAGGTAAAGGGCCTTGAGCCATTGGCTGAGAAGTGGCGCGCATTTGGCTGGGAGGTCATTGAAATAGATGGCCACAGTATTAAAGAGGTCATGGATGCCTATGACAAGGCAGAGATAATAAAACTCAGGCCGACAATTATCCTGGCCCACACTGTAAAAGGCAAGGGTGTTTCAATTTTTGAAAACCAGAATAAATACCACGGCGTGGCGCCGAGCAAAGAGGAGCTAGGAAAGGCATTAAAAGAATTAGATCTGTAATTATCTACTACCCCCACCACGGAGGTGGGTCACCCCCGTGGTGGGGGTGGTTAAACTTGGAGAGGCGATGGACAAAAAACCCACGAGAGATGGATTTGGCGAAGCCCTTGTAGAGCTGGGCGAGAAGAGAAAAGACATAGTAGTTCTGTCAGCAGACCTTACTGATTCTACGAGAGCAGGATGGTTTAAGAAAAAGTTTCCTGAGAGGTTTGTCTCAATGGGCGTGAGCGAGCAGGACATGATCTCTACTGCAGCTGGCCTTGCGCTTTCAGGGAAGACTGCGTTTGCGTGCACGTTCGGCGTGTTTGCAGCTGGGAGGGCATGGGACCAGGTAAGGGTCTCAGTCGCATACATGGAGGCAAATGTAAAGATAGTTGGCACACACGGAGGCATATCAGTAGGGCCTGACGGGCCTACGCATCAGGCAGTTGAGGAAATCGCGCTTATGAGGATCTTGCCCAATATGACAGTAATTGTGCCGTGCGATGCAATAGAGGCAAAAAAGGCAACAATAAAAAGCGCATCTCTCAAAGGGCCTGTCTATCTCAGGCTTGGAAGAAACAAGGTCCCTGTTATTACAAAAGAAAAAGATGTCTTTGAAATAGGGAAGGCAAGTACATTAAAACAAGGGAAAGACGTCACAATAATAGCGTGCGGGATCATGGTATACCATGCCATCCTGGCCTGCGATATTTTAAAACAAAAAGGCATTGATGCTGGTTTAATAAATCTGCATACAGTAAAACCCATTGATTCAGAGATAATTATAAACGCAGCAAAAAACACAGGCGCAGTCGTAACAGCTGAGGAACACACTGTAATGGGCGGCATGGGCAGCGCTGTGGGCGAAGTCCTTGCGCAAAACCTTCCAGTGCCAATCGAATTTGTAGGCGTAAAAGATAGATTTGGAGAATCTGGCGATCCTGATGAGCTCTTTAAAATATTTGGACTGACACCAGAAGATATTGTCAAAGCGGCAGAGAAAGTTATAAAGAGAAAACATTAAGAAGCCTTCAGCCTTCAGCAGCTGACAGCTGAAAGCCGACAGCTGAAAGCTATTATGCGCAAATTCACAGTCTATGCGCCAGCGAAACTGAATCTATATCTGGATGTTGTAGGCAAAAGACCCGATGGTTACCACAACATAGAAACGCTCTTTGAAAAGATTGATCTAAAGGATGAGATTGTCATAAGAGAGAAAGATGGAGGCATTGATGTAACTGTCGAGCCTTCTAATCTCTGTCCTTCCGGAAAAGACAATATTGTCTATAAGGCTATTCAGGCATTACTTAGGGAATCAGGCGCAAACCTCGGCCTGGAAATAGTTATTAGAAAAAAGATCCCTGTATCAGCAGGCCTGGGCGGCGGTTCAAGCAATGCAGCATCTGCAATGCGAGCCATAAACAAGGTCTTTGAGTTAGGCATTACACAAGAGAGGCTTTTTTCAATGGCAAGCCAGATAGGCAAGGACGTCCCGTTTTTCATGATGGATCACAGCTTTGCGCTTGGCACAGGCACAGGCGATAATCTGGAAAAGATAGATGCCGATATAGATCTCGCTCATATACTGATAAAACCAAAGGAATCTCTCTCGACAGCCCAGATGTATAAAAACATAGATAGTGATGGTCAGAAGACAAAAGGCCCTGGCATCGAAAGGCTTATTTCTGCATTAAAAGACCGGGACATAGGCTTAGTGAGAAAGAGTTGTTATAATATTTTCGAAAAGGTCTTAGGGAAAGAAGAAAGAGTTGTAGAAAAAATAAGGGACTTACTTAAAGACACAGGTTCAGGGCCTGGTTTTTTATCTGGAAGTGGACCAACACTCTTCTCTATACTGAACAATAAGGGGGAGGCGATGGAGATAGCGAAAAGTATATCGCACTTAAAGGGTATGCAGGTCTTTGTGGCAACGAAGTATAAAGGAGGCATCTATGGAGATCACTGAGGTCAGGATATTTCTGAAAGAAGGAATGAACAATAAGCTCAAGGCCTATGCCACTATAACCATTGACAATGCATTTGTGGTGAGGAATATAAAGGTTATAGAGGGGAAGTCCGGGCTTTTTGTAGCAATGCCCTCTCGTAAGATGAAGGACTCGTGCCCTAAATGCAGGCATAAAAACGAGGTAAGGAGTAAATTCTGTAACGAGTGCGGGGAAAGACTTCCTTTCAGAGACGGCATAGTAAGTACGCCAGAGGCACAGCACGATGCCCGTCAGTCAGAACATAAGGATATCGCGCATCCAATAAGCGTAGAGTGCAGAGAAATAATACAGAAAAAGGTGCTCGAGGCATACGAAATAGAAAAGGCAAAACCAAGAGAACAAAATTTTTAACACAGATGTGCACAGATGAAAAGATACAGATTTTCACAGATGTTTTTATCTGTGCTAATCTGTAAAGCTTGAATTTTAAGACGTGATCTGTGATAATCTGTGTATTTTGGGACGTCGTCCAATGGTAGGACGCGAGAATTTGGATCTCGTTATTGTGGTTCGAATCCACACGTCCCAGCCATCAGTCTTCGTTGAGCACTTAACGTGCTCAACTTCGCCTGATTCAATAGTCCGGCGAAGCTCATCATGAAGACTCGGTGGTTATATCGAAGAGCGAAGACGGACAGAAGCGCCTCAGTCTTCGTTGAGCACTTAACGTGCTCAACTTCGCCTGATTCAATAGTCCGGCGAAGCTCATCATGAAGACTCGGTGGTTATATCGAAGAGCGAAGACGGACACGCTAACTTTACACTTGAAGATTGCAAGAATGTAAAGTTAAGGAGTTCATATATGAATAATGTCGCTGCCGTAATACTTGCTGCAGGGGAAGGCACAAGGATGAAGTCATCTCTCCCAAAGGTCTTGCATACTGTCTGTGGCAAGCCAATGATACAGCTTCTTATAGATACAATGCAGTCCATAGGCATAGAGAAGATCGTAGCCATAGTAGGACACAGGGCAGATCTGGTAGAAAAGGGCCTGAAGCATGTAGAGTGCGTTAAGCAGGAACACCTCTTGGGTACCGGGGATGCAGTGTTAAAGGCAAAAAAGATGCTTTTAAAAGACAAGAGAATAGATTCAGTTTTGATATCTTACGGTGATGTCTGCCTTTTAAGGCCAGAGACATTAAAGAGGCTGATCGAACGCCACTCAGCCACGAGCTCCAGCTGCACGCTCCTGACATCGCACCTGAAGAACCCTACTGGCTATGGCAGGATAGTGCGTAACGACAATGACAAAATAACAAAAATAGTCGAAGAAATAGACTCCTCGATCTATGAAAAGGTCATAGAGGAGATCAATGTAGGCGTATATTGTTTTAATAAGGATACGCTTTTTGAAGCGCTTTCAAAGATAAGGCCGAACAATAAGAAAAAGGAATTTTATTTAACTGATGCAATAGAGATAATGGCGCGTTCTGGCAAGGTCATGGATTCTATTTCCACAGATGACCCGGATGAATTCCTGGGGGTAAATACCAGGCATGATTTGATCAATGCAGAGAGGGTGTTAAGATCCAGGATCATAGATGAAGTGATGCAAAAAGGCGTCAGTGTTATTGACCCTGCCAATACTTATATAGAGCCAGGCGTGGACATAAAAAAAGACAGTGTTATATACCCCTATACTTTTATTGAGAATGGTGTTAAAATAGGGCCTGGTTGTAGCGTAGGGCCTTTTGCAAGGCTGCGCAGAGGGACCTGTCTGGACAGCGATGTCAGCATAGGGAACTTTGTTGAGATAGTCCGCTCTCGCATCGGCAGCCATACAAAAATCAGGCATCAGTGCTATATAGGCGATACAAAGATAGGCAAGCGTGTCAATATAGGCGCAGGCGCTATTGTAGCGAATTACGACGGAAAGCATAAAAATATTACTATTATAGAAGACGATGCGTTTATAGGCACAGGCACGATTCTTGTAGCTCCTGTTAAGATAGGGAAGGGTGCTGTGACTGGCGCAGGCAGTGTCGTTACCAAAAATCACAATGTACCAGCAGGCAAGACTGTTGTAGGTGTGCCTGCGAGGATATTAAAGAAAAAAAAGTGAGGCAGCCATGAATAAAACCGCGGCAATATTCACAGGTAACTCAAATGTTTCTCTATCAAAAGAGATAGTCAAGTATCTTAAGATGCCTCTTGGCAAGGCGTTGGTCACCACATTTAGCGAAGGAGAGATCCAAGTAAAGATAGAAGAGAACATACGGGGCAAGGATGTATTTATTGTGCAGTCTACATGCACGCCCCCAAATAAGAATCTAATGGAGCTTTTGATATTGATAGACGCAGCGCGCCGCGCATCTGCAGAGAGGATCACAGCAGTCCTGCCATATTTTGGATATGCCAGGCAGGACCGTAAGGACCAGCCGCGCGTGCCAATAACAGCCAAGCTAGTAGCAAATCTATTGACGAATTCAGGCGCCGACAGGATATTGACGATTGACCTGCACGCAGGGCAGATCCAGGGATTTTTTGACATACCACTTGATCATCTCTTTGCAGTCACGACATTTGTGGATCATTTTGCCTCTTTAAAGGTAAAAAATCTTGTCGTGGTCTCTCCTGATGTAGGCGGCATAAAGATGGTAAGGGCATATGCAAAGAGACTGCATTCGCCAATGGCAGTCATAGATAAAAGAAGGATTTCAGGGGAAGACACAGAGGTAATGAATATCCTGGGAGAGGTAGAAGGCAAAAACGCTATCATCGTAGATGACATTGCGGCAACCGCAGGTTCTCTGGTAGAGGCAGCATCTGCCTTAAAAAGGCAAGGCGCAAAAGATGTGTATGCAGCTATTACGCACCCTGTTTTGTCTGGTCCTGCACTAAAGAGAATAGCCTCATCAGCGATTAAAAAACTTTTTGTAACAAACACCATACCAGTAGAAGACGGCAAGAGGCATAAAAAGATAAAGGTGTTATCAATAGCCCCTCTTTTAGCAGAGGCGATAAAGAGGATACACAACGAGGAAAGCGTAAGCTGTTTATTTGATTAAGGAGGAAGATTAACAATGGACTTCATAGATCTAAGCGTAAATATAAGAGAAGGAAAAGGAAAAGAGATTAATAAAAAATTAAGGGAAGAGGGCTTTGTCCCTGCCTGTGTGTATAAAAAAGGAGAAGATACCCTTAGCCTGAGGATTGATAAAAAGAACCTGGCAAAGGCGCTTAACACAGAGGCAGGAGAGAATGTCATTATCAAGCTCAATATAGAAGACGCAAAGAAGAAAAAAGAGCGGACCGTTATTATAAAGGAGATCCAGAAAGACCCTGTAAAGGACCATCTCTTGCATGTGGATTTTCAGGAGATCTCTTTGACTGAAACCCTTAAGGTAAAGGTGCCTATAGCAGGAAAGGGAGAATCAATAGGCGTAAAGCAGGAAGACGGGGTGTTGCAGCATGTATTGTGGGAGGCAGAGATAGAATGTCTTCCTACTAATATACCTGAGAAGATCGAGGTTGATATCTCTAGTTTAAAGATAGGAGACTCTATAAATATTAAGGATATACAGGCGCCAGAAGGGATCAAGCTCCTAGGTGACCCAGAGGCAGTGGTGTTTACTGTTGAGCATAAGAAAGAGGTCGAAGAGATCCTGGCTGCACCTCCTGAAGGAGAACTGACGGAGCCAGAGGTTATAAGAGAGAAGAAAGAAGAGCCAGGAGAAGACGCTGAAGAAGGGGCTGCCGAGAAACCAGCCAAAGAGGAGAAGAAATAACGCTTCGGTTATCGGTTCTCGGTTTTCGCCGTCACTCGTCACTCGATAACCGAGAACCGAAGACCGATAACAGGATGTTATATGAAACTCATCGTCGGTCTTGGCAACCCTGGCAAAGAATACAAACTTACGCGGCATAATATGGGTTTCATGGCCGTAGAGCAGCTGGCTGAAGAATACAGCATAAAATTTAGAAAAAACAGACGATTTAAGGGAATGACAGGAGAGGGTGTTGCGGGAAAAGAAAAGATCACGCTTCTCATGCCACAGACATTTATGAATCTCTCAGGCCATTCTGTTTGTTCGATTGTAAACTGGCTCAAGATAGAGATTAGTAACATACTTTTAGTTGTAGATGATGTCGCGCTTCCCTTTGGGACCATAAGGATCAGGCCAAAGGGTTCTGACGCAGGTCATAAAGGTATGCGCTCAGTAATTGATTGCCTGGGAACAGGCGATTTTCCGAGGATGAGGATAGGAATAATGGGTAGGCCTCAAATAAAGGATTGTTCTCGCTATGTACTTGATAGATTCACAAAGAAGGAGCAAAAGGCCCTGCCTAAGATCTTGAACCGCTCCTCTCATGCTTGTGAATGCTGGCTCAAGGAAAGCATTGGCAGGGCAATGAACAAATTTAACGGAGGTTGAAATGAATAGTTACGAAGGGTTGTTTCTTTTGAAGCCTGATCTTACTAAAGAAGATCTTGATAAGGCGCTGGGTCAGGTCCAGGGGATATTCTCGAAACACAAAGGCTCTCAGGATTCTGTAAAGGAATGGGGCAAGCAAAGAATAGCCTATCCGGTAAAGAAGTATAAAGAGGGCTTTTTTTATCTGATAAATTTTCAAATCGGCTCTGATGGTATTGCCAAGATAAAGCGCGCCTTTAGTCTTAACGAGTCAATATTAAGAGTAATGATAACCAAGGCGTAAGCAAGGGGAGGAAGAGATGGCTAATTTAAACAAAGTATTCTTGATGGGAAACCTTACAAGGGATCCAGAGCTGCGTTATGTCCCGAGTGGCGCGCCTGTGGCTACGTTTGGCCTCGCAGTAAATAGAAGATTTGTTACACAGCAGGGAGAGAAAAAAGATGATGTCTGTTTTGTCCAAATCGTAGTGTTTGGAAAGCAGGCAGAGAACTGCAGTCAATATCTGAGTAAAGGCAGACCTGTTTTTATAGAGGGACGCTTACGGTATCGTTCATGGGAACAGGATGGTCAAAAAAGAAGCACATTGGAAGTTATCGCAAGTTGGGTCCAGTTTTTAGGCGGGTCACGGCCCAGCACGGATGCAGAAGGGGTCCCTGTGGCAGCAAAGGGAGAATTTTCTGGCGGCGCAGGTGAATCTGAGCTGAAGCCTGAAGAAGAGAGCCCAAAGACTGATTTTGTAGGGAGCGTTGATCAAGGTAGTTTAAACAAGGAAGAGGAAGCACCGTTCTAGTGAGGACATCCCCCCTTCTTGCTTTCGCAAGAAAGCAGGGGGGACGGCGAAAATCGCTTAAAAGTTATCGCGAAGCGATTTTCTTGAAAAGGAGGGTAGACAAGGTGGTATTCGGAGATAGGAAGAAATTCCAGAAGAGAGACAAAGACAAGAAAAAGAAGGGCGCAAAAAAGAAATTCTTCAGGAAAAAGACTTGCAAATTTTGCGAAGACAAGGTAAAGGCAATAGATTATAAGGATGCTGCAAAACTCAGGAGGTTTATCACTGAGAAAGGCAAGATATTGCCCAGCCGCATGACAGGAAATTGCGCAAAGCACCAGCGCCATACGGCCGCTGCTATAAAGAGGGCACGCCAGATCGCGCTGTTACCATTTGCAGGGGAATGAAAACACAAATTGCCACGAATTTTTATCTAATTACCACGAATAATTCGTGGTAATTCGTCCCTCGACTTCGCTCGGGACTAAGAACCCTGAGCTCGTCGAAGGGTCGGCTTTTGATTTGTGGTCATTTGTGTTAAATAAGGAGAATCTATGAAGGTGATATTGATAGAGGACGTGAAGAAACTCGGCTCAATGGGCGAAATGGTTCATGTAAAGGATGGCTATGCCAGGAATTTTTTGTTTCCGAAAAATCTGGCAAGGCCTGCGACAGAGTCTAACCTGAACATCATCGAAGAGATCAAGCGCAAGAAAGAGGCTGCCATTGTAAAGGAGAAGAAACTGGCAGAAGAGCTTAGAGACAAGCTTTCGCTCGTTTCATGCACCCTTGCTGTCGAGGCAGGAGATGATGACAGGCTTTTCGGGAGCATCACAGCACAGGATATTGCGAACTCGTTTGAGGAAGAGGGGTTTTCAATAGACAAGAGAAAATTCATCCTGGAAGAGCCCATTAAAAAGCTGGGCGTATATCACGTGAGCGTAAAACTTCACCCAGAGGTTTCTGGTGATGTGAAGGTCTGGGTCGTTAAAAAGTAAAAAGGCAAAAGTAAAAAGGAAAAAGTACAAGTTAAAATTAAAGAGTTTTAAATTTTTAATTGTGGTTTTGAGTTTTTAGTTTTTACTTTTGAGTTAAAATTGGAGATTTGTCATGGACAGAGTAGACACGTATCTCGAAAAAATGCCGCCACAGAATCTAGAGGCAGAGATGTCAGTATTGGGCTCCATGCTCATAGAAGAACATGCCATTGCTGATGCCATAGAGTTTCTCGATAGCCAGTATTTTTACAATGAGGCAAACCGCAAGATATTTGACGGTATCTTAACGCTGTACAGTCAGGGCAAGGCCGTTGATATAGTCACGCTCATGGAAGGGTTAAAAAAGACAAATGACCTGGATAAGGTCGGAGGCTCGACCTATGTAACAGGCCTTACCACTGTTGTCCCTACAGCCGCGAATATAAAGCATTATGCGCAGATTGTCAGAGAAAAAGGTATTCTTCGTAATCTTATCTCGACTGCTACAAATATAATCTCGGAGAGCTATGATTCGCATGGAGATGTTGCTAAGATACTCGATAGGGCAGAGCGCAATATATTCGAGATCTCATCTAGAAAAACAGATTCTAATTTTGCGCCGATCAAAGAGCTCATAAAGAACAGCATTGAGACCATTGATATGCTCTATCAGAAAAAGGCGCATGTCACAGGCATTGCCACTGGGTTTAATGACTTTGACAGCCTGACAGCAGGCCTGCACCCATCAGATCTGATCATATTTGCTGGAAGGCCGTCAATGGGAAAGAGCGCGTTTGTAGCAGCGCTGGCCGAGCATGTCGGCGTAAACCAGAAGACACCACTTGTGATCTTTAGTCTTGAGATGTCAAAGGAGCAGCTTGTCCAGAGGATGCTTTGTTCTCACGCGCGTGTGAATGCGCATAATGTAAGGACAGGGTTCTTGTCTCAGGCAGACTGGCCGCGTCTTACAAATGCAGCAGGAAAACTTTCAGAGGCGCCGATCTTTATAGATGATACAGCAGGGTTGTCTGTCCTGGAATTAAGGGCAAAGGCGAGGAGAATAAAGTCGCAGCATGATATACAATTGATCATTGTGGATTATCTCCAGCTCATGCAGGGATTGCCAGGCGCGGAAAATAGACAACAAGAGATATCAGAGATATCCCGTTCTCTTAAGGCGCTCGCAAGGGAGCTAAGCGTGCCGCTTATTGCAGTCAGCCAGCTCTCAAGGGCAGTAGAGACGCGGCAGGACCACAGGCCTCAGCTTTCAGACTTAAGAGAATCTGGCGCAATAGAGCAGGATGCTGACCTGGTAGGTCTTTTATTGAGAGAGGAATATTATAATCCTACAGAGGAAAACAGGGGCATAGCAGAGATGATCATTGCCAAGCAGAGAAATGGCCCTGTAGGCACGGTGAAGCTGACATTTATACGAGAATATGTCAGATTTGAAAGCCTCGCGCTGGTTGGTGAAGAGGTAATCGAATAACACAATCGCGCAACCTGCGCAGCTGTGGAGGTTGCGCGGATAACATTGACACACATCGCTCTATGTGCTATATT
The DNA here is from genome assembly GCA_018896815.1 of Candidatus Omnitrophota bacterium. GTDB lineage: Bacteria > Omnitrophota > Gorgyraeia > Gorgyraeales > Gorgyraeaceae > JAHILY01. Next base: position 8,266 of record JAHILY010000050.1, on the reverse strand, counting down.
CGTAATAATATAATGTATATTGCCAAGATAACTCGAGCATTTATTCTATTATTTGTCATTTCATTTTTCATAGGGAATGCTTTCTCTCTCAAAGGGTTTGCTCAGGAAGAATCTTCCAAGAAAATCATAAAATATGTCGATATAAGGAACAACAAGACTGTTTCTTCCGCCAAGATCTTGTCAAAACTAAAGACAAAAAGGGGAGAAGTGGTCCTGGAAAAGGTAGTCAATGAGGATGTCAAGAGACTTTATCTAATGGGTTATTTCAGCGATGTCAGCGTGAGCATTGAAGACGTCCAGGATGGCGTGGGAGTGGTATTCATCGTCACAGAAAAACCGCCATTGACTACGATTAAATTTTCAGGTAACAGATCATACAGGGATAATAAGCTGCTCCCCGTGATAAAGTCAAAGCTGAATGAATTTGCAGACGAGCGCGCGCTCAACAAGGACACAAAGGACCTGGAAGATTTTTATAAAAGGGCAGGATTCCCATGGGTAAATGTTTCATACAAGGTAGATGTGAATGCAGCTGGGGACGGGGCTCAAGCAGTGTTTATTGTGGATGAGGGGCAAAAGGCCGTTGTAAGAAAGATAAAGATCATAGGCAATGCCGCATTTAGTGACAAGCGGCTCGTTAAGATCATAAAGAGCAGGACGAACGGGTTTTTCCGCTCAGGAGTTTATAAAAAAGATGTCGCGGACGATGACATGGAGCGCATCAAGAATTTTTACAGGAATGAGGGTTTTCTTGATATAGAGGCAGAATACGAAGTGGCCTCGCAGGAGAAAAAAAGAAAGAGGTGGATAGAGCTGGTCATAAGGATCGAAGAGGGAAAAAAATATATAGCAGGCGATATACAGCTTGCCGGCAACACTGTCTTTTCAGAAGAAGAACTAAAATCCCTCTTAAAGATGCGGCCCGGCCATACATTTACTGAGAATGCAGTGCATAAAGAAGTAACAAGCATCCAGGAACATTATTTTGACAAGGGCTACATAACAGCCAAGGTAAGGCCTGACACACTCTTGAATCTTCAGACAGACAGGGTGGACATTACGTACAATGTGGTAGAGGGCGAGGTCTGCTATGTCAATAAGGTAAATATAAAAGGCAACACAAAGACAAAGGACATTGTTATAAGAAGGGAAATAAGATTATTCCCTGGCGACAGATATGACGGCGCGAAACTTCGGAGGAGCAAGGAACGGCTTTATAATCTTGGTTTCTTTGAGGACATAACATTTGACGTGGAAGACACAAAGACCGCTGACAAAAAAGACATGGTAGTAGAGGTAAAAGAGTCCAAGACAGGAGAGTTAAGTTTTGGCGGAGGATTTTCTTCCATTGATAAGCTCATAGGTTTTGTTGAAATAGAGCAGCGTAATTTTGACCTTTTTAACTTTCCTACATTTACAGGGGATGGCCAGGACCTTAAGCTAAGGGCAGAGATTGGCAGCGTGCGCAAGAATTATCTTTTGAGCTGGACAGAGCCGTGGATATTTGACTATCCGCTTTCTTTTGGCTTTGATTTATATGCGAGCGAGAGAAACAGGAGTGGATCTACAGGATACGCATACGACGAAGAAAGACAAGGGGGAGCCATAAGATTTGCCAAGGAGTTTACTGAGTATGTAAGGGGCGATCTTGTGTATAGACTAGAGACAGTAAATATCTCTGACCTATCTGTTAACGCGTCTCAGGCATTAAAGGATGAGGCAGGCAACAATACTATCAGCACATTGTTCTTACAGCTTGCAAGAGACACCCGTGATAACAGGTTTAATCCAAAGACAGGCATGGTTATAGCAGGATCTCTTGAAGGCGCAGGCGGCATCATAGGTGGAGATAAGGACTTTGCAAAGTTTGTAAATTCTGCGAGTCACTATTCTACAATAGGGCCTTTTGTGCTGGAGTTAAAATTAAGGAGCGGTGTCGTGACCTCATTTGGCGATTCAGACAATGTCCCGATCTATGAAAGATTTTTTGCAGGCGGGACATATACTATTCGTGGATATAAAGAGCGCGATGTAGGGCCAAAAGACCAGTCAGGCGATGCGGTTGGCGGCGGCACAATGGCGATTGGCAATGCAGAGCTTACATTTAAGATCATAGAAAACCTAAAGGGCGCTATATTTGTAGACGCAGGGAATGTATGGTCCAGCCCTGACAGTAAACCTAAGAGCGGGACTGCCACTGGCGGTATAAAGGCAGGAGCTGGTGTGGGCGTGAGGATAAATACACCCATAGGTCCTGTGAAACTTGATTATGGTTTTCCTGTAAATGCAGAGACATATCAGGAAGATGTAGGGAGATTTCATTTTAGTATGAGCAGGGGGTTCTGATGCGAAAGATATCAATACTTAGTTTACTGGGAATATTTTTGTTTACCGGGATCGGATTCACCCAGGGCGAGAAGGTAGGCTTTGTCGATCTATCGCGGGCGTTTGATGAATACGAGAAGACCAAGGATTTTGACAAAGAGCTAGAGAATAAAGGAGATGTAAAGCAGGGCCAGAGAGAAAAGCTTGTTAAAGAGATAAGGAAGATGAGGGATGAGCTCGAGCTTATGAATACAAGGGCCAAGGAGACAAAGGAGGCTGACATAGAGGCAAAGATCAAATCGCTTCAGGGGTTTGATCAAGAGGCAAAGACAGAGCTTACAAAAGAGAGAGATGATATGGTCAGGGACATCCTGAAGGAGATGAATGTCGTGATCAGGGAATACGGGGAGCAGCACGGTTTTTCGATTATATTAAATGACAGGGTGCTCTTATATGGGAATGAGGCCCTGAATATAACAGATGACATTATTGGAATCTTGAATGATAGTTATAGAAAATAGAGGACTGGATAAGATGAAGAGGACATTGAAAGAGATAGTAGCTATAGTCGGCGGAGAAATCGTAGGCAACGGGGATACTGTTGTGACAGGGGTATGCGGCATAAAAGAGGCAAAAGAGGGAGACCTTACCTTTGTCGCCAATTCCAGATATCTTTCCCTGATGAATCAGACAAGGGCCTCCGCCATAATCACATCAAAGGATGTAAAGGAGGCGCCAAAGCCTATTATCCGCACAGAGAACCCATCCATTGCATTTGCAAAGATGGTGTCCTTGATGGCGCCGAATGAGGCAAAGAAACCAAAAGGGATCCATCCGACTGCTGTGATAGGCGAAAAGGTAAAGATCGGCAGAAACGTTGCCATACAGGCATACGCTGTTATAGAGGACAATGTTGAGATAAAGGACAACACAATTTTATGCGCAGGGGTCTATGTTGGCCACCATACAAAGATAGGCAAAGACTGCATGGTGTACCCTTATGTAATAATCAGAGAGAGGGTAAGCATAGGAAACAGGGTAACCATTCACGGCGGTACTGTTATAGGGAGCGATGGCTTTGGCTTTTCTACTGTTAAAGGAGTTCATCACAGGATACCTCAGATAGGAAGTGTTATTATCGAGGATGATGTAGAGATAGGCGCGAATGTGACAATAGACAGGGCGCGTTTTGACAAGACACTGATAAAGCAGGGGACCAAGATCGATAATCTTGTCCAGATCGCGCATAATGTGGAAGTGGGAGAACATTCTATAATAGTTGCGCAGAGCGGAATATCAGGGAGCACTACGATGGGTAAGAACGTTACGCTGGCAGGTCAAGCAGGAATCATAGGGCATGTTTCTATAGGCGACAATGTGATAATTGCTGCCAGGGCCGGCGTAACAAAATCAATCCCGCCAAATGCCTGCGTTTCTGGCTTTCCTGCAAAGCCTCATAGCATAGCAAAGAGGATCAATGCATGCGTCCAAAACCTGCCTGATTTATATAAAAGGATAAAGGCGTTAGAGGAAGAGGTCGAGCGCTTAAAATCCAACAAAGCAAAATAAAATAGAGGGAAAACCATGGAACAGAAGACAATAAAAAAACCAATCGAACTCAGTGGCGTTGGCCTCCATACAGGGGCAAAGGTGAACCTGAAGTTTAAACCAGCCCCGGCAAATACAGGGATAAATTTTATCAGGGTGGATGTAAAAGATTCTCCGATGATAAAGGCGGATATCTTTAGTGTCCTGGATCAGGACAAGAGTCCCAGGCGCACATCAGTAGGCACTGATTCCATAGAGATTCATACAATAGAGCATCTCATGGCAGCGCTCTGGGCCCTTGGCATAGACAATATCATTACAGAGATTGACAAGTCAGAACTGCCTGGCCTGGATGGGAGCGCAATGGGCTTTATAGATGTATTAAAGACAGCAGGCATTGAGAAGCAGGCCGTCCCAAAAAAGGTTTATCAGGTAAAGTCTCCTATATGGGTTGAACAGGATGGCGCCATGATAATGGTCTTGCCTGATAACCAGTTCAGGATCTCTTATACACTAAATTATGAGCACCCTCTATTAAAGTCACAATATCTCTCTCTTGTGCTTGATGAAGGCATGTTTGAAAAAGAGATAGGCTCCTCAAGGACGTTTTGTCTTGAGATGGAGGCAGATGATTTAAGGAAAAAGGGCCTTGGCAAGGGCGCAAATTATGAGAATACCATTGTGCTTGGCAAAAAAGGCGTGATAGATAATGATCTGAGATTTGAGGACGAGTTTACCAGGCACAAGATACTGGATCTGCTCGGAGATCTGTATCTATTGGGTTATGGCATAAAAGGCCACATCATAGCTGTTAGGAGCGGCCATCCATTGAACATACGGCTGGTTGACAAAATAAGCGTCCAGAGGGAAAAAATCCAGGCCGGCAGCATAAAGGCCGTGTATATTGAGACTGGCGGAGGAGTCCTGGATGCCAGTGACATACAAAAGATCCTTCCTCACAGATATCCGTTTTTGCTGGTAGATAAGATTATAGAATTGGTGCCTGACAAAAGGGCTGTTGGCATTAAAAACGTCACGATGAACGAGGAGTTTTTTACAGGACATTTTCCTGGCAGGCCTGTTATGCCAGGCGTCTTGATTATAGAGGCGCTGGCACAGGTAGCAGGTGTCTTAATGCTGAACAAGAGAGAGAACGTTGGGAAGCTTGCGTATTTTATGAGCCTTGACAGGGCAAAGTTTAGAAAGGCAGTGGTGCCAGGCGACCAGTTAAGGCTCGAGGTAGAGATCATAAAGTTAAAATCAAAGATAGGCCAGGTCCATACAAAGGCGCTTGTAAATGGACAGGTTGTAAGTGAAGCAGATCTGATGTTTGCTTTAGTAGACGCGTAATATGAGCATACACCCAACAGCGATTGTAGATAAAAAGGCAAGGTTGGCCGACGATGTAAAAGTCGGCCCTTATGCTATTATAGGGCCCAATGTGGAGATCGGCAAATCCACAGAAATAGGAGCTCATGCAGTAGTAGATGGCTACACTACTATTGGCGAGGGCTGCCGCATATTTACGGGAGTCTGCGTCGGGACTGCGCCACAAGACCTTAAATATAAAGGTGAGAAAAGCTTTTTAAAGATAGGCAATAATAATATTATCAGGGAATATGTTACGATGAATCCTGGCACAGATGAAGGAGGCGTTACTTCAGTGGGTGACGGGAATCTGCTCATGGCATATTCGCATGTTGCGCATGATTGTAAAATAGGAAATAGCTGTGTCATTGCAAATACCGGCACACTCGCAGGCCATGTTAGCTTAGAGGACAAGGTTATAATAGGAGGCCTCGCAGCAATACACCAGTTTGTACGCATAGGTAAGCTCTCTATAATCGGAGGCTGCTCCAAGATAGTAAAAGACATACCGCCTTTTTCTATGTGTGATGGCCATCCTGCGAAGGTATATGGCCTGAATCTTATTGGGCTTAAACGTGCCGGCATAACAAAAGAAGCAATATCTTTATTGAACAAGGCATTTAAGATTTTATTTTATTCTGGCCTTTCTGTCAGGAATGCGCTAGACAATACAAGAGAGGCAGTTGAATCTTGCGCAGAAGTAGAATACCTGCTGGATTTTGTCAAGGCATCGGAGAGAGGTGTATGTAGAGGTGGGGAATAGGATAGCGTTAATAGCAGGCAATGGCAAATTCCCAATACTTTTTGCGCAGGAGGCAAAGAAAAAGGCTGTAGACATAGTTGCAATAGCTATAAACGAAGAGACAGAGAAAGAATTAGAGAGATACGTCGATAAGATATACTGGCTGGGTGTTGGTGAATTGCAAAAATTATTTCAGGTCTTACTCAAGGAAAAATTGACCACTGCTGTAATGGCTGGCCAGGTGAAGCACAAGGCCCTTTTTGATAAGAGCATCAAAATAGACCCTTTGATGCAAAAGCTTCTGGATACTGTAAAAGACAAAAAAACAGATTCACTTATAGGCGCAGTGGCAAAGAGGCTTGAAGCGGCTGGTGTGAAACTGCTCGATTCTACTATGTTTTTGTCGGAGCTATTGCCTGAAAAGGGTGTTTTGACAAAAAAGCCCCTTGATGAAAAAATCTTAGGCGATATTGAATTTGGTAAGGAGATTGCAAAGTCCATTGCCGGTCTTGATATAGGACAGACCGTGGTTGTGAAGGATAAAGTGGTGCTTGCGATCGAGTCAATAGAAGGGACAGACGAGGCAATTAAAAGGGGCGCGAAGTATGGCAAAGAGGGAATCGTTGTTGTAAAAGTATCAAAGCCAAACCAGGACATGAGATTCGATGTTCCTATCATTGGCCCGGAAACAATAAAATTATTGAATCAGTTGAAAGCAGCATGTATAGCCATCGAGGCAAAAAAGACACTGATTATAGACAAGGAAGAAACGATACAATTAGCTGATGTATTAAAGGTGGCAATCGTAGCTATATGAACGCCAAGAAAAAACAGCCCAAAACCAAAGACACAATTGACGCGCTTTCAAAGATCTCCAAGGCCATATCCAGCGACCTCTATCTAGAAGATATTTTAAAGCTCATAGTGACAGTCACCGCAGAGGTAATGAATTCCCGCATCTGCACATTGATGCTCCTCGACGATAAAAAGCAGAATCTCGTCATACGCGCCACCCAGAGCATAAGCGAGGAATATATTAAGAAGGAGCCATTAAAAAAAGGACAGGGCATCGCCTGGAAGGCCGTGAATGAGAATAAGCCTATTGTTATCTCAGATGTATTGAAGGAATCAGGATACAAATACAAGGACATAGCTGAAAAAGAAGGCCTTGTGTCTTTATTGTGCGTGCCTCTGGCAGTAAGGAATCGGGCAATCGGTGCCTTGAATTGCTATACCTCAAAACCGCACAAATTTTCAAAGACAGAGATCAATGTCCTGACAAGTGTTGCTAATCAGGCAGCCATTGCAATAGAAAATACAGAGCTCATGGTAAAGACAAGGGTTATACAGGAAGAGTTAGAGACGCGCAAAGCCACAGAGAGGGCCAAGGGTATTTTGATGCGCGAAGAAGGCCTTACAGAAGAGGATGCCTTTAGAAAGATACAGAAATACAGCATGGACCGCCGAAAGCCGATGAAAGAAGTGGCTGAAGCAATTATCATGATGCATGATATGAGGAAATAACCTGGTCAACCGCGTAGGTTGCCAGAATTGGCAACCTACGCGGTTGACCAGGCATTGCGGAACTAACGCGGAAATTCACATGACGAAAACATCATACCAAGACCTACAAAAGAATATCCGCAAGCTAAAGACGCCTAAGATAGAGGTCTGGCGCAATGAGTATGTAGATAGAGACTATATCGTCATCCTGGAGAATCCTGAATTTACATGTGTCTGTCCCAAGACAGGCCTTCCTGACTTTGCAAATATCACTATCCAGTATAAACCAGATAAGTGGTGCATAGAGCTCAAGTCATTTAAGCTATATATGATTTCTTACAGGGATGTAGGCATATTCCATGAACACGTAATAAATAAGGTCCTTGATGATTTTGTAGTATCCTGTAAGCCGAGGTGGGTACAGATTAAAGTCGAGTTTAACATCCGCGGAGGCATAAAAACCACTGTTACCGCGGAGTATAATAAAACTTAAGAATTAGATGTTAGTGGATCGGTTATCGATTTTCGTTTATCGATTTACGATAACCGATAACCAAGCATGTCGACTCAAGGAGAATAATTATGAAAGCAAAAACCAAAAAAGATGTCCTGAAATTAGTGAAGAAGCACAATATTAAGTTTATCAAGCTCTGGTTTACTGATGTATTGGGGTTCCAGAAAGGGATTGCCATTACAAGAAGAGAGCTTGAAAAGGCCATGGGAGACGGCATGGGTTTTGACGGCTCATCCATTGAAGGATTTGCCCGCATAGAAGAGAGT
>JAHILY010000049.1 GCA_018896815.1 Candidatus Omnitrophota bacterium | reverse complement strand
AGGAATTTGACCCGCGCAAATACCTGGGTCCTGCAAGAACAGAGCTCATAAAGATGTACAAGCACAAGAATGAACACGTGCTCGGAAGCGCAGGCAAAGCATAATCTTTACACCGCGTAGGTGCGCACCGCGCACCTACGCGGTGGGACAGGTTAACAATGATAGACAAAATCGCATTAGTAGCTTCATTAGTTATGCCACTTTGGAATATTCCGCTTATTATGAGAATAATAAAACGCCGTTCCTCAAATGACATAAGTATATACTGGGCTGTAGGCATATGGACGTGTTTTTTAGGAATGCTACCCTCTGCCTTAAAGAGTGATTTTATAGTCTGGAAGTCCTTTGCCATAGCCAATCTTTCCATGTTCACCATAGTGTTCTTGGTTACACTTTTATTCCACAAGAAGAAATAACCGCAATGAAAATCATACCTGTCTTTATTCCCCACGCTGGGTGTCCGTATAAGTGTGTGTATTGTGACCAGCATAGGATATCTGGTGCTGTGAAGATGCCTACTGTTAAAGAAGTTAAGTCTATAATCAGACGTAATCTTAAAACTATCTCTAAAGACGAAGATGTAGAAGTTGCTTTTTTTGGCGGCACATTTACGTTTTTGCCCGAGAGCCTTCAAAAAGAGTATCTTGACGCTGCTTATCCTTATACCCTTCGCATGTCCACACATCCAGAGGCAGTTACTTTAAAGGCAATGAAGGTGTTTGAGAAAAAAGGCGGCAGGCTGGTTGAATTAGGCATACAGTCGCTTGATAAAACTGTTTTAAAAAAGATAAAAAGGGAAACCAGTGTTAGTGTAATTAAGGCTGCAGCTAGATGTATTAAAAAGGCAGGTCTTAAATTAGGCGTTCAGGTAATGCTGGGCTTGCCAGGAGATACGCTTGAAAAGTCTATAAAGACTGCTAAGGAACTCATTAAATTAAAGCCGGAGACTGTTAGGATCTATCCTACGCTTGTTATAAAGGGCACTGAGCTGGCCAAAATGCGATATAAACCTCTTTCGTTAAAAGAAGCAATTCACCAGGCAGCTAAAGTCGCTGATATATTTGAAACTGTAGGTGTAAAGGTCATACGCATAGGCCTGCATCCATCCAGAGATTTAGCATCAAGGAAGACAGTGATTGCAGGGCCATATCATCCAGCCTTTGGAGAAATGGTTCGTTCAAGACAGATGAGGAATAAGATAATTGGGGGGTCGGGGTGTTTTCCGACTCCCCATCCTGAAGCCCCCTTCGACTACGCTCAGGGTAAACTCCGGGCTGAAGGATCTATAGAGATCCTTCGCTCCGCTCAGGATGGCCCCTTTATACGAAGAAAAAACTCCACGAAGGGCCAGATAATTGGTTTAGTTAAGGATAGGTATGTAGCGAATCGGTCACGGATAGAGGTTCATGTGTCTAAGAATATGTTTAGCTTTGTGTCAGGGCATAAGGGGGATGAGAAGGGATTTTTGGAGAGGTATTTTGGGGTGCCAGTAAACCTATTTCACCGCGTAGGTGGCCAGAATGGCCACCTACGCGGTGTACCAAAGGTTATGATAAGGGGCATAAGAAGGGATATAGCGATCATAGATCCTCGGATGCCGAAAGAGGCAAAGGAAAAGTTAAAAAGATTGAATTATTATATCGCCGAAGTGCCTTTTCATAAAAGACTTGCAAGGCCAGTCAGGGGCCATGTGGATATGATGCTTTTTAAGCATGGGGGCAAGGTTATCTATGAGCCGCAATTGGAAGATATAGCGAATTTACTGAGACAAAATGGATATAGATGCATAAAAGGCGAAAAGATAAAATCAGGAAAATATCCAAAGGATATTATTTACAATGCATGTGCTGTAGATAACTCGATCATTCATTATAAAGGCAGGATAGAGAAGAACATAAAAAAGTTAAAATTGAGGCATCTTCCTATTAGTCAGGGCTATGCAAAGTGTTCTATTATACCAGTAAATAAGAGAGCGATAATAACCTCGGATTCGAAGATAAGGGATATATGGGTAAATAGGGGAAGAAAAGGGCTGCTCGTTAAGCCATGTCATGTGAAATTGCCTGGTTATAAGACAGGTTTTATAGGTGGCGCAAGTGGTGTGAATAATAGGGTTGTGTTTTTTGTGGGTAGCTTAAAATATCACCCTGATGGGGGGAAGATAAGGGATTTTATCAGGGGAAGAGATAAGGGTATAATAGAACTATACGATGGACCATTGTACGATGTAGGCACAGTACTATTCTTTAGCTGCAAATTCTAACCTGGTTAGAATTTGCCAGATTAGCCTCACGAATTTCTTAAAAATTTACCTTGCTAACCTGGTTAGAATCGTATTATACTGAGTTAACCATGAGCATTAAAGACTTCATAAAGAAGAATTTCAGGCATTTTAATGCAAAGGCAGTAGTTGAGGCAGCTCAAGCATGGGTAGATTTTGCCAAAAAAGGCAATAAGATGTTTCTTACCCTGGCTGGCGCACTGAGCACAGGCGAGATAGGCATATCTCTGGCTGAGATGATAAGAAAAGATAAGATCCATGCCATTTCATGTACAGCTGCGAATCTGGAAGAGGATATATTTAATTTAGTTGCACACAGTCATTATAAAAGAATCCCAAATTATAGAGACTTGAGCCCGGAACAAGAACTTGAGCTCAAAAACCAGCACCTTAACAGGGTAACGGATACATGTATTCCTGAAGAAGAGGCAATACGAAGGATAGCCCAAAAATTACACCCCTTGATGAATGAGGCCATAAAACAAGGGAACAGGTTCTTTCCGTACGAATATTTTTATCAGGTTATACGCAGTGGAGAATTAAAGGAGTTTTATGAGATCGATCCAGGGGATAGCTGGGTAGCAGCAGCATGTGAAAAGAATTTGCCTATATTTACGCCTGGCTGGGAAGATTCTACTTTGGCAAATGGAGTTGTCGCAGAATATAAGGCAGGTAATTTTAAGAATCTTGATTTTATAAAGAGCGGCCTTGAAGAAATGTCTTTTCTTATTGATTGGTATCTGGAAAATACAAAAGATAGATCAGTGGGGTTTTTCCAGATAGGCGGCGGTATTGCAGGAGATTTTCCTATATGCGTTGTGCCTTTGATCAGGCAGGATATGGGGATAGACTGTAAGCTCTGGGGGTATTTCTGTCAGATAAGTGATTGCACAACTTCTTACGGGTCTTACAGCGGGGCAGTGCCTAATGAAAAGATTACCTGGGAGAAGCTCGGCATAGACACGCCTAAGTTTATAATAGAATCAGATGCGAGCATTGTGGCGCCGCTGATATTTCAGTATGTGTTAGAGTCATAAACCTATTTCACCGCGTAGGTGCGCGGTGCGCACCTACGCGGTGTACCAAGGTAGAATGACAATATTTGGCGGTTCGGATAATAAATTAGGTTCGTTCAAGAATGCAAAGGCAGTGATTTTGCCTGTTCCATATGGAAAGACTGTGACCTATAGAAAGGGCACAGAAAAAGGGCCGCGGACGATACTGGATGCCTCTGACAAGTTAGAGCTTTTTGATGAAGAGCTGAACAGGGAAATTCACAGAATAGGCATTAACACAGCGCCTTCTCTTAAGATAGCCAGCCTTAAGCCAGAAAAGGCGGTTAATTTAGTAAAGAATAAGGTCTCAGATATTTTTAAGAAGGGAAAATTGCCGGTTGTTTTGGGCGGGGAGCATTCAATAACAATAGGCGCAGTACAGGCAGCAAAAAAATACTATAAGGATTTATCAGTATTATATTTTGATGCGCACTGTGATTTGAGAAATACTTACAAAGGCTCTAAGTACAATCATGCATGTGTTGCAAGACGGGTATCAGAAATTGCGCCCCTTGTTGAAGTAGGTACAAGGAGTTTAAGTAAGGAAGAATTTGATTTTTTAAAACATGATAACATAAAAGTAATAAGCATGCTGGATATTATGAGAATGCCAGGCTGGCCAGAGGTTGTAAAAAAGAAGCTCTCAAAGAATGTATATATAAGTATAGACCTGGATGTATTTGATCCATCGATCATGCCAGCTATAGGTACCCCTGAACCAGGAGGCATGGGATGGCATGATTTCCTAAAGGCAATACGTAATATTATATCCAGCAAAAATATAGTTGGGTTTGATATAACAGAGCTTTGTCCTATAAAGGATATGGCTGGCCCAGACTTTGCGGCAGCCAAACTCATATATAAGCTCCTCGGCTATATATTTTTCTAAAATAATGAAGATCATTTTGGCATCTGCCTCTAAAAGAAGATCTAAAATACTTTCATCCTGCGGCATAAGGCACAGGGTTGTTAGAAGCAATGTCACAGAGATCAAAAAAGGGAAGTTCCCAGAGCGCATTGCCATGGTAAATGCCCTTCTTAAGGCAGCCAGTGTTGCGAAGAGGTTTAATTCAGGGTATGTTATTGGCGCCGATACAGTTGTAAAACTGGGCAGGTTTATAATTGGCAAGCCCCGGGATGAAGAGCATGCAAAGAACATGCTCAAGGCAATGTCAGGCAGGACAGTTTTTGTATATACAGGCCTATGTCTTATAGATGTAAAGAGAAGCAAACTTATCATTGATTATGAAAAGTCAGAAGTGAGGGTTAAAAAGATCTGCCCTGGCGCATTTCCAAAGTATTTTGGATTGCTTGGGCCTTATGATAAGGCCGGGGGTTTTACAATAGAAGGGGTCGGCTCTTTTATATTCGATGATATAAAAGGCTCGTATTTTAATGTATTGGGGCTGCCGACTTTAAGATTAAATCATATGTTTGAAAAGCTTGGTGTAGATATTTTAAAGATTATAAAGGCTAAGAGATGCTGAACCTTATTATATTAGTTATTGGAGTGCTTCTGACATCAGGCCTTTGTTCAATGACAGAGGCAGCTATACTGAGCCTGCCGCTTGTAAAGGCAAGGATTTTGTTTGACCAGAAACGAAGGGGCGCAAAAGATCTGCTTCTTATAAAAGAGAATATACATAGCGCCATAGCCACTATTGTAGTCCTCAATAATTCAATCAATATAGTAGGTTCAATATTTGTCGGCAGGCAGGCTTTAAGTTTATTCGGCAATGAATGGCTTGGCCTGGTATCAGCGGTTATTACTTTTTTAATAATAGTTATCTCAGAGGTGATCCCAAAGACAATAGGAGAACATTATAAAGTAATGGTTTCCCTTTCAAGCGCAAAGATACTTAGATTTATCATGTTTTTATTTAAGCCCATGATACAAATATTGATAATTATGACTGGCATCTTTAGAAAAGGCCCGCTAGCGCCCAAAGTAACTGAAGAAGAAATAAAGACAATGTTGAGGTTGGGCCGCGATGCAGGTACTGTAGAGGTAGATGAGGAAAAACTTTGCAATAAGGTATTTAAGCTCAATGATGTAAGGGCATCTCACATCATGAAGCCCATAGATCAGATCTATGCATTACCAGCCGAGGGTACCCTTACAGAGATAAGAGACTCTATACTTAATTCAAAGTATAGTAGGATAGCAGTATACGATAAAGATGTATCAAAGATAGTTGGCATAGCCCAGCAGAGGATATTATTGAGAGAGATTGCAAAGGATAATTATGAGGCGAAGATAAAGGATTTTATGACAAGGCCTATATTTGTGAATGAAAATGAAAAGGCAGATGACCTTTTGACTAAATTTCAGGCCTATCACCAGCATCTCTTTATTGTGCAGAATAAAGAGGGCAAGAATATTGGTATTGTATCAATGGAGGATGTCTTAGAAGAACTCTTCGGCGAGATCTACGACGAGAAGGACAAAGTGCACCCATCTTCCACCGCGTAGGTGGACCAGAGGTCCACCTACGCGGTGTATAAAAAAGGTTTAATTAAACAGTGTTGCCTTCCCAACCCTTTCCGCAGTTTCCTTTCCTGCTAATTTTTCAACTATAGCCAAAGAAAATGCCAATGCAGTTGCAGTTCTCCTTTTGAAAATCGTCCTTTCAGGTACTTTGACTTCTTTTACCCTATGGTGTATACTTTGACACACGAGGTTACAAATTATGAGTAGAGTGTATAAGTCTTTATACATTTTTATATGTGCGGTGTTTATAGTTTCAATGACAGGGTGTACTGCGATCAGGGCTACTGGCAAAGTCCTGGATACTACTGGAAGGCTGGCATTTGCTACTGCCAAGACCGTAGGCAAGGTAGCTCTGACTACAGCAAAGTGGACAGGCAAGGGTGTTAAGACAGTAGTCTACATGGCCCGGGGAAAACACATTATAAGTCTTGATAAAAGAGGCAACAGCCTCATAGCAAATACGCTTTTGAATCGCAAGGTAAGGGCAGAGCTTGTGCTTGATACAGGCTGTTCAGAGACTCAGATCTCAGAAGAAGTAGCTAGTGAGCTTGGCCTAACCTATAGTCCTTGTAAGACAGTCTTGTGCCAGGTAGCAGATGGCCGTCAGGTAAATGGAAAAGAGGTAGTAATAAAAGAGATAAAGCTTGGCACTGTCCGCGTGACCAATGTTCGTGCCATTGTGCTCGGTTCAGACAATTTTGGCCAGAACGGCCTCTTAGGTATGTCGTTTCTAGAAAAATTCATCTTCAAAATCGATTCAGAAAAAGGCGAACTAATCCTCCAAAAAAGGATATGACCTATCTTGATATTGTCATAGACGCGGCTAAGAAGGCTGGCCATGTGCATAGGAAATTATATTGTCCCCCCTTGTTTTGTTTCGCTTCGCTCACAAAACAAAGCAGGGGGGACGGCGAAAATCGCTTAAAAGTCATCGCCGAAGGCGATTTTCTTGACAGAAGGAAGAACTCCTATTCAGGCACGCGAGAGGATGAAAAAAGCGCTGAAGAGAAAAAAGAGAAAATATTAAAATGACTATAGAAAATATTATAAAACGCTCGAGAAGCTACAGGAGATTTGACGAAAGGCATAAGGTAGATGAAGCAACTTTGAAAGAGTTTGTCGATTTGGCACGACTCTCTCCAAGCGCAGCAAACTCGCAGCCTCTTAAATATGTACTTTCTTTTGATGCATCCAAGAATGATTTAATATTTCCGGCTCTAACATGGGCTGGGTATTTAAAAGACTGGGCTGGCCCAGAAAAAGGTGAAAGGCCATCTGCCTATGTAGTCATACTCGGAGATAAGGATATTTCTAAATCCTTTGAATATGATGCTGGTATTGCAAGCCAGAGTATTCTTTTGGGCGCTGTTGAAAAAGGCCTTGGCGGATGTATATTGGGCTCTATAAACAGGGATTTACTTAGGAAAAACCTAAATATCCCTCAGCAATATGATGTGCTCCTTGTAATCGCCCTGGGCAAACCAAAAGAAAATGTGGTTTTGGTAGAGGCAAAGGAAGATATTAAGTATTTTCGTGATAAAAATGGAATACATCACGTCCCAAAGAGACCTTTGAAAGAGATAATTCTCTAATTTAAAAATGAAAAAATCAGAAATCCGATATAAATATATATACGGGCCAGTATCATCGTGGAGACTGGGGAGTTCTCTGGGTATAGACCCTATTTCTGGCAAAAATAAGATCTGCACATTTAATTGTGCGTATTGTCAGCTTAAGGAAACCGATGTCTTTAACAGTGAGAGAAAGATATTTGTCCCAACCGCAGCAGTTATTGAAGAGATAAAGTCTTTACCAGATCTAAAAATAGATTATATTACTTTTTCTGGCAGAGGCGAGCCAACATTGGCTAAGAATCTTGGCGAGATGATAAGCGAGATAAAAAAAATCAGAAAAGAAAAGGTAGCCTTAATAACAAATGCGTCTTTAATGGATAGAAAAGATGTGCGGGAAGACATTTTGCTGGCTGATTTTGTAATGGCGAAATTGGATGCGTGCTCAGAAGAATTATTTAAAAAGATAAACAAACCAATGCCTGGGATTACATTTGATAAGGTATTAGGTAGTATAAAAAGCTTTAAGAGTGAATATAAAGGAAGGCTAGCGCTACAGTTTATGTTTATTGAAGAAAATAAAGATTGCGCAGAAGACTTGGCACGAATAGCAAGAGAGATTAAAGTAGACGAAGTCCAGATAAACACATCTTTAAGGCCTTGCGCTGTTAAACCATTGCCAAAACAGGAACTGGATAAGATAAAGAAATACTTTGAGGATATGAATATTTTTTATGTATATGAGACTGAGAAGAAAAAAGTCGATTCAATAAGCAAAGAAGATACATTGTTGCGCAGAGGTAAGCGTGGTTAAGGAGAATGTAAAGAGCATACTCAGTGAATTACCAAAGGGCGTAGAGCTTGTAGCAGCAGCCAAGACAAGGACACCGCAAGAAATTTTAGAGGCAATAGAGGCAGGCATAAAAATTATTGGCGAAAACTATGTGCAGGAAGCAGAATCTGCATATAAGCTGGTCGGAAATAAGGCAAAGTGGCATTTCATTGGCCATCTTCAGAAAAACAAAGTAAGAAAGGCAGTAAAGATCTTTGATGTAATAGAGACAGTTGATTCTTTAGGGCTGGCTCAGGAGATCGATAAGGCATGCTTAAGAGAAAATAAGGTCATGCCTGTATTAATAGAGGTGAATAGCGGGCGAGAAGACCAAAAGTTTGGAGTTATTCCAGAAGACATTGAACAGTTTGTAAAAGAAATGTCAGTATTGAAAAACATTAAGATGTCAGGTCTTATGACCATGGGGCCTATGTTTGGCGATCCTGAGGATGCCAGGCCATATTTTGTTGAGACACAGAAGGTATTTGAGAAGATAAAGGCGCTAGGTATTCCAAATGTAGAGATGAAATATCTTTCCATGGGTATGAGCAATTCGTACAAGGTCGCTATAGAGGAAGGCGCTAATATTGTGAGGATAGGAAGCAGGATTTTCGGCAAAAGAGGGAGAGTATATGGATTATGATGTGATTATTATAGGTGGGGGGCCAGCTGGACTTACAGCAGCTATATATACTTCAAGGGCAAGGTTAAAGACCCTGGTCATAGAGAGCTACTCAGTGCCTGGCCAGGCTATTATTACAGACTCTATAGAAAATTTTCCTGGATTTCCTGAAGGAATAAATGGGTTTGAGCTTGTAGAGAAGTTTAAGAAGCAGGCTGAAAAGTTCGGCGCAGAGCTTATTGTTAAAAATGTAGAAAAGATAGAACAGCTCAAGGATGGATGGCGGATCAAGGCCGAAGATAAGACATATACTACATTGTCTATAATAATTGCCACAGGCGCGCGTCCTAGAAAATTAGATGTGCCTGGCGAGCATAAATTTACAGGCAAGGGTGTGTCATATTGCGCCACGTGTGACGGGGCGCTTTATAGAGACAAGCACGTGGTGGTGATCGGCGGGGGGGACACTGCAATTGATGAAGCGCTCTTTTTAGCAAGGTTTGCTAAAAAGGTCACCTTGATACACCGTCGTGACCGTTTGCGCGCGACAAAGATCTTGCAGGAAAGGGTATTGGCAAATAAGAAGATGGAATTTGTGTGGGAATCAAATGTCATTGAGATATTAGGCAAGGAAAGAATAGAAGGCGTAAAGATAAACAATATTAAGACAAAAAAAGATACAGATCT
>JAHILY010000048.1 GCA_018896815.1 Candidatus Omnitrophota bacterium | reverse complement strand
TCCTGGCCTTTGAAACGCGCATCCTCTGGAATCTCTTTTGAGTCTTCCATCTTCTTTAGGCCATCTATGCCGTCTCTTCGCACTGTCCTTAAGCTAACCTTTCCCTGCTCTGCTATCTTATGCAGCACCTTTGTAAGCTCTTCGCATCTCTCTTTTGTAAGCGAGGGTATAGCTATCCTTATGATCTTACCGTCGTTATTCGGTGTAATCCCTAACTGAGACTTTAAAATTGCCTTTTCAATAGCCTGCATGCTCGAAGGGTCCCATGGTTGAATCGTTATAAGGCGCGGCTCTGGGACAGATATGCCTGCAAGTTGCTTAAGGGGGGTATTTGTCTCATAATATTCTACCATTATGCCTTCGACAAGCGCGGGATTTGCCCTGCCTGTCCTGATCTCTGCAAATTCTCTGACTGCTGCATCTAAAGACTTCTTCATCTTTTCTTCTATGTCGTGAAGATGTTTCTGGAGGGGTAGCATAAGTGTCTCCTTTAGCTGACTATGGTCCCTATCTTCTCACCCAAAATGACTCTTTTAATATTTCCTTTTTTGGTAAGGTTAAAAACTACGATCGGGAGCTTGTTGTCCATACAAAGACTCACTGCAGTCGCATCCATGACCTTAAGGCCTTTGTTTAAGACCTCGATGTATTTCAAGCTCTTGAATTTTTTTGCAGATTTATGTTTTATTGGATCGCTAGAGTATACGCCATCGACCTTTGTGGCCTTTAGGATCACGTCTGCATTTATTTCAATTGCCCGCAGGCTGGCAGCCGTATCTGTGGAAAAATATGGATTCCCTGTCCCGGCAACAAATATTACCACCCTGTTTCTTTCCAAATGCCTCATTGCCCGGCGCCTGATGTAAGGCTCTGCCAATTCCTGCATGTCTATGGCTGTCTGAACCCGCGTCATAACGCCTTGTTTCTCCAAAGCATCCTGCAAGGCCAGGCCATTTATCACAGTTGCAAGCATGCCCATGTAATCAGCTATAATCCTATCCACGCCCTGGCCAGAGGCCTGAGCGCCTCTATAGATATTGCCGCCGCCGATCACAATGGCGATCTGGACACCGACTTTCTTTGTATCCTTGATCTCCTTTGCTATAGCCTCTGTAACCAATGCATCTATGCCATAGCCTTTTTTGCCCTGAAGCGCCTCACCAGTCAGCTTCAGTACGACCCTTTTATAAATAGGTTTTTTCATCCTATGTCCTCGCCAACCTGAAACCTTACAAATCTGCGAATCACTATATTCTCGCCGATCTTTCCGATCAGCGTATTCAAACAGTCCTTGATAGTGAGTTTGTCGTCCTTAATAAATGGCTGGTCCAAAAGACATACCTCTGAATAAAACTTCTCGAGCTTGCCACTTACTATCTTTTCCATGACTTTTTCCGGCTTACCCTTTACCTGCTCTTTAAGTATCTCTTTTTCCCTATCTGTGGTAGACTTTGGCACTTCTTCGCGTGAAACATACGCAGGTGTGCTTGCTGCGACCTGCATGCATACATCCTTTACAAATTTTCTGAAGTCTTCATTGCGCCCTACAAAATCTGTCTCGCAATTTACCTCGAGAAGCACTCCGATTTTATTATTTGAATGTATATAAGACTCGATGATGCCTTCTTTTGCTGTGCGGCCTGCCTTTTTAAGCGCCACTATCTGGCCCCTCTTCTTCAAGATCTCTATAGCTGTCTTTATGCCGCCGTTTGCCTCTACAAGCGCCTTCTTACAGTCCATCATGGGCGCATTGGTCTTCTCTCTTAACTCTCTTATCAGATCCGTACTCACTGCCATTTCATTACCTTGCCTTCCTATTATTTCGAGCCAGTCTTATAAGTCTTTCGTCTTACCGGCTTTGTCCTTTTTTCTTCTTTCTTCTCCCTTAATGTGTCCTTTTTTACCTCTTCGACAAGCTGCTCTGATTTTTCAGCAAGCTCTTCCGTATCTTCTGTTTCTTCCTTTGCCTCTTTATCTTTTCTATCCACCTCTGACTGATCAAACTGCTTACTGCCCTCCAAGATGCCGTCTGTAACAAAGTCTGTTATGAGCTTTATAGACCTCATTGCATCGTCATTGGCTGGTATTGGATGATCAATCAAATCAGGGTCAGCATTTGTGTCAATGATTGCCACGATCGGAATCGAAAGCTTTATGGCCTCTTTTACAGCTATATCTTCCTTTCTTGCGTCCACTATAAACATCGCGCCTGGCATTTTTTTCATCTCGACTATACCCTGGAGATTTTTTTTCAGCTTTTCCATCTCTTTTGTCAGTATAGCTCTTTCCTTCTTTTTGATTGCCTCAAACGTCCCGTCCTTTTGCATGGCCTCTATATCTTTAAGACGCTTGATACTGTTTTTGATTGTCTTAAAATTTGTAAGCGTTCCGCCAAGCCATCTTTCCTTTACAAAAAACATGCCTGAACGCTGGGCATTTTCAGTTATCACATCTTGTGCCTGTTTCTTTGTGCCTACAAAAAGCACTGCCTGGCCCTTGGCTGCGACACCTTTTAAAAACTCCTTGGCCTTATTAAGAAACTCCACTGTCTTTTCAAGGTCAATGATATAGATCCTGCTCCTCTCCCCAAAGATAAACTTTCTCATCTTGGGGTTGCAACGGCTGCGGTTATGGCCAAAATGCGCCCCTGCCTCTAAAAGCTTCTTGATTAATTCTGTATCCACTTGTCATACCTCCGTTTTAAATGAGAAAAATATTATAACACAAAGCCTTTGTTTTGCAAGCCCTTTTTACGTCGACCTGTGGGCTTTAAACTGCAGCTCATGGAGCCGTTTATAAATGCCTGCTGTACCTATTAACTCCCTATGCGTGCCTGATTCTACTATTCTGCCTGCATCAAGAACCACTATCTTATCAGCATGCTCCACAGTGGAGAGCCTATGGGCTATCACAAGAACAGTCCTATTGGTCATGAGCCTGTCTATTGCCTCCTGCACCAGGCGTTCTGACTCTGTATCCAGCTGGCTCGTGGCCTCATCCAGGATAAGTATTGGCGGGTCTTTAAAAAGCGCCCTTGCTATTGCAATGCGCTGCTTTTCACCGCCAGATAACCTCATGCCCCTGTCCCCAATAAATGTGTCATAGCCATCTGGCATCTTTGTTATAAAATCATGCGCATTTGCTGCCTTTGCCGCATTAATAATATCATCCATGCCTGCATCAGGTTTACCAAAGGCTATATTATTTCGAATCGAATCATTAAAAAGTATAGTCTCCTGTGTCACTATGCCTATATTTTGCCTTAAAGAAGCGACCTCAAGGTCTTTTATATCATTGGCATCAATCAAAATCCTGCCCTTCTCAGAGTCATAGAATCTCGGCAATAGATTGACAAGCGTGCTTTTCCCGGCGCCGCTTAAGCCCACTATGGCCAGGATCTTGCCTTTTGACAGACGAATATTAATGTCCTTTAACACTGCTGTCTCAGGGCTATATGAAAAACCCACGCCCTTAAATTCTATTGAATCTCTAAACCCTGAAAGCTCTATAGCGCCTGGCTTATTTTTTATGCTAGGCTCTTTGTCGAGCACCTCAAGGACCCTTGTTATGGCAGCGAGCGCCTGTTGATTAATGCCATAGAGCCTTGAAAGCCTCTTGAATGGTTTTATAAGAGACATAAGCGCTGCTAAAAATGCTATAAAGGCTCCTGCTGAAAGCGCGCCGCTTACTACTTCTTTTCCGCCCAGCCACAATACAACTGCCATACATGACACGCCTACGAATTCACCAAGAGGGCTTATGGCAGCCATGCGCTTTACTGACTTTAAGAGCATCTTGTAATATTTATTGTTATGGCCTCTGAATTTACTTACCTGATAACCTTCGGCATTGAATGATTTTATTATCCCAATGCCGTATATGGTTTCAAAAAGTGTAGAATTTATGTCTGACATGCTTTCTTGCGTCGCCGTGCTTATCTTTCTGAGATTTTTACCTATCCGTATTACTGGATATGCAACGAGCGGAAACACTACTATGGTGACCAATGTAAGCGACCATGAGATTGAAAAATACATCCTTATCCAAATGACCATTCCCAGATATATCAAGAGCTGTATTGGCTGAAGCAATAGATCAGTAAGGCCCTCTGTTATGGCATTTACTATCGTGCCTACGTCAAAGGTAATCCTTGAGACAAGTTCTCCTGTCTGCATCTTTGAATAAAAATCACTGGATAGGTCCAGGAGCTTCTGGTAGACGGCAGCCCTGGTGTCCCTTAGTACAGACTGGCCAAGTTTGCTCATAAAATAGGTCTGCAAGAATAAAAACACCTCTTTTAGGAGGAATATAAAAGCTATTATAAGTACCAGCCAGTTTAATAGAGAAAGCCGCGGGATATTGTTTGCCTTATCTATAAGATTGACAAGGAATTCAGGGGGATTTTCAACGCCAGGTATAGAGATCGCCTTTGCCGTAAGGATATTATCAACCAGCGGGATGATCATACCCAGGGACACCCCTCCCATGCCGGATGAGCCAATCATGCACAGTACTGCTATGACCATTATCCAGCGGTGCGGTTTTAGGAACTTTAGGAAACGTACGTAGTCTCGCATTTTGGACATTTATATTATCACGCTCATTGACATTTGTCCATGCCTTTGTTATGATTATAGATATGAAAAAACCCCGTATTGGAGTGGTGGGATTGGGTAGCTTAGGATCTCGTCATGCCTCTATATATTCAAAATCAGGCAATGTCGAGCTTGCATGCGTCTGCGATATAGATAAAGACAAGGCCTCTTCAATAGGAAGGTCCCTTAAAAGCCCCTGGTGCATTGATTATAGGGAGTTTTCCAGGAAAAACATAGACGCCGTGAGCATTGTCACGCCCACATACCTTCATTATAAAGTCGCAAAGTTCTTCTTAAACAATAAAATCCATGTCCTGATAGAAAAGCCTATCACGAAAAGCCTTAAAGAGGCGCACGAACTTATAAATCTTGCCAGAAACAAACGTCTGATTATCCAGGTCGGCCATGTAGAGCGCTTTAATTCTGCAATCCAGGCAATAGAAAAGCTCTCCAAAAGTCCCAGGTTTATAGAGGTGCACAGGCTTGGTCCTTTTGCGCCCAGGGTAAAAGATGTAGGCGTTGTTTTAGACCTCATGATACACGATATTGACATTGTCCTGGGACTTACAAAATCAAAGATAAAAGACATACAGGCGCTTGGAGTAAAGATTCTCACTAAACATGAAGACATTGCAAACGCAAGGATAAGATTTAAAAATGGCACTGTATGTGATCTGACTGCAAGCCGCGTCACAAGTGACTCTATGCGTAAGATCAGGATATTCCAGAAAGACTGCTACATATCCATTGATTACATGGCACAGGAGGCAGTGATATCGAGGAAGATAAAAAATAAGATCGTGTCTCAAGAAATCGACATAAAAAAAGAAGCTCCTTTAGAAAAAGAACTCCTGGCATTTGTGGAATGTGTCAGAAATAAGAAAAGGCCCATTGTCTCAGGCATCGAGGCATACAATGCCTTAGAGGTCGCGCATAAGATCCTTAGGAAACTGAAAAACACCGCGTAGGTGCGCACCGCGCACCTACGCGGTGAAACAGGTTTACCCATGAAACATAAAAAACTCATGATCATCGCAGGCGAGGCATCCGGCGACCTGCATGCTGCGCACCTTGTAAAATCCATCAAACAAGTCAATCCCCATATAGAAATATTCGGCGTAGGCGGAAAAAACATGAAGGAACAGGGCGTAGATATTGTCTATGATATAGTAGAACTTGCTGTCGTTGGCTTTGTCGAGGTCCTAAAACATATCCGCACATTCAAAAAACTTATGGATAGGCTCGTGAGCCTGCTTGATACAAGAAAACCTGACGCAGTAATCCTGGTTGATTATCCTGGATTTAATCTGCGCCTTGCAAAGCGAGTAAAAGAAAAAAATATCCCTGTCATATACTACATAAGTCCGCAGATCTGGGCATGGGGAAAAGAAAGGATCGAAGAGATTAAAAAATGCGTGGATAAGATGATTGTGATCTTTGGTTTTGAAGAAGATCTATACAAAAAGGCGGGTGTAAAGACAAGCTTTGTAGGCCATCCTTTTCTGGATATAGTAAAATCTCACTGGAAAAAAGAAGAGATAATAAAAAATCTACACCTTAAACATAACTCCAAAAAGATCGCGCTTTTACCCGGCTCTAGAGAAAAAGAGGTTCAGAGGCATCTTCCAGCAATGCTAAAGGCCTGTGAGAAAATAAAAGTAAAAATCCCAAATGCTGAATTTATACTTTTACGCCGGAGGGAACTTGATAAATCCATATACAATAACATAATCTCTAAATCAAAAATAAAACCCCATTCTATTGAAAACAAGCCCTATGAAGTCATGGAGATATCTGACTTAGTAATAGTCTCATCCGGCAGCGCAACGCTTGAGACAGCTATCATGGAAAGGCCCATGGTGATCATCTACAAAACATCTACGATCACATGGTTCCTGGCAAAAAACCTGATAAAAATACCTGACATAGGCCTTGTAAATGTAGTAGCAGGAGAAAGAATCGTGCCAGAGCTTATTCAGTTTGAGGTAAATCCAGTTAATATAGCAAGCGAGGCCCTGGCTATACTCAATAGCAGGGAAAAGCAGAAAACCATCAAATCCAGCCTAAGAAAAGTCCGCGAAAAACTCGGCTCCTGCGGCGCTGCTGACCGTGCCGCGCATCTGATCGATAGACTGCTCCATTAACCTAATACACCGCGTAGGTGCGCGGTGCGCACCTACGCGGTGTATTAGGTATATCATTCCCACTCTATCGTCGATGGTGGCTTGGAAGAAATATCGTAGACTACGCGGTTTATGCCTTTTACTTCGTTTATGATGCAGTTGGAGATTTTTCCGAGGATATTATAGGGGATCTTTGCCCAGTCTGCTGTCATTGCATCAAGGCTAGTGACAATGCGAAGAGCGCAAACGTTTTCATAAGTCCTCTTATCACCCATCACGCCAACGGTCTTGACAGGTAAAAGCACTGCGAATGACTGCCAGATATGTCTATAGCCATCGTATTTTTCCATCTCTTCCTGGACTATAGCATCTGCCTCGCGTAACATATCCAGGCGCTCTTTCGTAATATCTCCTATGATTCTCACAGCAAGACCAGGGCCTGGAAAAGGTTGTCTATATACCATCTCGCCGCTAAGGCCAAGCTCTTTTCCTAATTTCCTGACCTCGTCTTTAAAAAGGTCTTTTAACGGTTCTATGAGTTTGAAGTCCATTTTCTTAGGAAGAGCACCTACATTGTGATGCGTCTTTATTGTAGCTGAAGGCCCTCCTTTTGCAGACACGCTTTCAATAACATCTGGGTAAAGCGTTCCCTGGGCTAAGAATTTTATCTTACCGATCTTTCTCGCTTCTTTTTCAAATACCCTGATGAATTCTCGTCCTATAATCTTCCGCTTTTTCTCTGGATCAGCTACACCTTTTAACCTATTAAGAAAACGCGACTCTGCTTCCGCCACACGAAGGTCTATATGAAAATGGCCTTTAAAGATCCTTTTGACATTTTGCTTTTCATCTTTTCGCAATAGGCCATTATCTACAAATATACAGTGAAGTTTCTTGCCAATTGCCTTATGTAAAAGTACTGCTGTTACAGAAGAATCTACTCCTCCGCTTAAACCCAACACCACATCTTTTTTCCCAACTTGAGCGCGAATATCTTTTATTGCCTCTTTAATAAAAGACTTCATTGTCCAGTTTGGTTTAAGTCCAGCGGCTTTATATAGGAAATTCTTAAAAATCGTCATGCCTTTTGGCGTGTGCACTACCTCAGGATGGAACTGGACACCGTAAATCTTTTTTTCAGGATGAAACATGCTGGCAATCTTACTATTTTTTGTATGACCTGATCTTACAAAGCCTTTTGGAAGTTTCAGGACTTGATCGCCATGACTCATCCATATCTTTTCTTTTCTTTTCCAGCCTGAATATAATATGTCTTTTTTATCTTCAATAAGCTCTGCATGTCCGTATTCCCGTCTTTTGCTTTTCCCTACTTTCCCGCCGAGTAGATAGCCCATGAGCTGCATGCCATAACAAATACCTAAAACTGGCACTCCAAGTTCAAAAATAGCCTTGCTGCACTTTGGAGCGCCCCTCTGTAGGACACTGGATGGCCCGCCTGTGAGGATAATGGCTTTGGGTCTTAGTGATTTTATTTTAGAGACTGGGGTATTATAAGGCAGGAGCAAGCAATAGATATTGCACTCTCTTACCCTGCGTGCTATGAGCTGGTTATACTGTGCCCCAAAATCTAATACTACGACTGTGTCTTTTTGCATGTGTTACCTCCACTCTATAATATACACCATCAGGCTTCGCTGAGCAACTTTCGTGCTCAGCTTCGCCTGATAGGTCCGGCGAAGCTTTTACTTTTTTGAATACATCTTAAAGAGCGAAGCCGGACCATTAGGATAGAAATTGCAACGGGAGTTATGCCAGATATTCTTGAGGCCTGGCCAAGGTTTAAAGGCCTGGCTAAACTAAGCTTTTCAATGATCTCTTTGGAAAGCCCTGAAATGCCTTTGAATTTAAACCCATCCGGTATCTTTATTTTCTCAATACTCTTAAAATTCTCGATCTCCCTCATCTGCCTGTCTATAAACCCTCTGTATTTTAGTTCGATCTCTACCTGTTTTGCTTCATCGTCGGTAATCTTGCTTTTATAACCATCAAGTTTTTTCAGCATATTAAAACTCACATGCGGCCGTTTTAATAGATCTGCCAGACTTACTGTATTATTTACCGGCTGGACATTGAATTTTCTCAGTCTATAGTTCAATCTTTTACTGGGCTTGATTTTAAATTTCTTTATTCTCTCGATCTCCTGAGCAATCTTTCTCTTTTTACTAACTACTTTTTCATAATCCTTTTTCTTTACAATGCCTAACCTGTATCCCATCTCTGTAAGCCGCAAATCAGCATTGTCTTCTCTTAAAAGCAGTCTATATTCCACGCGAGAAGTAAACATCCTGTATGGCTCATTTGTGCCTCTTGTTACAAGATCATCTATGAGCACGCCGATGTAGGCTTGAGAACGGTCTAATATAAACGGCTCTTTCTGTTTTAATTTAAGCGCTGCATTGACTCCTGCCATAAATCCCTGAGCTGCTGCCTCTTCATAGCCAGTTGTTCCATTGATCTGGCCTGCGTGAAACAGGTTTTGTATGAGTTTTGTCTCAAGCGTAGGTTTTAACTCTGTGGGATTTACAAAATCATATTCAATGCCATAACCAGGCACCATGATCTCTGCCTTTTCTAATCCCTTTATGCTCCTTATCATCTTAAGCTGTACATCTTTCGGCAGGCTGGTTGAAATGCCATTTGGATAATATTGAGGCGTATTCAGTCCTTCTGGCTCAAGGAACACCTGATGCCGGTCTCTCTCGCTGAATCTTACGATTTTGTCCTCGATAGAAGGGCAATATCGAACGCCAGTTGACTGAATTTTCCCAGTATAAAGCGGCGAACGATCAAGGCCTTTTCGAATGATATTGTGTGTCTTTTTGTTTGTATACGTAATATAACAAGGGAGCTGTTTTCTTTTTATAGATTTTGTAGAAAATGAAAATGGAACTGGCGGATTATCTCCGTCCTGCCTCTTCGTCTTTGAAAAATCTATTGTCCTTGAATCCAGTCTTGCAGTAGTGCCTGTCTTAAGGCGCCGGACATTAAAACCAAGTTGTCTTAAATTTTTTGACAAGTTTATAGACGCTGGATCATTTAATCTTCCACCTGAAAAATTCTCAAGCCCAATGTGAATTACTCCATTTAAAAAGGTACCAGGCGCAAGAATTACAGTCTTTGATTTAATAATGTTTCCGTCTTCAAGCCTAACACCGCATGCCTTGTTATTTTTGACAATTATTTCTGACACACACGCCTCTAATGTGTCCAGATTTCTCTCTTTCTCTATAGCATCTTTCATGTATTTTATATATAATTCTCTATCCACCTGTGCCCTGGAAGACCAGACAGCAGGGCCTTTGCTCCTATTGAGCATGCGGTATTGTATGGCGCTTGCATCTGTTACCTTTGCCATCTCACCGCCAAGCGCATCCAGCTCCTTTACAAGCTGGCCTTTGCCAATACCGCCTATAGCAGGATTGCATGACATGTAGCCTATCTTGTTTAAATCCATAGTGATAAGTAGTGTCCTGCGCCCCATCCTGCTCGAAGCAAGAGATGCCTCTATCCCGGCGTGCCCAGCACCTACAACTATAACATCATATGAGTTTTTCATAGGGGCTATATAATATCAGATATGCCATAATGAGTCAATCCGAAGGTCCTAACTCAGAGGATTGGTCTAATAAATTGCCTTTGGCGAGGCATTCGCCGTTCCAGCAATAGGTACAGAGTTTTTCGCGGGGCAGGCCTATTGCTTTAATCATATCATCAAGGGTCTGGTAGCGAAGCGTGGTAACATCAATGTCTTTTTTAATCCATTCCACCATCTTTTTATATTTTGGAGTGGCGTGATCTACATATTCGGATACATCCTCTATATCTTTTCCCTCAATGTCCTTTATGGCCTTACGCGCTGCTAGTTCATGGATAGAGCGCGTTGACAAACAGAATTTACACGGAAACATTAAAGGCGGGCAGGCAGGCCTTACATGGATCTCTTTTGCGCCATTATCCCAGAATTTTTGTACGGCAAAGTTTTTAAGCTGGGTGCCTCTTACAATGGAATCCTCGCAAACAATGATTCTGTTCCCATTAATTATATCTTTTATGGGTATAAGTTTCATCTTTGCCACGAGGTCTCTTATTTCCTGTATAGGCGGCGTATAACTCCTGCCATATCCAGGTGTATATTTAACAAGCGGACGCCTGTATGGCTTTTTGGATTCCATTGCATATCCTATCGCGTGCGCAGTACCTGAATCCGGGACACCTGATACCACATCTACCTCTATATCTTTATCACGCCTTGCCAATGCCCTGCCGCATTTTTCTCTAACTGCCTCAACACTTATGCCTTCATAAGCCGAGGCTGGAAAGCCTGTATAGATCCATAGAAATGAACAGATCTGATTTGTGTCACGGCCGCCACTGACTTGTTTTAGACCTTTATCATTTACGAGTACAATCTCTCCAGGCAAAAGAAACTTATGTATCTCAAAACCAGTATTTGGAAAAGCTCCGCTTTCTGAAGCTACTGCAAAATCTTGTTCTCTTTTTCCTATAACAAGCGGTGTATACCCAAACCTGTCCCTGGCAGCATAGATGCCATCTTTTGTAAGTAAAAGCACGCTGGCAGAGCCAATGATCTTGCTGAACATATGCTCTATGCCATTGACAAAATCATTGCCTTCGCTTATAAGCTTTGCCACTACCTCTATGGCATTAGAAGAACCCTCTTCTGTCTCGCCAAATGAATGGCCTCTGCCATGCAGTTCCTTAATAAGCTGAACTGTGTTCTCTATAAGCCCAGTCATGCATATCGCGAACGAGCCGAACTTTGTATTTAAGAACATTGGCTGCGGATCTGAGTCGCTTATGACGCCTATGCCATATTTACCATCAACTTTTTTGTAGTCATCATAGAGCTTTGACTTAAACTGGCTCTGCGATATATCGTGGATATAGCGATAGATCCTCTTTCCACTTAGTATGGCAATTCCGCCAAACTCTGTCCCGAGGTGAGACTGGTAATCAACCCCGTATAATAAATCCTGAGAACAGCCTTTCTGTGATACGACTCCGAATATACCGCTCATTGTAACTCCTTTGACTAATAGTTAAAAAACAAACTCGACGACGGGATTGCATCCGTCGTGAAGTTAATCCCAAGCCTCCTCAAACCTGCCTCGTCGCCAGGCGTGGGTATGTGCGTACTGTGAAGCTCACAGCCACTTAGATCCTTTAGCATTGACAATGCCTCTTTTGCATTAGAATCTGTGTGCGCGCTGATTGAAAGCGCTACGAGTATCTCGTCCAATGTCATGCTCTCTGAAGACATGTTCAATATGTCTTTC
>JAHILY010000047.1 GCA_018896815.1 Candidatus Omnitrophota bacterium | reverse complement strand
TATAGCGATCATAGGAATCCCGGATTTTTCAACTATGAAACGTTCTCCTTTTTTAAACGAGCGCTTCATTATCTCTCCCAGGTGTACTCTTGCTTCCACTGCGGGTATCACTTTTGCTACCATTTTCATCGCCTCCTCATTAATTAATAATACTCAATGTTAATCAGTTCTACTTAAAGTATACACTATAAAATAACAAAGTCAAGGGTCATACCCCAAACGAGGTGCCTACTGCGAGCGCTGACTGTATTATCGGGTGTTTTGGGTTGACCCGTCTTATATGCTTAACAGCTTCCTTTAAATCAACTGCTTTAACATCTCTGCCTTTGACCGCAGCCATTTTGCCAAATCCTTGCTTTGCCACGAGCTCGCACGCAAAAGAACCCAGGCGAGTCGCAATCACCCTGTCAAATGGAGAAGGAGACCCTCCTCTTTGAAGGTGGCCCAAGACTGTTACCCTTGATTCAAGGCCTGTGGCCTTCTCTATATCGTTTGCTATTTTATTGCCTATGCCTCCCAGGCGGACTGGCTCAGCAGAATCCTTGACTATTCTTTTCACAACCATGCTCCCGCCCTTTGGCCTTGCGCCCTCGCTTATAACAACAATGCTAAATCGCTTGCCTTTTTTATATCTCTCTGTAACTATCTTGCAGACTTTCTTAATATCATACGGGATCTCTGGTATTATGATAATATCCCCTCCGCCTGCAACCCCTGCATAAAGCGCAAGCCATCCAGCATATCTCCCCATGAGCTCTATAACCATTACCCTGTGATGAGATTGAGCTGTAGAATGCAGCTTGTCAATGGCCTCAGTAGCAGTTATAACAGCAGAATCAAAACCAATTGTCACATCAGTGGCCATGAGGTCATTATCTATGGTCTTAGGAATACCTACCACCTTCAGGCCTTTCTTATACAATTTATACGCGACTATCAGCGTGCCATCGCCTCCTATGCAGACAAGGCCATCCAGGTCCATTAATTCCACATTCTCCAATACCAGGCTTGAAACATCTCTAAGCTTACCTGAAGAACTAGGATATTTAAATGGATTTGTCTTATTTGAGGTCCCAAGAAATGTGCCGCCATGGGTCAATATACCAGAGACATCCTCGTAAGAAAGCGGCATAAATCTATTCTCAATAAGGCCAAGGTATCCATCCCGTATCCCCACGACTTCCATGCCGTAATTAAGAAGAGCTGTCTTTGCAACAGCCCTAATAGCGGCATTTAAACCAGGGCAATCCCCGCCGCCTGTCAGTATGCCAATCCTTTTCTTGCCCCGTACCCGAACCCCTCGACCTTGCTCGGGATAAACTCCGTGAGTGGTTCGGGGTTTATTTCCTCGCATGGCGCTTGCCTTTTCTCTTCTTCTTTTGCTTTGCCCTTCTCTTTTTTCTGGTCATCTTTACTCGCCCCCTTTAATTGCTCTTTTTTCCATTTCGTCCAGGATCTTATTTATGCCATCTGCTATTGACCTAAGCTCGTCCTTTTTTCGAAATTTTATCCTTATTGAAAAATTGCCCTTTGCAATATCTGCAAGGTCTTTTTCCAGCCTGTAAATCGGCCCTGCGAGACGATGCGATAAAATAAGCATGCGCCAGGAAAACAATATCAGCGCGACGATGCCAATGATAAGGACATATCTATTCCAACTAAAATAATATAGAAATAGAGGGACTAAAATCACTGGAAGAATGCTCCACTTCAAAAAAATGCCCAATTGAAGTTTTTTATTTACAAGATAATTCTTTCGTTTCTTATGCACGATATTGTCCTCTTAATGAATTATACTGGCTGGATGGAAAATAGTCAAGTTTTTTGGCGGAGGTTTTTGGCGGAGGTCAGATCAACTCTATCTGGGATGGGTCGTGAAGGACTATCTGGCTGGAACCCTTATAAGACTTGATCGCGCCATACACCCTGATGGTCTGGTTTTTGAAATATGCATCAGGAGAGCGAGTTGCCTCCTTAGGAAAACTAGTAAGATTATTCTTGAATATGACCACTTTAAAGCTGCTATTACAATTCAATATCAAGACCTTTTCTGTAAGAAAAGTGCTCAATACCTCTGCCTCTATTATCCTGATCAAGCCAATATTGTCTTCAGCATCATCTGCAGAAATAACATTTCTCTCCATATCCCGCCACAGCCCTTTACCCATCTCCCTGGCCTTTTTCTGCGCATTTAAAAATTCATCTACGTATTTTACATTAGGCGGATATGTGTATATCATTGCATAGCCCTCTTTAACCATCTCAAGGTTGATCATCTTATCTCCATTGTAGACATAGGCAAGTAGCCGGCCATACTTATCCCTTTTTTGCACATCAAGCTCGAGCCGCACCTCTCTACCGTCGACAAGACGTCTGTTAAAATCGCTTGCCTCTTCCGCATATGGCCTGGGATTATAAATCCATGCATCCCCGTGTTTTTGTTTCAATTCAGGCGTGTCTATGCCAATATATCTCACTGTCTCACCATTTGAAAGCTCTACAGTATCACCATCGATAACACGCCTTACAGACAATGCAGTACTCGGCGCCTGATTAAAAAATCTGACAAAGAGCGCAAAAATACCAATGACAACAAGCGCAGCAATGCGGGCCTTTTTCCTAGTCATATTAATCAGACCTCAATGGATTATAGTTCTCTTTGGCAAATATCGTGTATATCGTACCGGCGGCTGAACCTGTCCTTGACCCATCAGGCGCCCTCCATCCATGGCCAGTATCAACATTATCCTGACTTGCATAAGGCAGGCATCCTTCACCCTGTCCCATCTTAGATGGACTGACAATCATCATCTTCTGTAACTCTGATAGATAAAACTCCGCCTTGTTTTTATAATAAGCGGCCTTTAAAAAATCATTGTTATCCTCATGATATCTGGCCATTATCTTTAAGGTCACTACCATCTGCGCGGTCCACTCTGTTGAGACAATGCCGCCCCTTGGAAGATGTTCATATTTTCCAAAATCAAAACCTGTCACCTTTAAGGCCTCACCTCCTGGCCTCTTATAATCAGTAGTCACCATACAATTGGCCTCTGCAAAATTTATGATCTGATCAGGGTCCATACCTGAATCCTTTAAGAGCTCCGGGCCTACAGCTGCAATAGCCCACGCAAATGTATCTGTTGCTATTGTGGCATCGCCCTTACCTCTCTTGAGCCTGCCTTCGCGCCTTAAAAAGGTATTCTTCTCTATCCACTTAAAGACCAGGTCCTTTGACTCCAGATATTTTCGCTCCCCTGTAAGTTTGTAAAGCATGTTAAAAAATGCGTATGCATCCAGATTATGCTCTGTGCTAAACCATCTGAACTGCGGCCCGCCTCTTATGCCAAACTCTTTATCTTCTCTTTGCAGCTTTATAAGCCATTCGCCTATCTCCTGTGCAATGCGCAGGTATTCCTCGTCTTTAAATCTTTCAGCATATCTTATCATCGCGATACCGAGCCATATATTAGGGCCTGCGTGCACAGTATATTCTGTCACGCTGCCCGTATGCGCATCATAGGCATTTACAAAACCGCCATATACCTTTTCAGCCCTATGTGTATAAAAATCAAGGACCGCCCTGGCATTGTCTTTGTCGCCCATTAGAATAAAACACTGAGATGCGAGAGACTGGTCATATGTAAAGGCCCAGTCTTCTACACCCTTATCCCCTTCGTAACTTACCACAAGTCCAGTAATATTATTCTGGTGGTTCTTTACCCAGCTATACATGCTCGACAAACCTTTCTCCTCTACCTCTACAAAAGAGGCCAGGAGTTCTTTTAAGCTATCCTCTGCTGAAATCCTGTTTTTTGAAAGCTGTGAGATCCTCTGCTTAAGATATGTAACTTCCTCTGCGAGGCTCGAGACCTTTCCTGCAAGCATGTCTTTTTCAGAAAGGACCTCTTCGAGGCCTTGCTCTGTCTTTAACCTGTCCTGTTCAGAATACTCAAGTAATTTAGTCTTCTCCTCAAGCTCCAGGCTAAGCTCTCTGAGCCCTTCGAGCTCTGTCTGGTGTGCCGCTATCTTTTCCTGTTTAGATAACAGCGCTTCTTCTATCTCTCTATACTCTGCATCATAGTCTAATATATCTTTTTCCAGTCTGGACTTTTTCCCTGAGAGGTTGACAAGCTGCGCGATTAATTTCTTATTCTCCAGTCTTGATTTATAATCTGATGAGTAGAAAAACACAAAGCCTGCTATTAAAAATAAGATGATGATAGAGACAATCTTTGGGGTCAAAGACATGCGCCTGGCATGAAAATAAATCCTGGAACTCTCCCTTTTATCAATATCAATAAATGAAAGCCCTATGAGATATTTATTGGGATATCCGCTCTTTACCTTCTTATACCAGGCAATACTGGCTATGGCCTTTGTCTCTCTATGACTTAATGGGATATGGATTCGTAAATCCATGCGGGCATTCTTTGCCTTTAGGGTGTCCTCAAAGTCCTCTTCACTATTATTGACTTCTAAGCACACGCCTCCTTTGCCAATATCCCTTGTAAAGCCTTGCTTTATATCACTAATAGACCCTCCTGTCTCAGGGCCTAAGAACTGGAATTCTACAGGGAATACAACATCCAGCCTGATATATTGCCTGCGTTCAGCGTGTGATGATTCTTTACGTAACTTTTTTGTCTTTGCCATTTTTTAAAATCTTATCATAATACCCCTGAAATGCAAGAAAAATTGCATTACTTAGAATTGGGCTTGATAAAATGATATGCTGCTAAAAAACCCATTATGATGAGAAAAAGGAATAAGATATTGAGACGGGGTTTTACGGCTGGGGCCTCAGCCTGGGCCTTCTGGCTTACAGCAGGCTGCGCTGCATAAGTTTCTTTACCAGATACTCTGCGGGGAGGAAATTCAGCATCAGAGGCTGTCTCAATATCAGAGGACGGCGCGCCAGGATATACAAAAGGGCGCAGGTTCTGGGCGCGTTCTTCTCGTAACGGAATGGCCTCTTCTATCAATCTCTGTT
The DNA here is from genome assembly GCA_018896815.1 of Candidatus Omnitrophota bacterium. Lineage (GTDB taxonomy): Bacteria > Omnitrophota > Gorgyraeia > Gorgyraeales > Gorgyraeaceae > JAHILY01. The sequence goes on along the minus strand of JAHILY010000047.1, from coordinate 8,818 downwards.
TTTCTTTTTTGATGTTCTCTATTTCTTCATTGACTTCGCCTGACTCTATATCTTCGTCACCTGTATCAGAAAATCTTAAGGCATAGGCCGCAGGGTTAAATAATAATACACACAGTATAAAAATTATAGCTATCCGCATCACCACCACCTAATAATATCTACGCTCTTTGAAATAGGTAGATCTACGTCTATAAACCTCTCCTCGCCACTGGTATAGCGAGAATGTATCCTCTCGTCATAATTTACAGTAATGGTATTCCTGTATACAATGGCCTCGTCCTTCGATATTATAGATCCGTTTATCTGCATTCCGTATCCGGCCCTGCCTGCAAATGCATGGTTTGTATAGAAGATGCCATCCATGCGGTTTAATGCATTGTCAGCCACATCTCTGAAATCTCTAACATCCTTTGGGCAATTTGTAAATTCAGATATCGGGACTTGTGTCCTGATATCTGACCAGTTATAATTGCCATCCTTTACGCCATCGCCATCTAAATCTTCATATTGGCTCTGAAACACCCCATCATCCTCATAGAGGTCATTCGTATCCGGTATGCCGTCCTGACCCACATCTTCATCGCCCATGCCAAACAGCCAGTAGTTTGAATACCAACTGCCTCCTGTTCGACCTGTGTAGTCTCCCATGATAATGTTCTCTGCAGCTCCAAATCCAACAAGGTCATTGTCCTTATGCGCATTTACCCAGTTATCTGCAGCGCTCGGATTATTTCCAGAGGGCCGCGGGCTGGAAGGCGCATTCTTGTAACGAATATCATCTGCCACATAAATGTTTCTTCCCGCATAGATAACGCCCTGGCCCTTGATAACGCCCTTTATTACAACATCCCCCCTTACGACCACTGTGCCATTTATCTCTATTGGCTTTGAGCTAGTCCCTACTAAAACAATATTGCCGGTCTCATCTTCATCATCGCCAAAAATCCCCTCAATTAAAGTCGTGCCATCCACTACAATGCTTCCGCCTCTTGTCCTCGCCTTGTCTTCATAATAGGACAGGTCGTATAGATTAGGCATATCGAGTTTTTCTGAAAAAGGATGCTGGTTTTCTGGGTTACCTCCCTTGCCTCTTATGCCCTGGCCACCGTCATATATCTCATAGCCTGCACATATCTCTCCATCAACGCGCGGCCTTGACCTAAAATCGAACCTGCCATTAGAGCGCACATCTCCCTTAGCAGTAATACCGCTGCCATAAAACCATCCCCAGTTATTTATAAAATAACCATAGTCAAAGACCCTTGAAGGCGCGCCTTTTTGCACAATGACATTCAATGTCTTTGTGCCAGTACCGACCTGGCTTGTGGATATAACCTGATATGAGCCGCCTCCTAAATCAGTAATCGTAACATTTATATTTTCGTCTTCAAGATAATTCACCGGGTCTTGATCGCCCTTTAGCTGAAAGGTCTCTGCATTCACTATATTGCTGTTCTTCACCCTCCAGATCCCTCTCTCTATGCCTGCCTCAGCAAGGAAAAATGCCTTTTGCCTGTCTAACTGCCTTTCTGTATGCTTTAGTTCATTTGTGGTCATATAAAGGTAGGAACTGCCGCCTACAAAAAACACAGTCAGAAACGTCATAGCCACTATTAAGGCAAATCCCTTTTTATTCATCACACATTCCTCATCTTTATAGACGTGGCCATGCTCGACCACTTGGTCCCATACAATATATTGTTACTCAATAGCCTGAATGTAATAACTACCAGGTCTCCGGACATCTGGAAGACAGGTATCGCGCCTTCTCTGTTTGCACTGCGAAGCACTGAAATCTCATCACCTGCAATAGTTATGTCTGGGTCATACATAATGTCAGTGTTTGAGAGATAATACTCGGACGTTATATCATCTGAAGCAGTCTGGGGTGTCCTGTTCGGGTCTGTAACAAACCTGATTCTATCGCCATTATTCAGCGCAGTTGCTCCTGTTGATGACCGAAGGTCTCCAGCCATCTGTTCAAGCACAACCCTTCCCCTGGACTGAAAAGCTATCTGGATAAAACCTCCCATCCACAGCCTCTGTGCAGTTACGCAGGATATAGCTAAGGCAGTAAATACTACCATTAAAATTGCCAGGGCCACAAGTGTCTCAACCAAAGTAAAACCTTTGTCTTTCATAAAGACCTCTTATAAATACGAGGTAATGGTAGACTCCATGACCTCATTCACTACACCATAATAATCATTCCATGATACAGTTACTATTATCTTATATCCTTCGCTAATAGACTGCATCTCTGTCACCATTGTCCCATTAATATCATCAGCCGCATCTGTAGTCTCGCCTAAGTCAATCTTAACCATCTGAGTCACAGGATAATCAGCCAGGGTTATGCCTTCATAAGTATTATTCCTTAGGTTTTCTATCTCTGCCTGCGCAATGTTTGCTGCCATGACCTTGTGCTTTGCAAGAACAGATTGTATGGCGCCCAAAGAATACAGCCTCACCATCCCGACTACCATAAAGGCAACTATGAATATGCTCACTATGGCCTCTATAAGGGTAAGGCCTTTTTTATCCTTTAAAATATCCATAGATACAAACCTCTACTATAATTATACCACCAAAACACCCCTTATTCAAATCCATGTAAAACTTACCCTTGACAAAGTTAGTTCGGTATGCTAATATTTAGTTAGGCTAACTAAGTATCATATTGTAGGCCAGGTTTAAACCTGGCCTACAATATGAGGAACGCGGAGGTCAATATGGCCACTATTGACGCGATAACCAAAGAAATCTCAATAATGGTGCCAAAGATTGCGAGGCATGCGCATGCAGGGACGTTTTCAAAGATCAATATCACGCCTGCGCAGATATTAATGCTCATATTTATCAAAAATCATGGCCAGTGTAAGCTGAAGACGCTTGCCAAAGAACGCAAGATCTCCCCTCCTACTGCAACAGGCCTGATAGACAGGCTGGTAAAAGGCAGTTATGTTAAAAGAGGTTCTGACCCGGAAGACAGGCGAGTAGTCATGGTCTCGCTTACGAAAAAAGGTGAAAATGTAGTGGGCCGCCATCTAGGCGCGATTCAGGACCTATGGAAAGGTGTATTAATAAAGCTTTCCCAGAAAGAGCAGGAACAATATCTTCATATACTCAGGAAGATCGTAGCCATCTTGTCAAGTGAGGACATGAGTTATGGAGGCCGCAGGCCGACGTAACTCATGTGTCCGAACTATCCCGATAGCAAAACACTTCGAAAATTTAGAATAAATTTTCTCGTAGCTATCGGGGTTAATTCGCACTTATCACTTACGCTTCTTTCAGTCGCGTAAGTGATGTGCTCATTAAAAAAATTAATTACAATGAAGAAATTAATCAGTATCTTATTAACCTTGACTTTACTATCTTTACCCCTTGAAATTGCCTTTCCTCAGGACTCAGGAAAGGCCAGGATCCTGCCTATATCAGTGAATGAGGTAAGGCTCATTGCAATACAGAATAACCTGGATATAAAACTTGCCCAGCTCGATGCCAGGATAAAAGGAACTGAGTTAAGTTACAAAGAGGCAGTGTTTGATACGATCTTAAATGGAGAAATAGGGTATGCAGATGACCAGCGCAAATCAGCCTCATCACTATCTGGCACAAAAAGTATAACAAATAACTATGATATAGGCATTGATAAGAAATTAAGGAGCGGGACTGACGTAGATATTGATTTTACAAACAAAAGAGAATGGACAGATTCATCCTTTGTCTCTACAAACCCGTATCATGAGTCTCAGATAGAAATAACCCTGACCCAGCCTATAGCCAAAAACTTCTTTGGCCTGATTGACCGTGGAAATATAAAGATAGTAAAACAGGAGATAAAAAATGCTAATCTGGACTCCTATATAAAGATCGAAGATGCCATTATCCTTGCTGAAAAGGCATACTGGGGCATGGTCCTTGCCCAGGAAGAATTTAAGACAAAGAAAGAAATGCTAAAAAAGGCCATGACCCTTTTTAATCAACACCGAAGAAAACTAAAGATGGGCCTTGTAGAGACAGGTGATGTCCTGGCTGTAGAGGCAAATATGCACATAAGGGAGAGCGAGATCTTAATCGCTTCAAATAAATTAAAATCAGCCCAGGAACTTTTAAGGATAAGGTTAAATCTTAAAAATAACATAAAACTGCTCCCCCTGGACCCGCTTACAATTACAGATCTATGCACAGACTTTGTATCCAGCCTAAAAACCGCCTTTGACTACAGGCGCGACTATCTATCTGGAAAAAATGACGTGGAAAAACAAAATATAGAGCTAAGAATGAAGTCCAATGCGCGTTTTCCAGAGATAGACCTGAAAGCCACATTTGCCGCAAATGGCATTGACTCCAGATATTCCAGGGCCATTGAAGATATATACGAAGATTCAAACCCTAAATACTATATAGGAATAGAGCTTAAATATCCGATTGAAAATAATGAGGCAAATAGTCTTTACGAAAAGGCAATCTTAAAAAAGACAAAGGCAATCGTGAATCTCCAAAAAACAGAAAGAGAGATCATATCTGATATCGACGAGAATTTCAGGAATATGTCAGTCAATAAAATAAACATTGCCAAGATGGTGCGCGTAGAAAATCTTCAGAGGGGTAAATTATTTCAGGAAGAAAAAAGATTCGGATATGGCAGGTCTAATTCAGATACGCTAATACGCTATCAGGAAGACCTGCTCAATGCAAAGCTCATGACCCAGCGTGCGCATCTTGATTACATGGCATCTATCCTGGACCTAATGGACGCTGAGGATAGCTACTTAAAGCATATAGGATTAGAATAAATAATGAGTCTCCCTCGTTTCAGCATAAACCAGTCACTCTTTGTCAATCTTGTATCAATAATCATTATTATATCCGGCTTAATAGTAGTCTTTGGTATGAACAGGGAGGTATTTCCAAATGTAGACTTTGAGATAGTAAGTGTTACTACGATATATCCCGGGGCTACGCCACTGGATGTTGAAAAACTCATTACTGTACCTATGGAAAAAGAACTAAAAGAGGTCGACGGGATAAAAGAAATAAAATCCTCCTCTTCTTCCGGCGCATCTATCATCACATTAAAAATAGACCCTGATGAAAAGGATAAGAAAAAGGTCGTAAGCGATATACAAAGCGCTGTGGACAGGGTAAAAGACCTGCCTAAAGATATCTATGAAGATCCTATCGTAGTTGAAATCACCTCAAAACAATACCCTATAATAGAAGTATCCCTTTCGGGCAATATGACCGAGAAAAAACTGCAGTATTATGCTGACGGCATGGAGGATGAACTCGAAGACATAGAAGGCGTGGCAAAGGTAAGAAAATCAGGTTACAGGGACAGGGAAATGCAGGTCCATCTTAATCCAGATAAGATGCGTGAGCAATATGTATCATTCGATGAAATATCAGAGGCCCTCTCTTCCCGAAACATAAGCATACCTGCAGGTGAGATCAATACTGAGACTGCTGAATACAGCATACGTACAACTGGAGAATTTGCAACAGCCAAAGAGGTTGAAAATACCATAATAAGGGCAAATGATCTAGGGAACTGGCTAAGGGTCAAGGACGTTGCAACTGTTAAAGATTCGTTTAAAAAAGAAGACATAATCTACAAGACCATAGGTACCAGGTCTATAAATCTCATCGTAATGAAAAAACAATCCGGGGATGCCATAGATATAGTAGACGATATCAAAAAGGTATGTGATAGATTTTTAGAAAACTGCCCGGATGAGCTTAAGATATCCTATGTAAACGACTATTCATTCTTTGCAAGGAGGCGCCTGAATGTCTTGAAAAATAATGCCTGGGCAGGACTGATCCTTGTAATCACCTCTGTCCTTATATTTCTCCAGAAACGCGTGGCATTCATGACTGTCCTGGGCATACCCATAGCATTCTTTACGACCTTTATAGTAATGGGCATGATGGGAATTACAATAAACCTCATAAGCATGTTTGGTCTCATCATAGTCCTGGGAATGATTGTGGATGACGGAATAATCGTCGCGGAAAATGTGTATCGCTATATGGAAAACGGCATGAAACCCAGAGAGGCAGCTGTAAAAGGCACGGAAGAAGTAATGAGGTCAGTCACAACAGCAGTCTTTACCACAATAGCCGCGTTCTCCCCCCTTCTTTTTATGACAGGTATCATAGGCAAATTTATAAGAAACATACCTATTGTCCTTATTGTCGCTCTTTTAGCATCTTTAGTAGAGGCGCTGATAATACTCCCCAGTCACCTGGCAGATTTTGTAAAGATAAAATACGACTCCATGGGAAAACCTATTAATGTTGCAAAGAACATGAAGTGGTATAAAACTCTTGTAAATTTCTATACCAAGGTCGTGACTTCTGCTATTAGAAGAAAATACAGGGTGGCCGCAGGCCTTACAATACTTCTTATAGTGTGCGGCTTTCTCGCCTTTGGTTTTTTAAAGTTCGTACTCTTCCCTAGCGCCGGAATAAATTACTTTTTTATAAGAGGTGAGGCGGCTATAGGAACTCCTCTACAAAAGACTAATGAGCTAATAGCCCCTTACGAAGAAATAGTATCTCAGTTAAGTCCTGTAGAAATGGAGAGCTTCGTAACTTCTGTAGGAGAAATGGCAGAAGACCGGCATGACCCTTTTGCCGGACAAGGCAGCCACCTTGTGCAAACAACAGTGTACCTCACGCCTGAACAGGATAGAAAGCGTGGAGTAGAAGAAATCATGGAAGATATCCGTGAAAAAACAAAGGATTTTACAGGGTTTACAGAGATCAGATTTGATAAACCTGAGTCTGGGCCGCCTGTGGGAAAAGCTGTAGAAGCAAAGATCCGCGGGGAAAGCTTTGACGCACTTGATAAGATCGCCTTTGAATTTATGGATTACTTAAAGACGATTAAAGGCACAACTGATATCACATGGGACCACAAGCCTGGCAAGGAAGAAATACGCGTAAAGGTAAACAATAAGAAGGCTGCCCTTGCAGGATTGAATGTAGCTCAAATTGCAAAGACTGTCAGGGCAGTCTTTGAAGGAAACATTGCTACAAAAATAAAACCTGTTAAGGCAAAGGAAGAAACTGATGTCACTGTAATGTTCCCTGAAGAATTTTCAGGAAAGATGGATGTATTCCAGAATATTCTCGTAAGAAATAGATTTGGAAATCTTATACCGCTTAAAAACATAGCTGCCATTGAAACAGTCCCAGGCACCACTACCATCCATCACCTTGACGGAAAACGCGTAGTAACTGCCTCGGCCAACGTAGATACTGACAAGACCACATCCTTAAAAGTAAATTCTCTATTACAGAAAAAATTCAAGGATTTACCACGGAATTATATGGGGTATTCTGTAAAATACGGGGGTGAACAGGAAGAAACTGTTGACTCTCTTATGAGTCTTTTAAAGGCGTTCCTGTTTGCCTTTTTAATTATTTACCTGATACTATCTTCTTCGTTTAAATCTATTATTCAGCCTCTGATAATTATGCTTGCCATACCCTTTGGGCTCATCGGCGTAGTTATAGCCTTCTTACTGCACGGCCTGCCATTTTCTTTTATGGCTATCCTTGGCATTGTCGGGCTAAACGGCATAGTGGTAAACGATTCTATAGTGCTTGTGGATTTTATTAATAAACTCCGCAGGGAAGGCATGGGCAGGCGTAATTCTATAATACAGGCTGGCCAGATGAGGCTGCGCCCTGTCTTGCTTACCACAATCACCACTGTAGGAGGACTTTCTACTGTGGCCTATGGCATAGGCGGCAAAGACCCGTTTCTAGTACCAATGGCACTCGCCATTTGCTGGGGCATTGCATTCGCTACGCTGCTTACACTTATCGTAATCCCCTGCATCTACTCAATAGTAGACGACATCGCCCTAAAAGTCACAAAACACTCCAGCATGATACGCATTGCGAAGGTGAATAATAATCATTGATCAAGAGGTGTCTCTTCGGTCAGACAGGGCCTTCAAAAAGCATGTTTATTTTGCGCAATTCATTATCAACGAAATAACAAAAAAGATTGCCTGTCAAAATAGCGGCTAATTTGGGTTCGACTCCCACCTTCCGCACCATTGAATACGAAATCCTGATTATTGTAGGCATATTGTAGGTGTTTTTCTTACTTCCAACCGTTAAATAGCCTCTTTATTTCTTCATTCTTTATCCTTGGAACTGCCTGTAAATATATCTGCGTTGTCCTTATATCTGAATGTCCAAGATTGTCTTTCAAATTCTGTAACAGCATCCCACAAGCCAAAGAATAACTTGCATAAGTATCTCTGAATTTTCTGACACTGCCTTTGATACCTATTTTATCAAAAACCCTCTTAAATGTCCTGTCTAAATGCCTATCAGGCGGGAATACATCTTCAATGATTTGTCATGAATAGTTTGCAAAGAATAAGTTTCTTAAACTTGTCCATATGGGTATTTTTTGAAATATCTTCGGGCCTTTCTTAAAATAAAACTCAACCAGTTCCTTAGGAGACAAGCCCAATCCTAGTCCCAAAGCAATTATTCCACCCGTTGAGGTCCAGACAATAAGATCAAAATGGTCAGTAACTTTTATACTCAGATTCTCTTCGAGTTTGGCGAGGAACGCTGCGGAAAAAAGTCCTTTTATTCCTCCGCCATCTAAAGCTAATATTTGAAATCTATTATTCACAATACAACCCTTTCCAGCCTTGCCTTGCGTTTTTCCCAATTCGGCGCGACCAGCGAAAGGAAGTTATAGAACTGCCGAGTATGATTGGGATATTTCAGATGGCACATCTCATGCATGATTACGTATTCAATGCAATGTGAAGGT
>JAHILY010000046.1 GCA_018896815.1 Candidatus Omnitrophota bacterium | reverse complement strand
GGACCGCATGGGCCATTCGGGCCATCACCAGGCGCATTTGATGGCCAGAAGTTTTCCTTGGCGTCAAATTTTAATATCTTCTTTACAGGTATCTTAATATCCTTTTTCCAGATCTCGTATGCCTCTTTGTCATCCTCATACACAGAGACCCAGAGGTCTTTTTCTTTAAGGCCTAAGTCCTTTGTAAGAAATTCCCATGCCCATGCGATTGCCTCTTTCTTAAAATAATCGCCGAATGAAAAATTCCCGAGCATCTCAAAGAACGTATGGTGGCCAGGGGTCTTGCCTACATTCTCAAGGTCGCCTGTCCTGATGCATTTCTGGCATGAGGCAGCGCGGCGCGAACCCTTTACCTTGCCCAGAAACTCCTCTTTAAACTGATTCATGCCTGCGCCTGTAAAAAGGAGCGTAGTGTCATTGCGGGGTACGAGCGAATCACTGGGATAGACTTTGTGTCCGCGTTCTTCGAAGAATTTTAGGAATTTATCACGAATTTCGTCTGCTGTCATTATCTTTGGCACACTAAAGTGTGCCCTACAATATGTCGCAACGTTATCCACACTGTAGGTGACCCTTAAGGGTCACCTACAGTGTGGATAACTAAGGCCTTTTTCTATTAAGGCAGGCTAAAGCCTGCCTTTCTATTAAAGGCCTTTGCCTATAAATCCTATTTCTTCACCGCCGCCTTTACCAGCACTGCCTCTTTTATCTTCTTCTCGATCTCGCTACTCACCTTTTCATTGCTCCTTAAGAACTCTCTCGCCGACTCCCTGCCCTGGCCGATCTTTTCGCTGCCAAACGTCACCCATGAGCCAGACTTATCCAGGACACCTGTCTCTATGCCTAGATCCAATATACTGCCTGACCTGGAAATCCCCTCATCATGCATTATATCAAACTCTGCCTTTTTAAATGGCGGGGCAACCTTGTTCTTTACAACCTTTGCCCTTACCCTCACACCAATCACTGCATCCCCTGACTTTACACTGGTTATCCTTCTTAGATCGATCCTTACGGATGAGTAAAACTTAAGCGCCCTGCCGCCTGTTGTTACCTCAGGATTGCCAAACATCACGCCTATCTTCTCTCTTATCTGGTTTATAAATATAACACATGTGTTTGTCTTTGAAATAATAGCTGTCAGCTTCCTCAATGCCTGCGACATCAGCCTTGCCTGAAGCCCTATATGCCTGTCACCCATCTCACCTTCTATCTCTGCCCTTGGCACAAGCGCTGCTACAGAGTCTATTACAATGAGATCCACTGCATTGCTCCTCACAAGCATCTCTGCAATGTCCAGCGCCTGCTCCCCTGTGTCTGGCTGTGATATTAAAAGGTCATCCAGGTTCACGCCCAGTTTCTTTGCATACGAAGGGTCTAATGCGTGCTCAGCGTCGATAAAGGCAGCTACTCCTCCGAGCTTCTGCGCCTGTGAGATAATACTCAATGTCAATGTAGTCTTGCCGCCTGACTCAGGACCAAATATCTCTACGACCCTGCCCCTTGGAACACCGCCCACACCCAGCGCCAGATCAAGAGGAAGCGCGCCCGTGGAAATCGCATCCACCTCAAACTTTGTCTCCTGGCCCAGCTTCATAATCGCGCCCTTGCCAAACTGCTTCTCTATCTGCGACACTGCTATATTCAATGCCTTTTCCTTGTCAGTATCAGCAGCCTGCTTTTTCTCGTCCTTCTTAGCCATTTTCAACCTCCTTGTTACAGATTAAATTCCGCGATTTGTTTATTATACAATCGCAGCCCCTTAAAGTAAAGCCTTTTGTATGGACCGCCTCCCTATATATTAGACACATCTCACCCCTGATTTATTGCACCCCCCTCTTTTAAAAATAGGGCGTCACAAAAGTGCCGCCCTATAGGCTGGAACGATTTTTCGTGACAGCCTATTAAAAAAGTATTGCGCATAGCTTAGATATTACTTATAATGAGGGGTCGGGGTATTTTCCGACCACTCATCCTGAAGCCCCCTTCGACTACGCTCAGGGTAAACTCCGGGCTGAAGGATCTATAGAGATCCTTCGCTTCGCTCAGGATGACCCCTTTATGCGGAGAAAAAACTCCCCGAAGGGTCACTTATAATAACCCCTATGGACATTCGAGCCACTGTAATCTGTATAGGCAATGAGATCCTTCTGGGCCATATCAATAATACAAATGCTCAATATATATCTCAGCGCCTCGTCAGTATCGGCATAAAGAGTCCTCTGCATATATCAATCCCTGACAATCATCAAACAATCGTCTCCTTTATAAGAAACTCCCTCGCGGATTCTGATATTGTAGTCCTGACAGGAGGCCTTGGCCCTACCGTGGATGACATAACCCTTGAATGCATCTCAATGGCCCTGCATAAAAAACTCATCTTTAATAAAAAAGCAGCTGAGCACATAAAAGCCCATTTCAAAAAACGCAAATTAAAAATGCCTAAGAATAATCTTAGACAGGCGCTTATACCAGAAGGCGCAAAATATATACTCAACAATATCGGCAGCGCGCCAGGCCTGATCATCCGCTTCCACCGCGTAGGTGGCAGAATTGCCACCTACGCGGTGGAAGCGGCGAGAAGCAAGGTCCTCATCGCCCTCCCCGGCGTGCCCTTTGAAATGCATGACATGCTCGAAAAAACCGTCCTTGCTTATTTAAAGAAATATTTCCTCCCAGACCTTATAATAAAATCCCGCGTCATAAAAATAACAGGCCTCGCAGAATCTAAGGTAAATGAAAAGGTCGAAGATATATTAAAGATCTCGGGCAATGTCCAGATGGGCATCTATCCGCATCCCGAAGAAATCACAGTAAAAATAACCGTGACAGATAAAAGCGCAAAAAAGGTAAATTCAACCATAAACAAAATCGAAAAAAGAGTCAAATCTCGTCTAGGAAACTATATCTTTGGCTATGACAATGAAAAACTCGAAGAGATTGCAGGCAAGCTTCTTCTAAAAAAGAAAAAGACCCTGTCCATCGCAGAATCCTGCACAGGCGGGCTCTTGGCAAACAGGATTACAGATATATCAGGAAGCACTAAGTATTTTCGAATGGGAGTTGTTACTTACAGCAATGAGTCAAAGAATAAAGTCCTGAATATACCCATAGAAACAATAAAAAAACACGGTGCAGTCTCCAGACAAGTTGCCAGCCTGATGGCTAAAAATGTAAGAAAGCTATCCAATAGCTCGATTGGTATTGGCATAAGCGGCATTGCAGGCCCCGCAGGCGGCACAAAGAAAAAACCAGTAGGCCTTATCTACATCGCACTCTCGACAAAAACTAAGACAGTTTGCAAAGAACACCGCTTCCTCGGCCAGCGAGAAATCATCAAATTCAAAGCCACCCAGGCCGCGCTAAACATGATACGCCTTACCCTTTTACACCGCCATCGAAATCGACCCCTCGCATAAACAAAAACTCACCCACCTCACGCTCGGCCGAGTCAGATCCCCAAAAAACCTCCAAAACCTGACAAAACTCCTAGCCGAATCCACCTTCCAGCCGCAAGACGAAATCAAAATCGATAAACTCATCCTCTTCCAAAGCAACCTTACACCCAAAGGCGCGGCGTATACACAACTTTTCCAAACCCGCATTGGATAAAAACAATGCGGGTTTGGAAAAGCACTATATCATATTCTAACCAGGTTAGAATATAAGTCGGGAGGCTTGGAGGATCAGGTTAGCATAAACCCCGGCCAGGAGGTCGTCGGACATGACGCCGAGCGAGCCTTCGAGCTTCTCTAACATATTAATAGGCTTGGGTTTGAGTATGTCGAAGAATCTGAAGAGCAGGAACGCAGAGACTATATAGCCCATAGTCACTGGCAAGAGATACAGGGCAACCAGCATGCCCGTAAATTCGTCTATTATGATCTCGCTCGCATCCTTGCCGCCAAAAAGCTCTTCTGCCCTGCCTGCAGTCAGAAATCCAAGAAAGAGGCATATGACTATAGCTGCCCCCATAAGCAGAGGATTATCTTTTACAAAAAAATACAAAAAAAGTGCGGCAAAACTACCTAAGCTGCCAGGCGCGACTGGAAGATAACCAATATAGAAAACACTGGAGACCAGCTTGCAGAACTTATCCATTCCCCTCCCCCATAAAGATGCGCTTATTCCTGAGCATATAAGAAATGCCTGATATGAGCGTCATTACCACAGTAATAAACATTAATATGTGCACGCCTTTAGCATAATGGCCAATATATTTAAATATAAATCCTGATTCTCGGATTATTAAAAAAATCAGGATGGAAATTACTGCAACCATCTGCGAAATCGTCTTGTGCTTACCTGCGATCTCAGCAGAAAGTACCTTCTTTTTTGACAATGCAAGCACCCTTATACCTGTGATAATCAACTCCCTTGCAATAATCACCATGACCATCCATGCAGGTACTATCTTCATCTCTACAAAGGCCAGGAATGCGCCCAGGATAAGGATCTTGTCTGCGATAGGGTCCATGAGTTTCCCGAAATCAGTGGCGCTATTTGTCTTTCTTGCAACAATCCCGTCATAATAATCCGTAAGGCATGCTATCAGGAACAATCCTAAAGCTGCAAATTTTGCGGCAACGCCTTGTATGAATAGAAATAGTATGAAGATGGCTGCAAGGATTATTCGAGAGATTGTTAATTTATTAGCAAGATTCATAATTAATACCGCCCCCACCGCGGGGGTGCCCCACCCCCCGCGGTGGGGGCGGTTAGTTTACCGACCAGATCATATTCGTACGTATCCACTATCTTCACATTGTAAAAATTACCTAGTTTTAAATTCTTGCCCTTGACGTAGACAACTCCATCTACCTCTGGTGCGTCATGGGCGCTACGGCCGATATATCCATTTTCATTTTTTTCGTCAATCAAAACTTTTAAGGTCTGGCCTTTAAACCTTTCATTTATATCCCTGGATATGGACTGCTGCAATAACATCGCCTCGTTAAAACGCCTCTCTTTTTCTTTCTCAGAAACATGGCCCTTGTATTTATAAGCAGGCGTCCCTTCTTCTCTAGAATACCTGAAGATCCCTAATCTTTCAAATTTAGTTTCTTTAATAAAATCTAACAGCTCCTGAAATTCCATATCTTTCTCGCCTGGAAATCCTACGATCAAAGACGTCCTTATTGCAACATTTGGAATTTCTTTACGAATATATGCTATCAGATCCACGATATCAGCCTTTTTAATGCGTCTCCCCATAACTTTCAATATAGCATCGCTTATATGTTCAATAGGTAGATCTATATACTTACAAATGTCCTTACTATCTCGAATAGCCTTTATCACATCCTTCTCTAAATTAGCAGGGTGACAGTATAATAATCTTATCCATTTGTCCTTTGAAAATTTGCCCAGCTCCTTTAATAATTCAGCTAATCTCTTCCTGCCATACAAATCTGTGCCATACAAAGATGTGTCCTGGCCGACTAAAACTATTTCCTTAACACCTTTATTTAAAAGTGTCTTTGCCTCCTTTATTATGGATTCAATATCCCTGCTCCTGTAGGCCCCCTTAATGTAAGGGATTATGCAATATGTGCATCTATTCTTGCAGCCTTCTGATATCTTAAGATATGCAAAATGCCCCGGCGTTAAGCTCAGGACTCGGTCTTGGATATTGGAGTCCAGGATGCCTCTAAATTCATCCACCTCTTTAAATTCTTTTTCTAATTCCTTCCCATATCTTTGCGAAAGGCATCCTACCACTGCTATCTTCTTTATATCCCCAGCCTTTTTTGCATCAATAACTTTGAGCATGGTATCAATTGACTCTTTTTTTGCATCTTCTATAAAGCCGCAGGTATTTATTATTACTGTATCAACTCTATCTGCGCCCTCTTTGAATACATACCCCTTCTTGCTGTATTCAGCAATAATATGCTCTGAATCTACTAAGTTTCGTGGACAGCCGAGGCTTATGATGCTAAAGGTTTTGCGCATAAAAAATGATCCCTTCTTCCGTAACAACGATTTCTTTTTTCTCTCCCCTCTTACCAGGTGAGTTGAGTTTTTTATCGTTGAGCTTCAGATTGACACCGCCGGCATTGCCTAGTTCAAGGTCTATTTTTTCCCTCGCCTGCCAGGTGTCTACGGTGCCTTTTTTCAATATACCTCTGAATAAAAGATTTCCATCGCCTCTTACCTGTATCCATGTATTGTATTTTGCCGTGATCTCTAAGTTAACTCCCTGCATCTCTGCGGCTGCTTTTTCTTTTGGGGCCGGCTCTGGGGCATCTTTACGAGATTCAGGCCTTGCTGTCTCTGCAGCCTTTTTCTCTTCAGGGGCCTTTTTCTTGGCAATATATGACTTATACTTTGTAGAGGCGCCTATCACAGCCTTTTTTATCTGTAGAAAACTAAAGATAGAAAACCAGATCCCAAAGATTATTAATAAAACCAGGCTTATTTCTTTTTTATAGCGTTTGAATAGTGTGCCGACAGGCTCTTTCTTGTCCAGGCCTTCAATGCGTAACTTCTGCGTATCTTTCTTCTCCTGGCCAGCCAAAAATTCCTTCACTACCTTCTCTTCAATAGCGCCAAGGAACTGCGCATATGACTTAACAAACCCCCTGGCATAGAAAAGAGAAGAAATTTTCCCTAACTGGTCTTCTTCAATTTTTGTGATTATATCTTTCGCGATACGTGTCTGCTCTGAAACTTCCTGGATGGAAAGCTGCTTTGTCTCTCGCTTCTTCTTAAGTATTTTACCAAGCGACTCGGTCATTGAATCGTAGTTACGGTAACCTAACTTCACACTTTGGTGTGTGTCACGAAAGTGTGAAGTTAGGGTTCTTGCTGGGCTTCTTCTTTGGGTTTATAGTCCTGGATCAATATTTCGCGAGGCTTACTGCCCCGGAACGGGCCTACGATACCGTCTTCCTCCATCGCATCTATCAGCCTCGCCGCCCTCGTATAGCCCAGCCTGAGCCTGCGCTGCAGCATAGACACAGATGCCTGGCCTGTCTCAAGCACCATCCTCACTGCCTCGTCAAAAAACTCGTCCTTGTCAAATCCGCCCCGTCCAGACATGCTCTTCTTCTGCTGCTCTAGTATCACATCATCATACAAAGGCTCCCGCTGCTCCTTTATCACGCTGACTACCCTGTCTATCTCTGCATCTGTAAGAAGCGTGCCCTGTGCCCTGACTGGCTTCGGGCTCCCCGGCTCGATAAAAAGCATATCGCCCTTGCCCAGTAACTTGTCAGCGCCATTCATATCCAGGACAGTCCTTGAATCCACCTTTGACGCCACCTTAAAAGAAATCCTCGCAGGAAAGTTCGCCTTTATGATGCCTGTCACTACATCTACTGACGGCCGCTGCGTGGCAAGTATTATATGAATACCCACTGCCCTTGAGAGCTGCGCAAGCCTTGTTATTGCATTCTCCACATCCTGCTGCGCAACCAGCATTAAATCAGCGAGCTCGTCAATGATCACCACTATATACGGCAGTTTCTCTTCGGATTTCTTATTATACGCATCTATATTCCTGGTCACTGCCTTTGCCAGCATCTTATATCTTTCTTCCATCTCATTTACAACCCATCCCAGCACGCCTGCTGCCTTTCTTACATCAGTAACAACAGGGCATAATAGATGCGGCAACCCATTGTAAACTGCAAGCTCTACCATCTTTGGGTCGACCATAATAAATTTCAATTCATCAGGCGTGGCATTAAAGATCATGCTCATTATCAAAGAATTCACGCATACAGTCTTTCCTGAACCAGTTGTCCCGGCAATCAAAAGATGCGGCATATCCCCAAGGTCAGCCACTACACTTTTCCCAGAAATATCTTTTCCAAGCGCAATAGTAAGCTTAGAGCTCTGTGCCCCCTTTTGATATTCTTTTGATTCAAGCACCTCTCTTAGAAACACAAGACTTGAGCTATGATTCGGCACCTCTATGCCCACAGCAGACTTGCCTGGTATGGGCGCCACTATTCTTATGCTAGTCGCCTTCATTGTAAGCGCAATATCGTCGCTCAACGACGTAATCCTGTTGACCTTTACGCCTGGAGCTGGCTGCAGCTCATATCGCGTGATAACCGGGCCCTTGCTTATATTCACCACCTTTGCATCTATGCCAAAATCCTGAAGCGTATCCTCTAAAATTATTGCGCTGGCCTGCAGGTCATCCTCCCCAACCGCTCTTCCTGATTCAATCGCTGGCAAGTCTAACAGATCTAAAGTAGGCAGCTTATAGTCACCCACAATCCTTGGCTTGATATTAACTGGCGTTTTTGGAACAGGCTTTGATTTCATGACAACTGGTTTTGGCTTAAACAATGTAATTTTAGGTAAAATCCTGGGCTCTTCTTTTTTCTCCTTAACTTCCCTGTCCCTTATTTTCCCAGCCTTAGTCACAGGCCTTATCTTAATCAGCGGCCTGGCCCTTCTGGGGCGATCTGTTCTCAGATTTCCAAGCGCATTCCATGCATTGACAAACAAAAATGAAACCAAAGGAATGATCAAAAATTCAGTAGCTATCAGGAGCGCTAAAATAGCCAAAGAAATAGTTATGATATACCCGCCAACACTGCCAAAATATTCAAGCAGCAGATTTGACAAAAACAGGCCAAGTATGCCGCCCCTTTCCATAACTAAAACAGGGTCCTCTGCAGCTGTTAGACTAAAAAACGCGGCTGTTGAGCAAAATAGCAGCGCCATCCCAAGTAATCTGACGATACCTTTCTGCTTCAGTCTTTCAGCCAGGAGCCCAATGCCCCAGACTACCAAAAGAAGCGGCAGGAGATAGCTTGCCCGTCCTATAATCTTAAAAACAAACCAGGAAGAGTATGCGCCGATCAAGCCAATGTAATTTCTGATATGAAGATTAGGGGATGTAGTTTCAAAGCGGATATCATGAGGCGTGTAGGACATCATGGCTGTCAAGAAAAGCAAAGCCAGCGCAAACAAACCAAAAGAGATTATTAAATCTTTCTTAGCTTTATTCATAGCGCCATCCAAACAAAAAGTCCGACAACAATACAATAAATCCCGAAGAAATGAAATTTATTCCTATGCAGTACCTTTAATAACAATTTTAATGAGAAAACTCCAACAATACAAGAGATAACAAAGCCAATAAAATAATTTATGCTAAGCCCTGCCAGGTCCGCGCCCCTTATCTTAAATAAAAATGCGCCTATTATCGCAGGGATAGATAGCAAAAAAGAAAATCTTGCTGCAGCCTCAGGGCTCATGCCCAAAAATAATCCTGTAGAAATCGTAACACCGCTTCTTGAAATGCCTGGCAATGCGGCAATAGCCTGCGCCAGGCCAATAATCATTGCCTTGCCTCCTGTAATAGATCCTGTGCTGAATCTAATGAACCTTGCCAGGATAAGCCAAAGGCCTGTTATAACAAGCATTATGCCGACTAACCATGGCTTAACAAAAACCGCCTCAATTGACTTGCCAAAGATCAATACGAAAATACCAGTCACTATAGTCCCCAGGACTATATAAAGGCCTGATTTTTTCCTTGAACTAAATATTTCTACAATGTCGTGCCAGAAGACTATAAATATAGCGGCCAATGTGCCTACATGTAAAAAGATATCAAATAAAAGCTGCGGCTCTTTCAGGCCGATCAATCTATGAAATATGACCAGATGCCCTGAGCTTGAAACTGGCAAAAACTCAGTTACGCCCTGCACAATACCGGAGATAATAGCCTCAACGAATGTCATATTATTTACCTCCCCCACCGCGGGGGTGGGTCACCCCCGCGGTGGGGGTAAATAATTATTCCTTCGCTTGCTTCAGGCTCAGATTCAGCCTGCCCATCTCATCTACCTTGATAAGCTTGACCTTGACCTTGTCCCCGACCTTGACAACATCCTCTGCATTCTTTACAAACTTGTCTGCTAACTCAGACACATGTATCAAGCCTTCCTTGCCAGGGAATATCTCGCAGAACGCGCCAAAGTTCATAAGGCGTGAAATCGTGCCATTGAATATCGTGCCCACCTCGAGCTCGCCTGTTATGCCTTTTATGGCTTCTATGGCCTTGTCAATCGACTCTACGTTATCAGAAGAAACAGACACCTTGCCATCATCATCCACTTCAATAGCAGCGCCTGTGTCCTGGATTATCTTCTTTATTATCTTTCCTCCAGGCCCTATAATGTTCCTGATCTTGTCCTTGTCTATGGTGATGCTAACGATCTTTGGGGCATATTCAGAAAGCTCTTGCCTCGGCTCTTTTATTGCCTCAAGAAGCTTGTTCAATATAAATGCCCTTGCAGGAGAAGCTTGTTTCATGATCTTTTTAATGAGCTCCATGTCTATGCCGTCTATTTTTAAGTCCATTTGAAGCGCTGTTACGCCAGCATCTGTCCCGGTAACCTTAAAATCCATGTCTCCAAAATTGTCCTCTACGCCTGCAATGTCAGTTAAAATAGCTGCCTTATTACCTTCTTTTACCAATCCCATTGCTATCCCGGATACTGGCTTTTTAATCGGCACGCCTGCGTCCATCAAGGAAAGCGTAGCGGCGCAGACAGTTGCCATACTGCTGGACCCGTTTGATTCCAATATATCTGAGACAATCCTCACTGTATAAGGAAACTCCTCGTCAGAAGGCATCACTGGCTTAAGCGCTCTTTCAGCCAGCGCGCCATGGCCTATCTCTCTCCTGCCAGGGCCTCTTGCCGGCCTTACCTCGCCTACGCTAAACGGCGGAAAATTATAGTGCAGCATAAAGCTCTTGAATTTTTCTCCCTCAAGCGTATCGAGCCGCTGTTCATCCCGGCTTGTCCCTAATGTAGCAGCCGATAAACTCTGCGTCTGTCCTCTGGTAAATAGGCCCGAACCGTGCGTCCTGGGTAATAACCCAACCTCGCAGCTTATTTCCCTTATATCCTCATAACCCCTGCTGTCCATTCTCTTTTTCTTTTCAAGGATAAACTTCCTGATTTCCTCTTTCTCGACCTTGATCAGCGCATTTTTTATATCAACCTCTTCCAGCGCCTCATCCTCAGCCTTTAATTTCTCAACGATGTCTTTATTTAAAATATCCAGCGCAATTTCTCTCTGTTTCTCTACTGGCTCTAGATTTATTTTTTCCAATTCTTTTATTGATAGAACCCTGGCCTTTTTGTACAGATCTTCTGATACGATCTTTAATTCAACCTGTCTTTTTTCTTTTCCGCATTTTTTTCTTAACTCCTCCTGCAGGGCAATGGCCTCATTTATATACTCCTGCGCAAAGCTTATGGCCTCCAGCATCTTTTCTTCTGAGACCTCGTTTGCGCCTGCCTCAAGCATAATGATCTTGTCCTTCAGGCCTGCTGCAACGAGATTTAGCGTGCTTGTCTCAAGCTCTTCAAATGTCGGATTTGCTATAAACTGATCGTTTATCAATCCTACTCTAACAGCGCCTACAGGACCTGAAAATGGGATATCTGAAATAGTCAATGCTGCTGATGCGCCTATTATAGCAGGCACGTCAGAATCATTCTCTCCGTCACTTGATAATACTATAGCAAAGACCTGGACCTCGTTCTTAAAACCCTTTGGAAAAAGAGGCCTTACAGGCCTGTCTATCAAGCGCGCAGTCAGGATCTCTTTCTCAGTAGGCCTGCCTTCTCTTTTAAAATACCCGCCAGGTATCCTCCCTGCAGCATACGTCTTTTCCTGATATTCTATGGTAAGGGGAAAAAAATCAATGCCCTTGCGCAGCTCTTTTGAACAGACTGCTGTAACCAGAATCAGGGTGCCTCCATACTGCACGCACACAGATCCATCTGCCTGCTTTGCCATCTTGCCAGTTTCAATAATTAAATTTTCCCTGCCGATCTTTGTCTCGACTTTCATGTCATACACTTCCTTTCACGTTCTCTTGTCATTGGAGTCCGCCTCAGGCGGACTCATTAAAAAACGGATTTACTGACCTGCTATCGGTAAGCTTAAAACTTGCGAACCAGGCCCTTAAATCCGCTTAATTTATTTCTTTAATTTCAACTTGTCTATAAGCTCGCGATACTTCCCTGAATCTTCTCTTTTTAAATACTCAAGGAGGCTCTTTCTCTGACTTACCAAACGCAAGAGGCCTACCCTGGAATTAAAATCTTTCTTATGAGCCTTGAAATGTTCAGTAAGATTATTAATCCTTTCGGTTAATAAAGCTGCCTGTACGCTACAGGAACCAGTGTCACTCTCATGTTCGGCAAAATTCTTTATGAGCTCTTTTTTCTTATCTTTTATAACCACCATATTCTCTCCTTTTCCTCTATTCGAACTGGATTATACTATATTTTACAGTGACGGTCAAGAAAAATCTTAAACACTGTCTTAAACACTATATAGCTCCATAATTTTAATTCATAGAAAAGTATAAAGGGTAAATTGACCAAGGCCCCACGCAAGGTATCATTCTTTTTCATGCACCTGTATCTGTTTCTGATATATCTTTTTTTCAGGTCCCAGGAAATGTAGACCAGGTTTAAACCTGGTCTACATTTCTTATCAACTGTTGTCCCTCCCCTCACATGATACGCAATTGCCTTTGGGTTATAATATGCCTTCCATGCCTTTTTCTGAGCCCGCCAACATAAATCAAGGTCCTCATAATACATGCCAAATCTCTCGTCAAAATATCCATGCTCATCTTTTAATTCATTTAGCATGCTTTTTCTAAAAAATGCGCATGCGCCGCCCACACCAAAGACATGGCCTGGCTCATCATATTGCCCTGCATCTTTCTTCCCATACCCCCTTTCGACTGGTTTTCTATTTCTGCCGAGAAACAATCCAGTAGAATCTATTGTCTTTTTGTCCATCAGGCTTTGCTGAGCACTTATCGTGCACAGCTTCGCCTGATGAGCCCGGCGAAGCTCATACCAGCTATTGCAGGTTGAAGAGCGAAGACGGGCCATCCTCAATATCTTGCCGCTCACCATGCCGATTTTATTGTCTAACCCTATTGTAAAAAGCGCTTCTTTTAAATAATCTTTATCTAAAACAACATCGTTGTTCAAACAAAGCACAAAATTCCCTCTTGAGGCCTCTATGCCCTGATTGTATGCCTTGCAGAAAAGTAGATTCTTGGTATTGCGTATCAATCTTGCCTCTGGATAATAAGTCGCTGTCATCTCAACGCTATCATCTGTAGATGCATTGTCTATTACAATAATCTCTATATCCTTGAAACCCTGCCCCATTACAGAATCAAGACATTTCTTTAATAAATCTTTTCGATTGTAATTTGCTATGATTACTGATATCATAAACTTATTGTATCATGAAAAACGCAGAATCTAAACCCTTATCATCCCTCATCTTCTTTCCCTTATTATCTCTCATCTTCTTAAGGCCTTTTTTCTCAGGGCTTGCCTATCCTGCCCTGGAGCTATATTATCAGAACCTGATAATCTTTCTTGCCATCACTACCCTGGCGGTAAAGGCAAAGGCCAGGTTCAGGGTATTCCCCCTGAGATTTGATAATTTTCCTGTAATATTTCTGCTGTTCGCTTATTCTATAGCAACCATATTCTCAATCAATATACAGAACTCCCTGACAGAGACAATCAAATTCATAAGTTTTTTCTCTGTATTTTTTATGGTCTCACAGATTGATGAGAAGCAGAAAAAAATATTAATAAAGGCCATTGTCCTTGCGGCCTCTGTAATAAGCCTCTACTCTATCTACCAGTATTTCTGGGGTTACCAGCATACGCTGGATTATCTCAGAAGGACTAATAATGATTTTCTCTTAAACTCTTCCTATGCCAGAGACATATTAATTGCAAAACGCGCAATAGGGACATTTCCATCTCCGAATATCCTGGGCAGCTACCTGATACTGGCCTTTTTCCTTTCACTATCCCTGGCAAAAAAATACCTGGCGCCAGTTTTAATAGCTATCGCTCTGCTCCTCACCAAGTCCTTGGGCGCATGGTTAAGCCTTATCCTGGCCTTAATCGCCCTATTCGTCCTCTCGTATAAATCCATAAAAAAACAAAGACTAATGCTCGGGCTCTCCCTTATCTTTATTGCCCTTGCAATAACATTCATACTCGTAACCCGCTGGGAACGCCTGATGAACCTGAGTAATCCTCAAAACTCCATTACCCAGCGCCTGAACTACTGGCGGACAGCCATAGCTGTGATCAAAGATAATCCTTTGTTCGGGGTCGGCCCGGGAAATTTTCATGAGGTGTTCCTGAAATACAAGACAGGCCTGAGCACAGATACAAGATATGCCCATAATATCTTTCTGCATCATTGGGCAGAAACAGGGATATTAGGCCTATTAGGGATTGTCTATTTAATTATTAGTTTCTTTAGAAGACTGAGGGCAAACGCTGAAACTAAATTCATATTCTTGAGCGGACTTGCATTCCTCCTGCACAATCTTATTGATAATACTTACTTTATTCCTGAGACTGGATTTTTGTTTTGGATATTATTCGCTCTAATATAGAAAAGTCTTCTTTCTAAAAATCTTTGCGTTTTAAAAATAGGCTTGCTAATATAAAATTAAATTTCCAGTAATATTTAAAAAGAACCCGCAAAAAGCTTGGGTTATAGTCTCCCAACAATTTCCTTTTAAATGTAGAAAATATTGTAGCTATTTGCCAACTTAATAAACTAAATTTCTCAGGTAATATTGTTTCCCCCATCCAATGAGACTTACAAATTTCCCTCCCATTAGAATCCATCACTTCAATTACCTTTCCAATGATATTGTCTCCAGAAAGTAATCTTGGAATATAATAACAGTCGCCCGTCTGCAAAAAATTTAACTTGCCATTCCTTTTAACCTTTCCTACTATCCTATGACAGGTCAATATACCTTTTCCAAAAACTACAATATCTCCTACTTCTACATCTCTTGGCTCTACAGGTAGGGTTCTTACCTTCCATCCTTCCTTAAGAGCGGGGAACATGCTTCTACCTATAATCATGCCACCTTTTTCTTTAAGATAAAAATTATTCACTGTTTTTCTCTGATATTGCTAATTTTTATTCTATATTCACGCATTTTTAGAATACGAAAACCTTAAGCTCATTTAAACCCTGCTCTTTCCCTTTAGTCTCTCACGGTAATATTTGGCAACCTTGTTTTCTGGATTATGTAAAAGTATCTCCTCACAAATTTTAAACGCCTCTTCTTTTTGTCCATTCCCTAAATACCAATTTATTATTGGAGAGGCTACGGTATTATTATCCATATAATTTGAAGAAACTAACCCCTTCATATAGTACTTCTTTGCAGCCTCTTCATTTCTCATTTAGGCCATATATATATGGCCTAAATGAACTAATTCAAAGGGATACTGTTCTGTACCTTTACTTTGCTTTAATCTTAATTTCTGCAACTGGATAGCTTCCTCTATTTGCTTCTTATCTGTATAAAAACTTTCTACACTTATTGTTTTTACTAGAGAGTTTATCTCAAAGTCCAAATAAGACTGATTCAAAAATAAATATTCGTAAAGCCGTTCTGCAAAAAATTTATAGCCTTGATGATTCATATGAGACATATCAGGAGAAAGATATCTAACTCTTCCGGGAAAGTTATAATAAAGGCGGGAATGGTTTTTCAGACAGAGTTCTCTTGACTAAAAATCTCCAGAACAGCCTGTTAATGGAACTAGTCAAACTATTTGTCTTTATTCTAAAAATATATCTTTTTGTTAAATACATAAATAAATATAAATAATTTATCATTTTTTTATGTTTGAAATTTAAATATCGCTGTTTTTCTTCATTTGTCTTTTGCCCTTTATCATCTATTATCTTTACTACCTGACCAATTAAGTCCTTCGCCTCAAATATCCCACCTACAGAAGAATTATCGCCTTTATGAATAAAGTAATATTGGCCGAAAAAGTTAACTTTTCCTATAATCCGATGACAGGTAAAGATATCTTGGCCAAAACTGACAATATCTCCAATTTTTATCTCATTTTCATCTATAGGCTGTATCTTCACGCTCCATCCTTCTTTAATTACTGGCTCCATACTTTTTCCTAAAACATTTCCCTGCGTTCCTTTGGTTTTCAAGTAAAAATTACGAATCTCGCTTTCTTTATTCATCTCTTTACCTTATTTCCACTCAAAGCGCTCGTAGTAATCTCTTCATAGATCTCTTTTTTTATCCTTGCCTGACGGCAGGCCTCGGGTAATTTGGCTGTTAATGAGCCGCTTTCAAGTAAAGCAACTCCTGGACAGACAAAACAATAAGAAATAAGTTCGCATCCCCAGCAATCTTCCTTATCAGCCATACGCATATTCCTTAACGCTCGAATTTCTTTATGCCCTTTCCATATTTCCATAAAAGATTTGTCTTTTAGGCTGTTATTTTCTAATCTAATCTGCACACAAGGATTTAGCTCTCCATAAGGGGTAATATTACAACTGACAAATCCAGCTCCGCATAATGTCTCATTTCTCTTTACTTTTCTTGGTTTAAATTCTTTTTCAAAAGATTTGCTTATTTTGCTTATTTTAATTTCTTCTCTTATATAATTTTTCAGTTGTTCATCATCTAATCTATAATTCAATGGTCTTCTATTCCCGTCATCACAGGGAGAAATTAAAAGCTCGCCACCAATCCCCCTCCAGCCTGCCTTTAAGCTTCCTCCTACAAATTCCTTCAGCTTCCAAATTTCGTCTATATTCTGTTTCATCAAAGTTGTTTTTACAAAAACTTTGATATTTCTATCTACAAGTAATTTTATAGCCCTGACTGCCTTATCAAAAGACCTTTTTACCTGAGTAATCTTTTCATGTATATTTTTAAATCCATAGAGGCTTATCTCAACTGAGATTGGCTTCAGAGCTTTAATCTTATCAGCAACTTTTCCATTAACTAATGTCCCGTTAGTGAATAGCCTTAGAGCAAAATTCAATTTACGGGCATATCCAGCAATTTCAAAGAAATCTTTTCTTACAAATATCTCTCCACCTGAAAGAGTTAAGTATAAACACCCTGCGTCTTTTAGCTGCTTTAAAATATCAAAAGCTTCCCTTTCATTAAGTTCCTTTTTTTCATTTTTTATAACATAACAATGAACGCAGGATAAATTACAGTTGTAGGTAAGCTCAAAAAGGCAATGTATGGGGATTAATTTCTTAGCAGTTTTTTTAATTAAGTCTTGATAAGTAGCTGTAGACATATTCTATCAGTCATGAATGCTTGGACTTATTTTGTTTATCTCTAATCCTGTGAGATTAGAAAGCCATGTTTTCAATCTTCCAAATTCTGAGATTTTGGAACATCAAATAACCAAATTTAAAAAAGGGCAAAAGGACGTTTTTAAGTTTAATTCTAGGAGTTCCGTGGCGGGTTGCAAACTCCTATGTCTAGTGGGGATTTAGTACAGCTCGAGTACGATTGCGACCCCACCCGCTGCTTTATTTCCTTAATCTTTGGTTTAATCCATTTCTTTTTCTTCTTCATCCCTACCTCTCCTTTCCCCTATTCACTTACGTCCCACTTTAAAATCTATCAATCTTTTCTGAGACAAATTGCCCAAAAAATTC
>JAHILY010000002.1 GCA_018896815.1 Candidatus Omnitrophota bacterium | reverse complement strand
TAGAGTGGCGCATATGGCACGTATATAATAATGGCGAGGAGGAGTTGGAATCGAGCCACACAGAAGGACCCCTCCTAAGCCTTAGCCCTTATGATGAGACTGATGATACTACTATAAAGCAGGTAACATGCCCATGGACAGAAACAGGGAATATAGGAAAAAGGAGGATAGAGTTAGAGGTTATAACTGATTCTCTCGTACCTGATATCAACAGAGATAACAACATAAAGGATGCCTGCGTTGTAGTTGATCTAGATGGCGATAATGACGTAGACATTGCAGATATTATGGTAGTGGCAGGCCGATGGGGTTCTTCCAGTAGCGATAGTGACTATGAACCGCAATATGACTTGGATGACAACGGCGACATAAACATTGTAGATATAATGCTGGTAGCAATAAAATGGGGCCTACAATGCCCATAGTAGCCCACCCAAAATAACTTTACACTTCCGTCATTCAGACTGTGTCACAATTAACTATTATACTACAAATAAACTATGAAGCGAAAAAATCTCCATAAGCATTACTAAGGCCAATGCATGCTATATTGCCTATGCGGTTAAGGGGGTGTCCCACTCCCTGGGCGGGGGTGGTATTTTAGAGAGTCACTACATCTTTATTGCTATATAAAGACAAGAATAAGAGCATGTATTCTCTTATATGGCGGGTCAGGAGAAAGTTCTGCTTGATGTGCTCGCGGCCGTTCTCGCCAAGCCTTCTGGCATATTCAGGCGCATTTAAAAGCTGCTTTATAGAAAATGCAGCGCCTTCTATGGTATGACACAGCATGCCGCTATATTTATGCTTTATCTGTAATGGTATGCCCCCGACATTGGACGCAACAACAGGTTTTCCCTTCCATAAGGCCTCAGACACAGTAAGGGCAAAGCCTTCTCTTATGGATTTCTGCACTATGACATCAGATACACGCTGGAATGTATTGATCTCTGAAGGTATGTCCTCCACCATCAATGCAGTTATGTCAGGATCATCTCCTTTGGCCTCAAGGACCTGCTTATATATCTTATCTCCTTCAGGGTCATCTGTTGCGCGATTACCTACCAGAAGCAATTGGCAATCCACATATTTTTTTACCAATTTATACGCCTCTATAACTCCCACAGGATCCTTAAGCGCGTCATATCGTGAAATCTGGCAGACCAGCGGTTTTCTCTGGGGATCTATCTTGTATTTATTCAAAACTGCATCCATCTCTTTCTGAGTCAGCTCTCTATTCTTATCGCTAAAAGGATCTATAGATGGTGATATCAAGACCTGCCTGGCTTTCATCTTGTGCGCAAAATGCGCGCTGGAAAAAACTGCTGCGTCATATTTATTAACAAACTTCTCCAAAAAACCCCACACATCCTTATCCGGACCAGATACATCCACATGGCATCGCCATATCCATTTAGAATTCTTCATCCTGCTCTTTCTCTTAATCAATGCTATTGGCTGCGGGTCATGAATAAACATTATGTCGCCGTATAAATTCATTTCCCTTATATTCATACTGCTCACATCATTAAAGACCTTCCACATATCTTCTGTAATAATAGCTTCTTTTCCATGAAGGGCATTGTGGATACTCTTTGTTACATCAAAAAAATCGGGCGTGCCTTTTATCACGTCCCACTGTGTATTCACGCCAAGTTCCTGCATAAGAGGATTGATCTTGCTCAATATCTCGGCAACTCCGCCACCCATAGCAGTAGAATTGATGTGCTGGATTACCTTGCCTTTCAAATATCCAGCCAGCATCTTCAGCTCATCTATCTTGCTCTTGCCCACTACTTGTTCATACTTGTCAATTCTTTGCATTTTTTAGTCTCTCTTCTACTATTTCTATAATCCTCTTTCTTAAATCCTCCATGGTATATGTGTATGGGTCCAAAGATGCTAACTTTCCAGCAAGTTCAACCTCGGATAAAGAGGTCCCCAGCCAGAAAGAAAAATCATTTGTCTCCATGTCAAGCCTGAGCCTTGCCTCAAACATATGAAAGTAAATCGAATCAGGAGTTATTTTTTTCAGTATCTCCAAAAAATCTTCCAAATTCTTTGCAACGTAGTCAGTGGGCAGGATAAAACTCGTGCTCTTAATAAAATGAAAGGTCTTATCAGGGGATGCAAATCTCAGTTTTATCCGAGGGTTTTCTTTTATACAACCCTCTATTGTCCTTATAATCTCATTCCTAAGATCGCGTATAGTAGGAAATTTTATTGTATCAATGCTGGCTATCTTCTCTCCCAGCACTTCTTCGTTCAGGGCGCTGGTTATCCAGTGCGCAAAATCATTCGGCGGCTCTGGTGAGAGATATTGATGCTGCTGCAGAAAATGATGGGTGTGATAATATATAGAAGAGCCAGGGACATTTTTTATTAGCTCAAGCAGCTCCTCTATATTTGAGGCCTTTAATCCTGTCAAGACCCTGAGATGCAGACGAGTAGAAAATCTAAAAGATTTACCGTTATTTTCATTCATAATTTAGGTGAATTGTATCACAAAAGGAGCAATCTTTCTATAAATTTCTTTACATCAAAGGTATCCTTCAAATAATAGTCTGCCTTTATATTCTTTTTCGGCCCACCTACAAATATCGATATGCCCTTGCCTTTAATGGCGCGAAACGCATCTATATCTGTAACATCATCTCCAAGGTATATGGGCAATGTCTTTTTCTTTTTAATAATGTGCAAGACTGCCTTTCCCTTATGCCAGTCAATCGCAGGCCTTACCTCTAAAACCATCTTGCCAGAAGAGACCTTCGCGCTTTTTGAACAAATATATGGCCGTAATGTCCTATAAAATATCTTTTTTACCAGAATTCTATGCTTAGGCCTTACGAGTCTAAAGTGCACACTCAGAGTGCAGCCTTTATTTTCTACCCTTATGCCCTTTATATGCCCAAGGCCACTTTTAAGTGCGATACATATCGTCTTTAATGGAGAATTTTTAAGGGCCTTTCTGGGTTTTGCAATCTCAAGGCCATGGTTGCCTGCATAGATTATGCCTTTAAGCCCCACCATTCTTTTTACATCCCTTAAAGACCTGCCGCTTATAATGGCAACTCTAAATTTGGGGCTTTTTATCAATCTCTTTATGGATTTTTTTACCTTGCTGGGAAGTTTTGCCTTTTCAGGCGTAGAGACAATCGGCGTGAGTGTGCCATCGTAGTCAAAAAAGAGAAAAATTCTAGGAGATTTTTTTATTTTGGAGGATACTTTGTCCCAGTGGTCAAAGAGGTATCGCATTTTTATTCTTTAAATTCAAATCTCAAAAGTTCTGCCAAGATCTTGCCTGCCCATCTATAGATATTATTCCTTGAAACCTGTTCTCTCATCTTCTGCATCCTGCGTTTAGCCTCCGCCTTATCCATGCTAATCGCCTCTTTAATCCTATCTGCGCAGTCTTCTGTGTCATATGGATTTATCATGATAGCTTCGTGCTGAAGCTCGCGCGCAGAGCCAGTAAACTGACTTAAGACCAACACTCCTGTATTATCAGTGCGCGTTGCAACGTATTCCTTAGCTACAAGATTCATTCCATCGTGAAGAGGACTGACAATACATATGTTTGCAAGTTTATAAAAGGCAATTACCTCGGGATAACTCAAATGCCTCCTTACGAAAAGTATGGGCTGCCACCCTTCCTGCGAATGTTTCCAGTTTATCTCTTCCACAAGCGCATTGATCTCGTCATTTAGATCTTTATATGCAGGGATATGTATCCTTGACAATCTACCCATCTGTATAAAAACAAACTTACCTTTATATTCGGGATATTTTTCTAAAAACCTGTCTATGGCGCGCAGCCTCTCAGGTATGCCTTTTGTATAATCAATCCTATCCAGGCCCAGCATAACAAAATCATGGTTTATTAAAAATTCCTCTTTCAGGCCCTGCATATCCTCTTTTATCTCTTTGGATTCAGAAAGCTCTGCTACATATTCATAGTCCACGCCTATTGGGAATGCCCTGATTAGAGTCTCATGTCCGCCTTTTATAATAGAAAATCTCTCCCTATCAACCCTTGCCTCTATCTCTTTTTCCACAGTCGCAATAAAATTCTCGCAATGGTATCTTATGTGAAATCCCAAAAGGTCGTTTGCCAATAGCCCCTCTAAGATCTCTTTTTTCTTTGGGCATATCCTGAATACCTCTGGGTTCGGCCATGGTATGTGCCAGAAATGCGCTGTAATAATATTATTACATCCAGCCTCTTTCAAAAATTTAGGAAGGAGCGCCATATGATAATCC
The DNA here is from genome assembly GCA_018896815.1 of Candidatus Omnitrophota bacterium. Classification (GTDB taxonomy): domain Bacteria; phylum Omnitrophota; class Gorgyraeia; order Gorgyraeales; family Gorgyraeaceae; genus JAHILY01. Next base: position 2,456 of record JAHILY010000002.1, on the reverse strand, counting down.
TGTATCCAGACAAACGCCTTTCTATCCCCCACCTCTTTTAATATTGCATCTGCAAATTTTCTATTGACCTTCTCGTACATCTTCCAGTCTGTTTCTTCAAAGTGCGGCCGGGTATATGATATATGCGACAAAGGCCACAGCGCCTCATTTGAAAAACCATAGTAATACCCGTCTTCTTCCTCTTTTGTCAGCCATATCCTATGCAATGTATATTTTGGGTCATCCGGCGGGACCTGCAATCTGTCATGCTTATCTACAGTCTTTTTATCTGCATCACCGCTTCCGTGCGCGATCCATAGACCACTGCACGCCTTCATGACAGGATCAAGCGCAGTCACTACGCCGCCTGCCGAGCGCTGAAAAATAATCTTGCCTTTTTTATGCATATGAATATACGGCTCTCTATTAGATGCCACTATCAGAAGGTATTCCCCTAATTGTTCTTCGATGGCCTTTTTAAGGCTTCCCTTCGTCCACATATTGTCCTCTCTTCTTTATCTCAACCTAAGGCTTATGTCCAGGAGGGTCTTTACTAAAAAGCTTCTTGCAAAAATAATGATTAGAAAGGCGATTATCGGTGATATATCGATGCCAATACTGAGCTGTACCGGCAACATCTTTCTTATCGGATACAGGATTGGCTCTGTGGTCTTGTTTAGAAATTGGACTACTGGATTATACGGATCTGGATTTACCCAGCTTATCAAGGCCCTTATTAGAATAAGCCAGTAAAGGACCGTCAGGATAACACTTAATACGCTCGCTACTGCTGCAAACAGATTTGACAATACAAACATTACTTTGCCTTCTCCTGCGCATAATTTATGGCCCGTATCGGATACGGGATATTTATGCCTTCTTTTGCATAGCGTTCATGCAGGCGTTTTATGAACTCGTGCTTTATTAAATAATTGTCCACGAATTCCTTTGCCCTCAAAATAACTGTAAAATCAATGCTAAAATCATTGAACGTATGATAGCGGATAAATGGATCGAACTCTGGTACCCCGCCTTTGACTTTTTTCATGATCTCTTTCCCAACTTCGCACGTGACCTTCTCTACATGCTCTAAATCAGACTCGTAGTGCACGCCTACCTGCACCAAAACTGCCATCTCAGTCTCTGGGTAATAATAATTCAAAATCTTTGAGCTGATCAGGACTTTATTTGGTATTACCACTACATTGTTCGGAAGCATCCTTATCCATGTCGAGCGCCAGCCAATCTTATGTATATAACCCTCTTCGCCAGAGTCTAATTTTACGAACTGTCCCACCTTTATGGGCTTATCTGCAACAATCTGGATACCTGCAAATAGATTCTCCAGGGTGGGCTGTAAGGCAAGCGCAACTGCCAAAGAACCTATCCCTAATGAGGCAAGTATAGGAGTGATAGATACCCCGAAACTATCCATGAGTATCAATACGCCCAATGTTATCACTATTATCCTTACAAATCCCCTTACAACACCTCCAGAACTCTTTAAAATATCTACTTTGCCCGAATAATTATTTATGAGATTATTTGTCAGCTTATCAAGAAACAGGATTATGGCAGCTATTGTAGTGGCCTTAAACGCCACTAATACATATTGAGTAATCTCATTATTTGCAGTTATAGGGGAGATTCTTTCTATGACATATATACCACTTACAAATATCAATAAGACCAGGGGAAAATTCAGGGCTGTTAAGAGGATGTCATCCAGCTTGGAGCTGGTGCGGCTCGCAATCTTCTCAATCCGGCCAAAAACAACCTGTTTCACCCATAATAGCAGGCTCACCCATATAAAATACACCACAGGCGCATATATAAAAGCAGGTATCCCTATGCCAAACAAAGTGATTTCTTTCATAATATCCTCATAATAAACGACTTGAGTCGATTTGTCAAGCAAAATGTGTTTTGCACATTTTGCGCAGACCTCGTCCGCCACACCAAAATCTCTGATTTTGGTGTGGCGAGGCGGGTCAAGGCAATATAATTTCCTATGCTATCAAGAAAATTCCCCTCCCTTGAGTATAAGTACGAATTCGCCCCTTGGAGGGGTTTTGGTAAAGTGCTGGATAGCCTTTGAGACTTTTGAGCGAAGGACTTCTTCGAACATCTTTGTAAGTTCCCTGATAACGGCAACTTCCCTATCTCCTAATATATCCAGGATATCACCCAGGGTCTTTACGAGTCTATGAGGTGATTCATAGAGAATAATTGTCCTCTTCTCCTTTGTCAAGGCCTCTAATTGCTTGCGACGTTTTGCGCCTTTAAAAGACAAGAATCCAAGAAAAATAAAACTGTCTGTTGGCATCCCTGAGAGCACCAGCGCTGATACAAATGCACAAGGCCCAGGTACAATCGTAACCGGAATTTCATTCTCTATAGCGAGGTTTATGATCTTGTAGCCTGGATCACTTATGCCTGGTGTCCCGCTGTCAGAAACTAGCGCGACCTTCTTACCT
>JAHILY010000045.1 GCA_018896815.1 Candidatus Omnitrophota bacterium | reverse complement strand
CTTAAGCATGCTCCACAGCGGACAAGACTATAACCCTGCCAGGGTCTTTAGTTACGTTTAGTTTTAAAAGAACGATTGCTCTTTGAAAATCTGTTAAAATTTATCTTTACTCTTTATAGGATGTCTTTTTATACACAGATTATCACAGATTTCGTGTAGAATTCGCGCTTTACAGATGATCGCAGATAAAAACATCTGTGTTAATCTGTATCTTTTAATCTGTGCCCATCTGTGTATTAAAAAAATTATATTTACTCCTTATAGTATGTCTTTTCTCTTGGCCAAAAGTATACCAAAACCAAGATTAAAGGAAGGTTAAAATAAGATTAAAAAATTTTAATCTTTAGGGAAGGTTGCAAGAGGGGCATGGTGACACGAAGCGTGGTGCCGCTTGGGGACGAGCTCTCCACTGAAATATCGCCCTGGTGAAGCCTGGCTATTGAACGGGCTATGCTCAAGCCCAGGCCAGTGCCGTGTTCAACTTTCTGGTCGTACCTATCCACACGGTAAAACCTATCAAATATCCTGGGAATATCCTCTTCTGGAATGCCTATACCTGTATCAGAAATAAAAACAACAACTTTACTATCTATATATTCCAGAGATAGATCTATTCTGCCGCTTTCCGGTGTAAACCTTATGGCATTATCTAAGAGATTAAAGAATAACCTTCTTAGATGAAACCTGTCACCTTTTACGAACTTTTCTTCTTCAGGAAATTTAACCGTAATACCGATGCTCTTTGTAGAAGCCAGTATCCTTGTCTGCTCGTATATCTCTTTTAATAACTCCGCTAAATTAAAGTTTTCGAATTTAAGGGCGTCCGGCTTGTAATCAAGCCTTGCAAGCAAAAGCAACCCATTAATTGTCCTCAGCATCCTTTCGACTTCTTCAAGATTGATCTTTAACAGATTTTTATATTCCTCGCTGGTACGTTCTTTTCTCAGGGCAACCTCGGATTCTCCTTTTATTATGGCAAGGGGGGTTTTTAACTCGTGGGCTACGTGCGAACTGAATTCCGCGATATATTTAAAAGACCTCTCCAGCCTCGATATCATATCGTTAAACGCATTTACCAGGTATTCCATCTCCTCATCAACGTGTTCTGTTTTAACTCTGGCTGTTAGATCTTCATGGGTAATTTTTGAAGCGGTCTTTGTAATGTTTGTAACAGGGGCAAGGATCCTTCTGGCAAAAATCCTGCCTAAAAACCCTGAAATAATCAATATGATCGGGATGCTGAGGGCTATGTGCCACAATCTGTTCTGTAAAAGTTCTATGACTGGCTTTAGCGAAGTGGCTACTTGAATTATATAATTCTCGTTTCCCCCGTAGGAAAAAGGCATGTTGATAACTCTCATAGTGCGCTTATCATATCTCGTATTCCTAAATATAATATCCTTTGTATTGCTTGCCTTTAACTCCATAAGAACAAGCCCTTCTGGTAAATTGCTTGAAGAGACAATGATAGTTCCTGTGGCCATGTCAATGATATTAATATAGTCTTCTTTTAAATCCAGCTTATCTACTGTTTTAAGCCATTGTTTTTCCAGGCCTTCTAACTTGTCCTCTTCGAAATGCCCGCCTTCAAAACGAATCGCCCTTTTAACAGAAAAATCCAATGATTCCTGATTATATCCCAGGGCATCAAAATAAGAGCTTATCACACTGGCTATTTCTACTGCCTTGGTATTAAGTTCTTCATCGAGTTCGCCATAAAGCGTGTAGTGCAGACTCAGATAGAGAAAAACGCTATAGATTAGAAGAATAAGGCCCAGGATGGTGGTATATAGAATACTGATCTTAAATCTTACTGAATTAAATCTTAACATATTATTCTTTCAGTATATATCCTGTGCCGCGGATGGTATGGATGAGCTGTTTCTTGAAATTCTTGTCAATCTTATTGCGCAGGTAATTAACGTAAACATCTATCACATTGGTAAAACTATCAAAATCCTCATTCCAGACATGTTCTGAAATCATGGTCCTGGTCACTACCTGATTAGCATGGAGCATCAGGTATTCAAGGAGCGCGTATTCTTTACTTGTCAGGGCTATCTCTTTTTCCTGGCGCTTAACTCTATGAGTGAGCTGATCAAGCTCTAAGTCTGCTATCTTAAGAGTGGTGCCTTTATCACTTCGCCTGCGGCGCAATAAGGCCTTTATCCTTGCAAGAAATTCCTCAAATGCAAATGGCTTTGTAAGGTAGTCATCTGCACCGGAATCCAGGCCTAAAACTTTGTCTCCCACTTTATCCTTTGCAGTAAGCATTAATATAGGCGTATCTATCTTCTTTGACCTCATCTCCCTGCATAAAGATATGCCGTCCTTTTTTGGCAGAATAATATCTACTATTATTAAATCATACGTATTTACCTCAGCCAAAAAAAGGCCCTTCTCGCCATCATAAGCTAAGTCAACTACATAGTGTTCTTCCTTCAGGCCTCTTTCAATAAAACTCGCTATCTTTGCTTCGTCTTCTACTAGTAAAATTCTCATTTTTGATCTCAATTAAAGAACAGCAGGATCCCCTTGCGCACCATCATTATGGCTATGGCAGCCAGTAATAGACTGGTGATCTTTGACAATGCCTTGGTACCTGCCTCGCCCAGGCCTTTTATCAAAACCTCTGAAAACGAAAAAATTATGCCTGCCAGGAGCACATTAATAAAAACCGAGATTAATGTCGCATATATCCCGTAGGCAGGGATTATCATCAGCGATGTTGTAAGCACTGCCGGGCCTACAATAAGAGGTGTGCCCAATGGGACTATACCTAATTCTGAGGTAGGGATACGACGGCTCTTATCATGCCTTAGGATGTCAATGATGGCAATACAAAACAATATCAATCCTCCGGCAATCATAAAATCACCTATGGTTATGCCAAGGATATTAAAGACGGCCCTGCCTAAAAAAATAAATCCAAAGGCCAATCCCAATGCAGTCACAAGAGATTGGGATATAATTTTCAGCTTATCCTTTTTGTCAATCCCCTCTGTAAGGGATATAAATATAGGCAGGACCCCGATAGCGTCAACAGCGACAAACAATGGGATAAAAGCCAGCAATAAATTCTTCATCGTATCATCCTCCTTTTGAAGATACAACCCTGACCGCGGCCGGACAAAGAGTGACTGTAGCCGGCGTAGATCCAAAAAACTCACCGTCTATTGCCAAATCCACAGGAGGATAGCTTTCTATTTCGCTTTTCTTTGTCAAAAAGTATAAAACCCCTTTTTCCTTAATGCCTCCTCCCACGGAGATCTTTGATATATTGGAAAAATCTCGTATTTTCGTCTGAGCAGGGATAATGGTAACGTTCAAATCTCCGTCATCAGGATCTATCCCGGGAGTAGTCTGCACATTGTCTTTCAGTATCCACTCTGTATTTCCGATGAGAATAGCCTTTGTGTAGCCACTGTATTCTTGATCCTTATACCGCACAGTCATACGAATGTTTCTAATTTTTCTTTCGAGATTTTAGAAATTTACTCAGCTCATTATCCAGAAAAT
>JAHILY010000044.1 GCA_018896815.1 Candidatus Omnitrophota bacterium | reverse complement strand
TTGACTTCGCTGTCCCATTATGCTATATTTACCCTATATGTTAAAATATCTTATTAATCTGCTCTACCCTGCGCTCTGCCAGGCATGCGGAAAGAAATCTGAATCACCTGAGGAGAATATCTGCAAGGACTGCCTCAAAAAAATAAAAAAAAGGCTGCCCCCTTTCTGCACAAAATGCGGGAAACAGTTGCGCGGCGACCCAGAACTCCAGCTTGAGTGCAGCGACTGTAAAAATGACGAGATTTACTTTGACCGGGCATTCTCAGTATGTTACTACAGTGGAACCCTGAAAGACCTTATCCATAACTTTAAGTATAAAAAAATATCATCCCTTATTAAAGAATTCTCTGATCTTACCCTGGGCTTTATTAGACAATATGACATATGTAAAGATATAGATCTTGTCTTACCTGTCCCGATGCATAGGAGGAGATTGATAAAAAGGGAAATAAATACATCTCATGTCATGGCCAGGGATGCGGCAAAGAGACTGGGCATCAGATATGACCCTGGCATTCTCAAAAAACATAAATATACCCCACCGCAGAGCAGCCTAAAGAGACATGACAGAATAAAAAATATACGAGGGAGTTTTTGTATTAAAAAAGCTAAGGCCCCTGCGCTTTACAATAAAAATATACTGATCATCGATGATCTGTTTACAACTGGAAGCACTGTAAATGAATGCGCCAGGATATTGAAAGAGGCAGGCTGTGGAAATATAGATGTAATCACACTGGCCAGGGGAGATAGCGCAAGATGAAGATACTGAAAAAATATATTCTGAAAGAAGTCTTTGTAATGTTTTTGTTCTCACTTATTATATTCACCTTTGTGCTGGTAACCGGCAATCTGGTAAAACTGGCAGACCTCGTAATCAACAAGGGTGTTGATATATCGCAGGTGGGAAAGCTCTTTTTGTTCCTCATCCCTTTTCTCCTGAGCTATACCATCCCGATGTCTACGCTGAGCGCAACGCTGCTTGTATTTGGCAGGCTCTCTTCTGACAATGAAATAACAGCTTTGCGAGCAAATGGCGTCAGTCTCTCAAGGCTCACCTATCCTCTGATTATCGCCGGAGTCATGCTGAGCCTTTTTTCCGTAATATTAAACGACAGGATCCTGCCTGAGTCGCATTTTGCCTCACGTAAGATTGTAAAAAATATTGGGGTAAAAAACCCTACTGCCTATCTCGAATCAGGCACTTTTATTAAAAGTTTCAAAGACTACATCCTGTTTATCCATGAGATAGATAAGCAAAAGTTAAATAAAATACGCATCTACCAGCTCCAGGAGGGTTCACCTGCCAGGACCATTATAGCCAAAAATGGTGAATTCATTTCGTTGGAAAGCCAGAACGCCATAAAACTCAAGCTCACGGATGGGACAAGCGACGAGCCCAATCCCAGAAACCCTCTCCAATTCTATAAGTTAAATTTTAAAACCTATTATCTCACGCTTCACCTGGATGAGACACTATCATCAAATAAATATATAGACAAGAAACCGAAAGAAATGAATTTTCAGGAAATTAAAGACGAGATTAAAAAACTGGGCACGCACCATATAGACGCGCCTGCCCTGATATCTGAATTCCATAGAAAGATCTCCATATCATTCTCGAGCCTGGTATTTATCATTATGGGAATATCCCTGGGGATCTTTAGCAGGCGTGGTGAAAAAACCATCCAGTTTGCCATTGCCCTCGGTGTTATTGTATTATATTACTTATTGATGGCAGCTGGAATGGCTATATCCCTGAAGGGCGTACAGCCAATAGAGCTATGGATGTATATACCCAATATCGTGCTTGCTATTATAGGTATAATCTTGTTTAGGAATATGGTAGAGAGCTGAAAACATGCGCATACTTGACAAATATATAATCAAAAACTTCCTCATCCCTTTTTTCTACTGTCTCTTTTTGTTCATCTTTCTCTACATAATAATCGACCTGTTCGGCCATCTTGATGAAATACTAAAAAACAAGGTCCCTCTATTGATGCTGCAGGAATATTATTTCTCAATGATCCCTTTTATTTTAATAAATACGACTCCTGTCGCCGCGCTGATATCCACCATATATGTGATCAGCGCAATGAATAAATATGACGAGATAACTGCAATGCGCGCAGCTGGAATAAACATATTCAGGGTGCTGGCACCATTTATATGTATCGGCCTTGCGATCTCTATAGTAATATTTGCCATCTCTGAAAAGCTCCTCCCGGCCAGCATAAAAAATGCGCAGGCAATAAAAGAAATCTACATAGAAAAGGAAGCTTCATCCAGTGAGAAAGAAAATGTCTCACGGGATAAGAAGGCGCTGGTCAATAATATCGCCCTCTATGGTAAAAACGACAGGCTTATATTCATAAAAAGCTATGATAGGGCTAAAGGGCTTGCCAGCCATATTACAATACTAAAACAAGATAAAGGCGGAAATGTTATAAAAAAGATAAACGCCCAGGAAGGAAAGTGGACACTCTCCTCCTGGACTTTCTACAATGTCCTCCTCTATGAACTTGATAAAGACGGCATGGTAAAAGGCAATCCCCTGTTTTTTCAGGCCAGGGCTTTTGATATGGAGGATCCTGACGAACTGATATCAAAGGGTACAAATTACGAGTTTATGAGTTTTAATGACCTCTCGAATTATATAGACAACTTCTCCAATACCTCGCCTGATATAATCAATCGCCTCCGCGTAGACCTGCATCAAAAAGTAAGCTTTCCATTCACAAACCTTGTGGTCATCCTGATCGGGGCTGGCTTTGCAATAAAGATCAGACCAAGAGGCAAGGCCGCTGCAATAACAAGAATGGGCATGAGCATACTTATTGGATTTATATACTATGCCCTGATGGCGGCATGCCTTGCCCTGGGAAAAGGCGGGATCCTTCCTCCTTTTATATCAGCACACTGCGCAAATGTAGTATTTGGTTTCGTCGGGATTGTATTGATAAGAAATTGAAAAATCGAAGTTATAAAAAACTTCGATTTTTCATCCTGAGGAGTCCGCCGTACAACGGGTGGGGACAACGAAGGATCTCTATTCTTAATAGCGGTAATGCTCTGGCTTGTAAGGGCCCTTTACATGCACATCTATATAGTCAGCCTGTTCTTTAGTAAGCTTCGTAAGTCTCACCCCTATCTTATCCAAATGCATCCTTGCTACTTCCTCGTCAAGATACTTAGGTAATCTGTAGACTGTCTTCTCATACCTGTCTCTGTTCTTCCATAAATCCATCTGAGCGAGGACCTGGTTTGTAAAAGAATTGGACATGACAAATGAAGGATGTCCTGTAGCGCAGCCAAGGTTAACCAGTCTTCCTTCTGCCAGCAAATACATCTCTTTACCATCGGGGAAAATATACTTGTCTACCTGTGGTTTGATATTTATCTTTTTAATCTGAGGGTATCTTTCAAGGGCTGCTACCTGTATCTCATTGTCAAAATGCCCTATATTACACACAATAGCCTGGTCTTTCATCTTCTTCATGTGCTTGATAGTAATGACATCTTTATTTCCAGTAGCTGTTACGTATATATCTCCGATACCCAGGGTATCTTCCATGGCAGCTACCTCAAAACCCTCCATGGCTGCCTGCAGGGCGCAAATAGGGTCTATCTCAGTCACAATAACCCTTGCGCCAAGCCCTACCAGTGAGTGGGCAGAGCCTTTTCCAACATCGCCATAACCACACACCACTGCAACCTTGCCCGCAACCATAACATCAGTCGCCCTTTTAATGCCATCTACAAGCGATTCTCTACAGCCGTATAGATTATCAAATTTCGACTTAGTGACTGAATCATTTACATTGATCGCAGGGACAAGGAGCTCTCCTCTTTTCATCATCTGATAAAGGCGGTTAACTCCAGTGGTAGTCTCTTCTGAAACACCTTTCCATTCCCTGGCTATATTATGCCATTTGCGCGGATTTTCCTTTAATCTCTTCTTTAATAACTTTATAAGCTCTGCCTCATCTTCTCCGCCTGATTTCTTATTAAGCGCTGAAGGGTCTTTCTCAGCCAGGACCCCGAAGTGTATCATTAAAGTCGCGTCTCCCCCGTCATCTACAACGAGTTGCGGCCCTTTGCCCCCAGGAAAGGCAATGGCCTGCTCAGTGCACCACCAGAAATCTTCAAGGGTCTCCCCTTTCCATGCAAACACTGGAACGCCAGCCTTTGCAATAGCTGCTGCAGCATGATCCTGTGTGGAAAATATATTACAGCTTGCCCATCTGACTATAGCCCCGAGCTTAACAAGCGTTTCTATAAGCACTGCTGTCTGGATAGTCATGTGCAAGGAACCCATGATCCTCACGCCTTTAAGCGGCTTTTTGGAGGCATACTTCTTTCTAATAGACATAAGCCCTGGCATCTCATGCTCGGCAATCTCTATTTCTTTCCTCCCAAAATCAGCAAGACTGATGTCTTTTATTTTATAATCCTTGAGTACGCTAGACATCTTTTACCTCTTTTCTATTTGAATTTTCGCACTACAAACCCGTCTGCCTAAGGCGGACGGGTTTGTAAATATATTATTTTATATGCGCTGCCTTCTTTAATAGAGCTGCCTTGTCGCATCTCTCCCAGGTAAAGCCCTGATCTTCTCTGCCAAAATGTCCGTAGGCAGCTGTCTTTGAATATATAGGTTTTAAGAGATCTAATTCTGTTATGATGCCGCGCGGAGTTAAATCAAAATGCTCGCGTATCAAATCTACTATTTTTTCTTCTGAAATCTTGCCAGCGCCGGCAGTATCTACCAAAAGTCCTAATGGCTCTGCCTTGCCTATTACATATGCAAGCTGTATAGTGCACTGTTTTGCAATGCCTGCTGCTACTATATTCTTTGCAACATATCGCGCCATGTAAGTAGCAGAGCGGTCGACCTTGCTCGGGTCTTTTCCTGAAAATGCGCCTCCGCCGTGTGATACAACGCCTCCGTATGTATCTACTACTATTTTTCTACCTGTCATGCCTGTATCTGACTGAGGCCCGCCTATTAAAAACTTCCCTGTCTGGTTTACATAATATTCTGTCTTGCTATCAGCCATCTTCCCCAGCACTGGATTAGCTATCTTCTCTATCATCTCTTTCCTGGCTTTTTGTGTTATTTTATTACCCGTCTTGTCAAGTATCTCTTCAGTATGCTGTGATGCAAGGACAACAGAATTGATCCTCTTTGGCTTTCCATTTTTATATTCAACAGTCACCTGGGACTTGCCATCAGGGCCCAGGTATTTTAAGACCCCGCCTTTTCTCAGGTCAGCCATTCTCTTTACAAGCTTATGGGCAAGCATTATAGGTAAAGGCATGAGTTCAGGCGTCTCATCACAGGCATATCCAAACATCAGGCCCTGGTCGCCTGCTCCGCCAGTATCTACGCCCTGCGCAATATCAGGAGATTGAGAATGAATCGCATTTAAAATAGCGCAGGCCTGGTAGTCTAAACCGTATTTGGGATGGGTATAGCCTATCTTTTTTACTACATTTCTTGCAATGTTAATAACATCGACATATCCAGTAGTGGTTACCTCTCCGCCTACTATTATAAGGCCCATGGTAACAAATGTCTCGCACGCTACACGGCCTCTTGAATCCTGTCTTAAAACATCATCAAGTATGGCATCTGATACCTGGTCACACAGCTTATCAGGATGGCCCTCTGATACTGACTCAGAAGTAATATAATATTTTCCGCTCGGCATTAGCTTTGCTCCTTTCTAAAAATCTTATTTGCTTCTTTATACGATTTCACATCGCCTATATCAAACCATTTTTCATCCCTAAACACATATCCAAACATTATATCTTTTTTTGAAAGCCATTCAAGAAAAAAACCCGGGGCATCCTCATTATTGGCGCCAGTGGATAAATATTCCTTCATAAGCCCCAGTTTTTCTTTTGGAAAAAAATACAGGCATTTCGCGGCAAGGGTAGAGGCAGGCTCCTTTGGTTTTTCTTTAAAATCTACCACCTTGCTATCCTTGTCTATGGCGACTATACCGTATTTCTTAGCAAGCCCCTTATCCTTCACGTCATAAAGACCTATGGAGACCGAAGGTTTTTTCGACAATGAAAAACTTATAAACTTATCCAGCGGCGTCCTGAAGATATTGTCACCTGCAAGGACCAATAGATCGTCGCTGATGAGCTTATCCCTTACGACAAACTCTATATCGCCAGTAGCGCCGAGCCTGTCGCCATTCGAAGTCGTCCCGTCATTAACTATGGCTATATTCTTATTGCTGGAATATTTCCTGCGCCAATCCTCAAAATGAGGCGTAAATTTTTGATTCGTTACGATGAATATCTCGTCCAGTTCTTTTATCGGCTCAACTATATCGAGGATAAACTCGATCACAGGCCTTCCTGCCACTGGCAAAAGCGGTTTGGGCTGATTCAATGTCAAAGGATAAAGCCTTGTAGCATACCCTGCTGCTAGTAGTAATGCTTTCATATTATCCTCTTCATCACAGCCAGTTCTGCCTTTAAATAATCCACTTTCTTGACTGGCGTGGGGTCTATTCCGTTTAATATGGCAAGGTAATAACTTAGGAAATCACCGATGTAAACAAGAGAAAACAAACGCGCCAGCAGACTTTCCTCATTTCTTTCAAACTCAAAGATCTCTGCCCCTGAATCTTTTATAATAGTCCTGGAAATATCAACACGCCTCAATGTCCTCGGGTGGTCATCTTTATCCTTAAGTATCATGACCTTGAAATCCTTTAAAAGCGCCTTTGGAAATTCCCAGCCAACGATCTCATTATGGTTCATCTCTGGCAGGACATGGCTGGATGAAAGGCCTTTTGAATTCTCAGCAATCTGCCCCCTCCATCTAACGCTTATCGCCTCAGTAGAATCGCTTGTCCCGTAAACTATACAGTATCTATCGTGAAGGCTGGCAGCCATTTTCTTTGATATGTTCTTTTCAAAGCTTACTCCAGCGCCGATCTCCTTATCCCTTAATCCGATCAATGCAGAAACAAGCCCGTCGATCTCTTTTTTCTTATCCTTAATAAATCCCAATTTTGACAATATCGCCAGCACGCTAATAGACATAAAGCCTATTGCTGTCCTGGGCGGATATCCTGAAGGGATGTCAACATGCCTAAAGCCATTTTTTATAGATCGTTCTTTTAGTTTTCCGCCTGATCCCAATGTAACTATGTATGCGCCTCTTTTCAGGCCATCCTCAAAAGAGGAAAGCGTCTCTTCTGTATTTCCTGAATAGCTTGAACAAAAAAGAAGCGTATTTTTTCCTACAAATCCAGGCAATGTATAATTGCGGCTCACCACCACAGGCACCTTAAGTTCCTTCTGTAGATACACCCTGACAAAATCAGCCCCGATAGCTGAACCACCCATGCCAGCAAAGACTATATTGTCAAACCTGCGATCCGGCCTGGAGATATCACAGCTTTTCCCGATCTCATATGCCTCCACGCACTGGTCAGGAAGGCCCGAGATCAACTTTAGCATATCTTTAGAGTCTAATTCTGCAATGATGCCGCGATTATCCAGCTTATGCATTACTGTCTCCTTATCTTCTCCAGATTTGGAATAAGCTCAAGAAGTCTCTTGTTTGCAAAATCCTCGACCTCTTCAGATGTGGGCAAGTTCAATGCCTTATCAGCGACCTCTTTGGCATCCTTAAAATTTACATTTCGTATTATATATTTCATTTCAGGGACAGCTGCCGGGCTCATGCTGAACTCATCCAGGCCCAATCCCAATAATATCAATATAATGCCAGGCTCACCTGCCATCTCACCGCACATCCCTACCCATATCTTCTCCCTGTGCCCTGCATCAATTATGCTTTTTATCAATCTAAGCACTGCGGGATGTGTCGGCTTATAGAGATACGCTATCTTCTCATTTACCCTGTCTATGGCAAGTGAATATTGTATAAGGTCATTTGTCCCTATGCTGAAAAAATCTGCCTCTTTTGCCAATATATCACATGTAAGCGCTGCTGATGGTATCTCTATCATTGCGCCTACTTCGATATTCTCATCAAACTTAATATTTCTTCTGCGCAATTCTTTCCTTGCCTCATTTAAGACATCCTTTGCCTGTCTTAATTCCTCCACCCCGGAGATCATGGGGAACATGACCTTTACGTTTCCAAATTTGCTCGCGCGCAATATCGCCCTTAACTGCACCTTAAATATTTCCGGCTGCGCAAGGCAGAATCTTATAGCGCGCCAACCCAAGAATGGATTCATCTCATGAGGCACCTCAAGCTGTGATAAAAACTTATCGCCTCCCAGGTCCAGCGTGCGTATTATGACAGGGCATCCTGAAAGTCTGCTTGCTACACTTTTATACGCGTCAAACTGTTCTTCTTCGCTGGGTAAGCCACGCCTATTCATATATAAAAATTCTGTGCGGTATAAACCTATGCCTTCTGCGCCATGCGAGATTACAGAATAGACCTCTTCTGGCAATTCAATGTTTGCAGATATCTCAACCCTCTTACCATCGAGCGTCTGCGCTGGTTCATTTTTAAGATTTACCAGCGCCTTTTCAAATTTGACAAACTGTTTCTGTTTTATCTGGTATTTCTTTAGCGTTTTGTTGTCAGGATTCTGTATGACAATACCCTCGTTGCCGTCCACTATAAGAAAATCCCCTACCCTTATCTTTGCCGTAGCCTTCTGGAGCCCTACTACTGCCGGGATCTCAAGAGATTTTGCCATGATAGCAGTATGAGATGTGCGGCCGCCGATATCAGTAATGAACCCTATGACATTCTTCTTGTGCATTGTTGCTGTATCAGAAGGTGAAAGGTCATATGCAACAACAATGACCTTTTGCTTTAACCCGCTCAATGACTTCTCTTCCTGCCCCATGAGGTTTTTTAATATCCTCTTGCCCACATCATCTATGTCACTTATCCTTTCTTTCAGGTATTCGTCATTCATCCTGGAAAAGACATTTATGTATTTATCCAATACCTTCGCAAAAACATGCTCTACGCACTTATGTTCTTTCTTCAGCTTCTCTATGACCTCTTCTATCAGCATCCTGTCTTCCAGGACCAATAGATGCGCATTGAATATCTCTGCATGATGCGAGCCCATTTCCTTTGTTATCTTTTTCTGGATCCCTATTATCTCTGAACGGGTCTTTATGAGGGCCTCTTCAAATCTGGCAATCTCTTTAGGGATGGCGTCATCCCTTATCTTCCTGGGGGTAACTATAAATCGCCTTGTATCAAACAAGAACGCCCTGCCCATGGCTACTCCAGGTGAAGCTGGTATGCCTCTTAAGATCATTCTATCTCCTCCCCCTCCCCTGATATCAATGTCTCTAGCTCCTGCATTGCCTCTTGAGCATCCGGACCATTTATCTTCAGAGTTATCTTAGAGTCCTTTTCAGCTGCAAGCGTCATCAAACCCATGATGGACTTGCCATTGACTTCCTCATTGCCTTTCCTGACTATCACATCGCTCTCATATTTATTCGCTATCTGCACAAAGAGAGCAGCTGGTCTTGCATGAAGCCCCTGTTTATTCTTTACAATTAATTTTTTCTCCATATCAGTAATTATTCTTGCCTTTTATCTTTAAGATAAGGTCCGCGATAATCTTTGCGATCTTTTTTGAATCATGCCTCACGTAATCCTTTGTATTTATAATATCCTCTTCTATCACTGTATAGCCTTTTTCAATAATCCTGTCTGAATCCGCCAGCACAGGATGTGCGCCTTCCTGTTCGTATTTTTTCAGGAGCTCTTCAGGCACATTGCCGGTGTTTACAATGCAATGGGTAATTACGCCATCGCTCGTGTGGGCGATTATAGTGTTCAAATGATCAAATGCAGTATAGTTATCTGTCTCGCCTGGCTGCGTCATCACATTAGATATATATACCTTTGGCACCTTTCTTCTGGCAATCCTTTCACTTATACCTTTTACCAGGAGATTCGGTATGACGCTGGTGTATAGACTGCCTGGGCCCAGGATTATAATATCTGCCTCGTCTATTGCCTCAAAAGACTCCTTGCTCGCCCTGCAGTTAGCAGGATCCAGGGATACCTTTCTTATTGGCGAAGACTGCTCTACTATCTTTGTCTCTCCCTTTGTCCTCTGGCCGTTCTGATGCTCTGCCACAAGCTGGACCTTATCAAATGTAGAAGGGATTACCTTTCCCCTTATTGCCAATACCTTGCTGGACTCTTTGATGGCCTTTTCAAAATCACCTGTGACCTTAGACAATGCAGTTATAAAGAGATTGCCAAAACTATGTCCTTTTAATTCAGACTCATTTCCAAATCTAAATTGAAACAGATCCCGCATCAACGGTTCTGCGTCAGCCAGCGCTACAAGGCAATTCCTTATGTCTCCCGGCGGTAGTATGTCAAACTGTTCCCTCAGCCTTCCTGAGGAACCTCCATCATCAGCAACCGTGACTATGGCCGTGATATTGCTGGACTGCTCTTTTAATCCATGAAGGAGGACTGATAGCCCTGTCCCCCCTCCGAGGGAAACTATCCTTGGCCCCTTTTCAAGCTTTGAATGATGATACATTATATTAACGAGCTCTTTTTCTCTCTTTGGAAGAAAGACCTTTATGAATGATTTGACCATCCTCTTTATACCATATACCACTACCAGAGAACCCAGGATCAAAACTGATACCCCTACCCATTTAGAGCCAGGAAATTTCTCCAGTATCCAGACAACTGAACCTATGGCTACCAATACCACGCCTATGCTGCATGTAATGATCCAGCGCTTGATCTTCATGCCTGGGTATAACCACTTTAATCTACGCATGCCTTTTCCTGTATGCTCCTTTTAGTTCTTAGCTCATAGCTCATAAAAACATATCGACCTTCCTATGAGCTATCAGCTATGAGCTATGAACTAAACCTATTCACTCCCCCAGCTATGACCTTCTTTGATCCTCTTCCTTTATAATTTTCAAAAGGGTCTTTTCGCTTTCTGCCTTCTTTAATGAATCCCGAAAATATTTATCTTTTAATAATTTTGATATACGGGCAAGCGCCTTAAGGTGGGGGCCTGATGATTCAATAGGCGCAAGCAGGAGGAAAAATATATGCGCTGGTTCGCCATCAAGGGAATCAAACTTAATCCCTTTCTTTGACACACCAAAGGCGCCCACAAGCTCCTTTACGAATTCACATTTGCCATGCGGAATAGCAACGCCCTGGCCAATGCCTGTTGAGCCAAGCGCCTCTCTGTTTAAAAGCACCTTGACTGTGGCATCCCTCATCCTGGGCTTTAATTCCCCTGCCTTTACTAACAGATCAGTGAGTTCATGGATAACTGCCTTTTTGTCTTGTGCTTTCAATCCTGCTGATATTGCCTTTTCGTTGAGAAAATCAAGAATTTTCA
>JAHILY010000043.1 GCA_018896815.1 Candidatus Omnitrophota bacterium | reverse complement strand
CTTCTTGTCGTCGCTCCAGCTCCCTATTAATAAAGGCATTATCGACCTTGAGGCCGGCTGGCATGCCATCGAGAATGCCTAAAAGCGCCTCTCCGTGCGACTCGCCGCCAGTTAAAAATCTCAACATATTGCACCTCCGTGCTAAAAGTAAAATAAAGAGTTCAGAATCCTCTGCCCATAGATCATGGCCGCAAAACTAGCCATAGAAATATACGGGCCATATGGAATGATGTCTATCTTTCTTACAAATTTTAAATAAAGGGCGGCTGGCGTTCCAAAAAACGGCGCAAGAAAGAAGATAAATATTGCCATCTTCCACCCTAAAAACGCGCCCAGCATTGCCATAAGCTTTACATCGCCACCACCCATGCTCTCTTTTCTGAAGACGGCCTTTCCAAATACACCCATGCTGTAAATAAGCCCTCCGCCTACCAATGCACCCAGTAAAGAGTTAACCACGCCATCCTTCCAAGTCAAGGCATTGTGCAGTCCTGGTAAAAATATACTTAATAAAATCCCAGCTATCAGTCCGCCTATACTAATCCTGTCAGGTATAATCTGAAACTCCAGGTCAATAAAAGTAACTATTATAAGACTAACTGTCACTAAACTGTAGGTCCAAAATCTATAAGTAAGTCCAAAATTCATAAATAAAATCAAAAAACTCAGTGCGCTTATCAGCTCTACCGCAAAATACCTAAAAGAAATCCTGGCCTTACAAGATCTACATTTCGCCATCAGAAATATGTAGCTTAAAAAAGGTATATTGTCATACCATTTTATGGGTTTCTTACACGACGGGCACCTTGACCACGAAAAACACACTGGCTCCTTCCGTGGTATCCTGTATATACACACGTTCAGGAAACTACCAATTATTGCCCCAAATATAAATATTATAGCGTATGTCATAAAATTAGCTTTTTCAATAACGCCTCTTTCATTACCTCTACAGGCGCTTTTTTGCCTGTCCAGAATTCGAATGCATGGGCACCCTGATATAAAAGCATACCTAATCCACCTGAACATGGCAAGCCCAGAGACTTAGCATCCTTAATGAGCTGAGTCTCTCTATTGTATACCAAGTCATATACAGCCATGTTATTATGCAGTATCTTTTTGTCTATCGGCGAGACATCTGTCTTTTTCATGCCAATAGGCGTGGCATTGACTAAAAGCTGACACTCTTTAACTATCCCGGGTATTTCCTTATCAAAAATACATTGTAGTTTTTCTGCAGATTTTATTGCATCCTTATTAACATCATATGCGTATATCTTCCGGACACCATTAGAAAGCCCAGCAATTACTGCCCTTCCTGCGCCCCCGCAGCCAATTAAAAGCACACCCTTATCTTTATGATCGAACTTCAAATCTTGCTTCAATGAACTCATAAATCCTATTACATCTGTATTGGTGCATACAATTTTTTCTCCCTCTCGCTCGACTGTATTAATGGCGCCGCAAAATTCAATATACTTACTATCAGCAACCTGTCTGTGAACTAGGTTCCCTGTATTCTTTAAAATCTCCATTGCCCTTACCTTGTGAGGTACGGTTATATTAAAACCTTTGTATTTTTTGTTGTTCAACAAGAAATCTTCTAGGTCTTCCGGCTTTATCGGGATCTTTTCATACTTAGCCTTAATATCAAGCGCTTTAAATGCAGCATTGTGCATTGTCGGAGACAAGCTGTGCTTTACTGGGTAACCTATGATACCGTATAGATCCATGCTAACCTACATTGTTTCGTGTAACCTTTTTTGCCTTGCGAACAAAAACTTATTCACTGCGTTAAGATATGCCCTTATGCTCGCCTCGATGATATCAGTGGACGCACCCCTCCCTGAAACCTCATTGCCAGAATCAGGCTTAATCCTTATAGCGACCTCGCCCAACGCATCCTTACCGCCTGTTGTGGACTTCAGCGAATAGTCCAACAGCTCAAACTTAAGCCCTGTTATTTTATCAACGGCCTTATAACACGCATCCACAGGCCCATCACCAGAAGAAGTCTCCTCCTCTGCCTTCTTGTGCTTTAAGGCCCTTATGGTAGCCTGCGGCGGGACATTCTTGCCCCTCTTTATATTAAAATAATCCAGGGTGTATGTCTCTGGCACAGACACGAGCTCCTCTTCTACTATAGCCAGCAAATCCTCATCAAAGACCTCTTTTTTCTTATCAGCAAGGTCTTTGAAACGCTCAAATGCCTTTACCAGGTCATCTTCCTTCAGCTCAACCCCGAGTTTTTTCAATCTATCGCTAAACGCATGCTTTCCAGAATGCTTACCTAAAACAAGCCGCGTGCCGCCAAAACCAACATCCTCTGGTTTCATAATCTCATAGGTAGACCTCTTCTTTAAAATACCGTCTTGATGAATACCAGCCTCGTGGCTGAAGGCATTCCTGCCTACAATTGCCTTGTTTGGCTGGACCACGATGCCTGTTAATTTGCTCACAAGGCGGCTTGTCCTGCAAAGCTCTTTTGTCTTAATAGAAGTGGCGCAGGCAAAAATATCCTTCCTGGTATTTAAGGCCATTACTATCTCTTCCAAAGATGCATTGCCTGCCCTCTCACCCAAGCCATTGATCGTACACTCCACCTGCTCTGCGCCATTCTCAATAGCAGCCAGAGAATTACTTACGCCCAGGCCCAGGTCATTATGACAATGAACACTTATGATTGCCTTATTTGAATTAGGCACCTTTGTCTTTATTGTCTTTATTAATGCGCCAAATTCATCAGGTATTGCATAGCCTACAGTGTCTGGAATATTGACTGTCTTTGCGCCAGAAGTTATGACTGATTCAACTACCCGGCACAAAAAATCCACATCTGAACGAGACGCATCCTCAGGCGAAAACTCAACATCATCGCAGAATTTTCTGGCATATTTTACAAACTCGCTTGCCTGCTTTAATATCTCTTCTTCCGCCTTTTTCAATTTATATTTCATATGGATCTTCGAGGTCGCCAGAAATACATGTATTCGCGCATTCTGAGCTGACTTAAGCGCATCCCGCGCACGCTCTATGTCTTCTTTCTTCGCCCTTGCAAGACCGCACACACAAGGCCCTTTGACAGCTGAAGAAACCTCCTTCACAGCCATAAAATCGCCTTTGGACGCAATCGGAAAACCAGCCTCAATTACATCCACACCCAGACGGGCAAGCTGCTTGGCAATCTCTATCTTTGCCTTTATGTCTAAGCTTGCGCCCGGCGACTGCTCCCCATCCCGCAATGTTGTGTCGAATATGATTATACGCTTCATTTTATCCATTCCATCATCCCGCGCAGCTTTTTGCCAGTTACCTCTATGGGATGAGCATCATCTTGTTTTCTCAATTTACTGAATTCAGGCCTGCCATTTTCATTTTCCCTGATCCATTCCCTGGCAAACTTGCCTGACTGGACTTCCTTTAATATCTTTTTCATTTCCTTGCGCGTTCTTTCAGTTATAACCCTCTTCCCCCTTGTGACATCACCATACTCTGCTGTATCTGAAACCCTTTTTCTCATGCCCTGTATGCCTGTCTTGTAGATTAAATCTGTAATCAACTTCAACTCATGCAGGCACTCAAAATATGCTATCTCAGGCTGATAACCGGCCTCTGCCAATGTATCAAACCCTGCCTTTATCAGCTCTGTAACTCCGCCGCACAAGATTGCCTGCTCTCCAAAAAGATCTGTCTCTGTCTCTTCTTTAAATGTGGTTTCTATAACGCCTGCCCTTGTACCGCCTATGCCCTTTGCATACGCAAGCCCTATATTTTTTGCATTGCCACTGGCATCCTGAAAAACTGCCAATAGGCACGGGACACCCTTGCCTTCTTCATACATCTGTCTTACGAGCGCGCCAGGCCCCTTAGGCGCCACCATAAATACATCTACTTTTTTCGGCGGCTTAATCTGTTTAAAATGTATGTTAAAGCCGTGAGAAAAAACAAGGGCCTTGCCTTTTTTAAGATTTGGCTTTATTGCATCTTTATAGACCTTTGCCTGCACATGGTCCTGCGTAAGTATCTGAATAATATCAGCCTCTTTGGCTGCCTCAACTGCTGAGACAGGTTTAAAACCATCTCTCTCTGCAGTCTTGTAATTCTCAGTACCTTCCAGCTCACTGACAATAACATCCAGTCCGCTGTCGCGCAGATTCAATGCCTGTCCTCGACCCTGAATCCCATATCCTATAATCGCGATCTTCTTGCCTTTTAAAACATTTAAATCCGCATCATTGTCATAATACATCTTCGCTGCCATTTTTTACTTCCTCCCCATTGCGATTCGGCCTGTGCGAACGATCTCAGTAATGCCGAACGGTTTCATTATTTCAATAAAAGACTTGATCTTATTCTGGTCGCCTGTGACCTCGATGACGACCATCTCCTTCTTCACATCATCTATCTTAGCCTGAAATGTATCAGATATCTGCAAGATCTCGGAGCGATTCTTATTGCCTATCTTGACCTTTACCAGCACTAATTCCCTGTCTACGAAATCTTCTCCTGTAAGGTCAATGACCTTTATTATGTCTATGAGGCGGTTGAGCTGTTTCTTGACTTGTTCGAGCGTCTTTTCATCGCCCTCTGCCACAATAGTCATCCTGGAAATCGTAGGATCCTCTGTCTCGCCTACTGCAAGGCTGTCTATATTAAATCCTCGGGCGCTAAAAAGCCCTGCTACATGCGTGAGTACACCAAAGTGATTCTCGACTAAAACTGAAATAGTTTTTCTCATGCCAGTACCCCTATCATCTTATTTATCGGCTGGCCTGCAGGGACCATTGGAAAGACATTTTCTTCTGGTTCGACCTTGAAATCCATTAAGACAGGCCCTTCTATCTTTAATGCGTGTTTTATTGCCTTTTTCACATCCTGTTTCTTTGTGATCCTTATACCAACTGCGCCATATGCCTCTGCAAGCTTTACAAAATCAGGACTGCACTCCAGACAGGTATGAGAGTACCTCTTTTTATAAAAAAGCTCCTGCCACTGCCTGACCATGCCAAGACATCCATTGTTTAGAATCGCGACCTTGACAGGCAGTTTGTTTGAAACAGCTGTTGTGAGCTCCTGTATATTCATCTGGATGCTTCCATCACCTGCAATATCAAAGACCGTCTTCTTCGGGCAGCCTATCTGCGCGCCGATCGCAGCTGGAAGGCCATAGCCCATTGTGCCAAGTCCGCCGCTTGAAATAAATTGCCTGGGGACATCGCATCTATAAAACTGGGCAGCCCACATCTGGTTCTGTCCGACCTCTGTTGTGACAATGGCCTTGCCTTTTGTTAAATTATAGATCTCCTCGACGACATATTGCGGCCTGAGTTTTGAATCTTTTTTATAAGTCAGAGGAAATTTCTTTTTCCATGATGCGATCTGCTTGTGCCATTTTGCAATCTCTGGCCTTTTCACATACTTTAACATGTCAGCCATAATACAATTTGCATCACCGACAATAGGAATATCCACTTTAACATTCTTGCTTATTGCGCATGGGTCAATGTCAATGTGTATGATCTTCGCATGCGGCGCAAATTCGTCAATCTTACCAGTGACCCTGTCATCGAACCGGGCGCCGACTGCAATGACAAGGTCTGAGTCCTGAATAGCATGGTTTGCATATGCAGTGCCATGCATGCCCAGCATGCCAAGCGAAAGCTCATGCGTGCCTGGAAATGCGCCAAGCCCCATAAGTGTCATAGTCACAGGTATCTCAGTCTTCTCTACGAATTCACGCAGTTTTTCTGAAGCACCTGAAATAATTACACCACCGCCAATATAAAGCACAGGCTTCTTGCTGCCCGCAATTAGCTTTACTGCCTTTTTTATCTGGCCTATATGGCCTTTGCATGTTGGCTTATACCCTCTTATGTCTGCCTTTTCAGGATAGTGAAAGTCTGTTTCCTGTATCTGAATGTCCACGGGTAGATCCACTACCACGACACCTGGCCTTCCGGTAGAGGCAATATGAAATGCGTTCTTTATGACAGTTGCCAGGTTTTTCACATCCTTTACAAGATAATTGTGTTTTGAAATGGGGCGCGTTAAGCCAATGACATCCACCTCCTGGAACGCGTCATTTCCTATAAGCGTAGTCTTGACCTGGCCTGTGAATGCAACCACTGGCACAGAATCCATGTTAGCGGTCGCAAGCCCTGTAAGAAGATTTGTCGCGCCAGGCCCGGAAGTCGCAAGGCACACCCCGACCTTTCCTGTTGCGCGGGCATACCCGTCTGCTGCATGCGCAGCGCCCTGCTCGTGCCTCGTCAGTATAAACTTTATGTCGCTGTCATACAGGGCGTCGAAAATCGGCAAGACTACCCCGCCAGGATAGCCAAACATGACTTCTATGCCCTGCTTCTTTAGTGACTCAACAAATATCTTCGCGCCTGTAAGTTTCATGATAAATACCCTTGTTTTTTTAACTTAAAACGTAAAACGAAAAATTCAAAACTACAATTCAAAACTCAAAAGTTTTAACTTTTAAGTTGTAGTTTTACCTTTTTACTTTTGACTTTTTAGTTTATTCCAACACCGCGCCCTTGCTCGCAGAAGAGACCAGCTTTGCATAGCGAGCCAGCCAGCCGCTTGTGACCTTTGGTTTAGGCGCCTTCCACTTCTTAAGACGCCTCTTTATCTCAAGCCCGCTCAAATCAAGATCCAGCCGCCTTCCTGGAATATCTATCTTAATCATGTCATTGTTTTTGATAATGGCAATTGGCCCGCCTTTTGACGCCTCAGGCGCAATATGCCCGATGCACGGGCCTTGTGTGCCGCCTGAAAACCTGCCGTCTGTAATCAAGGCAATGTCATTGGACAGGCCCATACCCACGATAGCTGATGTAGGCGAAAGCATCTCCCTCATGCCAGGCCCTCCGTTAGGACCCTCATATCGGATAACCACTACATCACCCTTTTTGACCCTGCCTTTTAAAATCGCATCCATTGCTCCTTCTTCAGAATCAAAGACCCGCGCCTTGCCCTTAAAGACCATTGCGCACTCATCCACAGCGCCCTGCTTTACAACAGCGCCTTCAGGCGCAATATTCCCCTTTAAGATTGCAATGCCGCCCTGTTCCTTGTAAGGCTCATCAATAGACCTTATGACATCTTCATCAAAAACCCTGCCTGACTCAGCAATCTTTTTAATTGAAATGCCGCTAACAGTAGGATTATCATTCAATTTTGATTTCAATCTATTCAAGACGCCTGGGATTCCGCCTGCAATCTCAAGATCTTCCAAAAAATACTCCCCGCTTGGCCTGAGATCAGCTATCTTTGGAGTCTTGCGGCTGATCTTGTCAAAAGTACTCAAGGATAGATCAATGCCTGCCTCTCTTGCAATTGCTGCAAGATGTAAAACCGTATTTGTAGAGCCGCCCAATGCCATGTCCACTGCAATCGCATTGGTAAAGGCCTTTTTATTTAAAATTTGCCGCGGCTTAATATTCTTTTTAACCAATTCCACGATACGTTCGCCGCTCTCAAACGCAATCCTTGTCTTTTTGCTTGAAACAGCCAGAGACGTAGCGCAGCCAATGAGCGACATGCCCATTGTCTCGGTAAGGCAACTCATTGTATTCGCAGTAAAAAGCCCCTGACAAGAGCCGGCGCCTGGACACGCATTCAGTTCCAACTCATCCAGGCCATGCTTTGAGATCTCGCCCTTCTTGTATCTTCCGACTGCCTCAAATGCATCGTGCACCAGGTCCAGCCTCTTACCTTTATAATGCCCTGTAATCATAGGGCCTGCAGTAACCACGATCGCCGGTATATTGACCCTCGCGCATGCCATGAGCATGCCAGGCGTGATCTTATCGCAGTTCGTCAAGAGCACCAGGCCATCCAGCGCATACGCGCCTGCCATTGTTTCAACCGCGTCCGCAATGATCTCCCTGGACGCTAGCGAATACCGCATGCCAAAGTGCCCCATTGCAATGCCATCGCATATTGCTGGCACGCCAAACACAAACGGCCTGCCACCGCCTGCATACACACCGTTCTCAATGGCCCTCTCAAGCCCCCTCATGTGAATATGCCCAGGCACAAGGTCTGTAAAGCTCGACGCAATGCCTATAAAAGGTTTGGACATATCCCTTTTGCACACGCCAGTCGCATACAAAAGCGCCCTATTCCCGGCCCTTGAAATACCTTTTTTAATAATATCGCTCTTCATACCTTAACTCCTATTGTCATTATTAATCAATTAATATCTCTATCTTCGCCTTACTCCTGCGCTCCTCAACAAATTTATTCAATGCCTCTATCCTGCGTGTATTTAATAAAAAATTCTCTACATCACCTTCGACCTCTTCAAAGGTAAGCGTGCGCGCAGATTGCTTATCAGTAAGCTTTATAATATGATACCCGAACTGCGTCTCAACCACCTTGCTGATCTGTCCTTTTTCTAAAGCGAATGCAGTATCCTCAAATGGCTTTACCATCATTCCCCTCTTAAAATAACCAAGGTCGCCGCCGCGGGTGGCAGAGCCATCCTCTGAATTGTCCCTGGCCAGTTCAGCAAAATCTCCACCCGAAATTGCCTGTCTCCTCAGCTCCTCTATCTTTTCCATTGCACCCTTCTTGACCTCATCACTTGCGTCTGGCTCTACCCGAATAAGTATATGGCTCGCCTTTACACCATCTGGTATATTGAGCTGGTCCTTTCTCTTTTCATACTCGTCTCTCTTTTCCTGTTCTGCCACACTGATCCCAGAATAAATCTGGCTCTCCACAAACGCCTTTATATAAATACCCTTTTCCACATCTTCTTTAAGGTCTTTCTCGCTTATTCCCTTATCTTTCAATAGCGCCTTAAACTCCTTTTCTGTGCCAAAGCCCTGCTTGAAATTCTTATAGTGCTCTTCTATGATTTTTTTAAAATCCCCCAGCTTGGCCTTCTTGCTCGCCTGGTATAATATCTCTGCAGAGATCAATTCCTGCAATATATCCTTCCTCAGCCTTTCCTCATCCCCCTCTTTGAGCTCTACCCCAGCTGCCTTTTGATTCTCTATGAAATTCCTGACTGCTGCGTCCAGCACCATTGTCTTTATCCTGATCCCATTCACCTTTGCCGCATATTTAGAAGATGCCGCAGGGCTAGATATAACATGACCGATTACCAATATTAAACCTGCGAGCACCACAATGCCCAGTTTCTTAAAAGACATAATTCCCCCATTTCGTGAATGGCCCATCAGGCCATTTATCATGAATATATATTATGCCACCTATGATTGGAAATTACAATAGTATTTTTAGGAAGCCCCTGGGAAGCCCCTAGCGGGAGATGTTGACTATCTTGTACTTCAGTGTGCCGGCCGGAATCCTTATATTGACAAGCTCGCCCTTTTTCTTGCCCAGGAGGGCATTGCCTACAGGAGAGGATATCGATATCTTACCTTGAGCAAAGTCTGCCTCGTCTTCGCTCACGAGCTTATAGGTGATGTCTTCGCCTGAATCTGCATCCCTTAGCTTTAGTGTAGCGCCTACATAGGCCTTGTCTTTAGATATGTTTTTGTCGTCTATTATCTGGCCGCGGGCGAGCTTGTCTTCCAGTTCCATGATCCTGCCCTCATTAATACCCTGCGCTTGTTTTGCAGAATCATATTCTGCGTTTTCACTTATGTCGCCAAGAAGCCTTGCGCTTTCCAGGGCATTGGCTATCTCGCGTCTCTTTTTGCCCTTAAGATTTTTAAGTTTCTCTTTAAGTTTCTCAAACCCTTCGTGCGTCAAAAACACCTTTTCTGACATAACATCTCCTTTAATACTTATAGATCCTTGGCACCCTGCGGCCTATGTTACATACCACTTCATACGGTATAGTATTTGAAAGCCTTGCGATCTCTTCCACAGTCACAGCATCCTTGCCTTGCTTACCGATTAATACCACGTCATCCCCTGGTTTCACTGTCCTCGATCTCCCTGCATCCACCATGCTCATATCCATGCAGACTCTACCGACTATAGGCAGGCGCCTGCCTTTGATCAAGACATGGCCACGATTTGACAGGTCTCTTGAATAACCATCGCCATATCCTACTGGTATTGTAGCAATATTTGTGTCTTTCTTCGTAATATAGGTCCTTCCATAGCTTATACTCCTACCCCTCGAAACTGGTTTTACATACACGACCTTTGTCTTTAATTTCAAGGCTGGCCTTAACCTTAGTTTCTTTGCCACATCACTCCTTGGATACAAGCCATACATTATAAGCCCTGGCCTTACCATATTCATGTGACTGGCTTTAAAATCTATGACTGCCATGCTATTAGAGGTATGTTTTATAGGTATGTCTATGCCATGATCCCATAGCTCTTCTATAAGTGACTTAAAGTCCCTGAGTTGATTGCGAGTGAAGACCTTGTCATCCTCTGCGCTTGGAAAATGCGTAAATATGCCATCTACCTTGATATTCTTCAATGAGGCCAATTTCTTTACAAAATTTACTGCATCCTTATGCCACACGCCAAGCCTTCCCATGCCTGTATCTATCTTTGCATGCACCTTTATAGTCCTTTTCTTTGACTGGGCAAGCTGTGAAAGGAGCCTTGCTATGCGCAGATCTGAAACTGTCTGGATTACATTGAATCTCAATACACCCTCTATCTCTTCTGGGAGGATTGTGCCAAGTACAATAATATTTTTCTTTATCCCAGCCTCTCTCAATGTGCGCGCCTCATCCAGGGACGCAACACCAAAATAATCTATACCCTCTCTTGCTGCTGCCTGCGAGACCTCTTTCATACCATGGCCATATGCATCTGCCTTCACAATAGCCATTATCTTGATATCTTTATCTACCTGATCCCTTATCTGGCGCAGATTATGACGTATAGCGCCAAGATCAATCTCCGCAAATGTGGGTCTGTAAAATCGCATGAATAATCCCCTTCAAACCCGTCCGCCTTAGGTGGACGGGTTTAAAAACAGGTTAACGTCTCACCTGACAGTCTCTAGGGTACAAGTATATTGGTTTTAATCTACTCAGGCCTATCTTTTTATATTTATCTATATCTTTCAATGCCAGCCTTATTAGATTACCTGCCTTAGGATACCAGAATTCTTCACCTAAGAAGGCCGCATTTTTATTGTAGCTCAAAATCTTGTCTTTATAAAGAGAAATGCCGTCACCTGAAAAAATAGCCTCGCCCTTTATTCTCTTCATAAGGCCGTCTATGCTGATCAAAAGATTCTTTGATTTTTTGACACCATCCTTGTATATCGCACTATACACATTACCCCGCTTCGCATCAATAATCGGCACAACTAACCCATTACACCGCGTAGGTGCGCACCGCGCACCTACGCGGTGGGACAGGTTCATCGCCATAGCGTCTATGCTTGCAATACCTATGCACGGTTTTCCTGTGGCAATCCCAAACCCCTTTACCGCGCTCACACCTATGCGCAGGCCAGTAAAAGAGCCAGGCCCCAGGCCCACAACAAACATATCTATATCATCGATAGAGACTGATCTCTTTTTTAAAAGTGTCCTTATCCTGGGAATGAGCTCACCTGAATGTTTCCTGTCAAGTAGATGCGACTCCTCTTTGAGAATATCTTTTCCTTTGCTTAATGCAATGCTCAAATATTTTGAGCTGGTATCAATTGCCAATATCTTCAATCTTTATCTCCCTCTTATCTTCTCCTTTGACTATAAACTTCACAGATATATGTTTCTTCGGAAGAAGCATTTGTATCTTCTCTGCCCACTCTATAACAGTTATCCCGTCTCCATAAATATATTCCTCGATAGAGATATCTTCTATGTCTTTCAAATTATCGAGCCTATATAAATCTATATGATAAAGCGGGAATCTGCCTTTGTGTTCTTTTATCAAAACAAAGGTAGGGCTGTTTATGTGACTATGGTCTTTTACGCCAAGGCCTTTTCCTATGCCTTTTGTAAATGTGGTCTTGCCGCTTCCTAAATCCCCGCAAAGCGCAACCACATCGCCTTTGGACAGCTTCCTGGCCAGCTTCTCGCCTAACTTAATCGTCTCGTCCCGGTTATGTGTTATCATATTATTTAAAAATGCCTATACCCGACAGGTCTTATCTTTTCTTTTTTTTCATTCTCCCTTATAATATACAACCCTTTGTCCCTGCAAATCTCCCCTATCCTCGAAAGCCGCGTCTTAAATGGCCATTTTTTAATCAACCTGCCGCCCTCTCTTTTCGATACAGTAAAAACCAGCTCAAAATCCTCGCCATCTCTTACAGCTGAGTCAAAATCCTTTGCGTCTCTTGAAACAGGTACGCATCTCTCGTAAATATCCGCTCCTTTTTTGCTCTCCTCTAATATATGCCCCAGGTCAGCCAATAGTCCGTCAGAAACATCTATCATTGCATTGACCTTAAAATTATTCACTAAAAACCGCGCCTCTTTTAAGCGCGGTGTAAAATCAAGATGCCTGCCCTTTAAAGAACCGCCAAGAGACCCTGTTATAAATATCCAGTCACCAGGCCTTGCGTCACTACGCAGCGCCAGATTTTTCTTCTCCACCTTGCCTAAAACCGCTATATCAATAATTATCTTTTTAGAGCTAATAGTATCCCCGCCTACTAAGTCTATTTTGAATTTTCTAGCTACGGCCTTGATACCTTTATATATATCATCTACATACTTGGCTCGAAGAGATCCAGGCACGCCCAGGGATACTACGCAATATTCAGGCACGCCACCCATTGCTGCTATGTCACTGACATTTACTGACAGGGCCTTTTTACCAATTAGATAACCGCCTGAGCTCCTCTTAAAATGCCTGTCTTCTAAAAGCATGTCACAGCTAAAGAGCAAATAGCTATTTTTCGTATGCTTGATAACAGCAGCATCATCGCCTATGCCTTTTATGACCTTTCCAGACAGCTTCATGCCTTTAGATATCCTGCTTATTAGATTAAACTCCCCTAAATTTCTTAATATCATACACACCTGATTCAGTTATTATAGCTGTTATGAGTTTTGCAGGCGTGACATCAAATGCTGGATTATATACCTTTGCCTTGGACGGCGCAGTCTGCTTTGAGCCAACATATATAAGTTCTTCCCGCTTCCTCTCTTCTATAGGTATATCCTTGCCTGTTGCTATATTTCTATCTATTGTAGAGCTGGGCGCTGCAATATAAAAAGGTATGCCATGGTATTTGGCCAATACTGCAAGCCCATACGTCCCTATTTTATTCGCTGCATCACCATTTCTTGCGATCCTATCAGCGCCCACTATGATCTTTGTAATACCTTTATCCCTTATTGTGGCTGCTGACATATCGTCGCAGATCAAGGTCGCATCAATCCTGTTTTTCATAAGCTCCCACATCGTGAGCCGCGACCCCTGCATGAGCGGCCTTGTCTCATCTGCGTATACTCTGAATCTCTTGCCCTGTTTTTTCGCTTCGTAAAAAATAGATAAGGCCGTGCCATAACCTGCTGTTGCCAGCATACCTGCATTACAATGTGTAAGCACGATATCTCCATTTTTTATAAGCCGGGACCCGTTCCTTCCTATGGCACGGCACATCTCTCTATCCTCTTTTAAAATACTCAGCGCCTCTTTTAAAATAGCTTTCTTGAGCCTTGTCATTGCGAAAGGGCGAGGCGACTCTCTTTTACAGAAAAATGTATCATCCATCCTCTTCAATGCCCAGAAAAGATTTACTGCCGTAGGCCTCGTGGCCTTTAACCTGGCTGAAGCGCGAACCAGGTCATTTTCCATGCCCTTTATTGTCCTTGACTTAGAGTTCAGCGCAGCTAAGGCATATCCCAGCGCTACAGCTACGCCTATAAGCGGCGCACCGCGTATCTTTAGCTTTTTAATCGCCTCGCAAAGCACATCAATATCCCTGCACCTGATATACTTCAACCTCCCAGGCAGCTCTGTCTGATCAATAAAAACTATCCTATTCTTCTGCCACCTGATTGGTTCTAGTAACATATTAACCTTCTCCTTTGACCTACAGATAAATACTATACTTCTCCACTCTGTAGGCCAGGTTTAAACCTGGCCTACAGAGCAACCCCGACTTATGTTAACTTCCCATCTTGACCTAGGTTAAACCTAGATTATAGACCAAAGGCTCTTGCCAAGATATTACGTCTTAATATCACTGCCCTATGCGGGCACACCTCATGGCAGCACATGCACCTTATGCACTTGCGGCCATCTATTACAGATTTACGCTCATTTACAGTAATAGCAGCCACTGGACAGCTCTCCGCACAGATCATGCATTTCTTGCAAAGTTTCTCAACAATAAATGGACCGAATCTTACAAGACTCGCCAGCGTACTCATAAAAGGCTCTGGAATCTTCATGATAATCTTTGACGACGGTAATTTAAAATCCCTGATAATGCAATTCTCGACTTTTTCTCCCGCAATCTCGATCTTCTCCATATCGCCATTGCCCAATCCTTTTTCATGCGCAAACTTCGTAGTCAAAACATCAAAGGGCTCCATGCCTATCAAATGTGAAAATACAGCATCCAGGGCCACGCCATCCTGGCTTGCCATTAAAAGCCCGGCCTCTTTTAAATCACCTGAGGCAGGCCCATCCCCATGCATTGCAATAATCCCGTCCATCAGTGAAAGACAGGGCATGACTGCCCCATAGACATTGATCAAGACATCCACAAACTGATCTGGCCTGGGAAATCTTTTGTGATACTCAGATTTATTAAGCCCTGACACAGCGCCATACATATTTTTGACCGCGCCTGTCAATACCATAAGGCTATGCGTCTTCATCTTTGGCAAAGATATGATCTTATCACATTCAAAAAAATAAGAGGCAATGGGAATGCCAGAGACCATCTTTATATTTTTAACCTCTAAGAGTTCAATGCCTTCCTCTTTTGCCATCCTGGAAAAACCAGAGCCCTCGTATGCATTTCTCGGAGTGACAGAGCCTCCAGGATTATCGCCTATTAAAGGTATCGCCCCACACTCCTTCACAAGCATTGCGACTGCCCGCACAACCTCTGCATTAGTAGCTACCCCGCGCTCCGGCGGGCCCGCTGAAAGGAGATTTGGCTTTAAAACCACCCTCTCCCCTTTTTTTATAAATGACGAGAGTCCGCCCAAAAGCTCAAATGCCTTATTCACAGCCTGTTTGAGCTTTACTGGTTCATACCTATCACATCTTACAATGGATACCTTTGTCTTCACACCAAGAGTTCCTTTATAAAAAACACAAAACCCAAAATAATAGAATTGTGAACTATATGAACAGTAATGGACCCGACAAGTGATCCGGTCCTTTCGTAGAGAAATGCAAGGCAGAGACCCAGCGCCATTATAGGAAAGAACCCAATAATATTTGCATGAAGGGCGCTAAAGATAGAGGCGCTTAAAAATGCAGCCCCGAGCACCCCTAAATGTTTTTTAACCGCTGCATAAATAAATCCCCTGAAAAAGATCTCTTCAACTATAGGCCCAAACACAGATACAAATATAGTCAAAAAGAGCAAGACCATGCTCCGCTCCTCCTTCATAAACATCTCGAACACAGGCTGTGGCGGAGGCGTATAGCCCGCCAGATTCAGGATCCACACTGACAAAACAAGTATTATCAGCAGAATAGGCAGCACAAATATATATGCTGCTATGCCTGAGAAGACATTATTTAAAAAAGAGGAGAATCTCAAACCAAGGGCCTGCAGTTTATCTTTATATTTAACCACCACAAAGTAAAGCACTGTAATCCCTACGGCCATATCTATAAAAAATGTACTTATCATCATCCTTAGATCTTCGCCTGGATCAAAACCCAGTATCTGAAATAGCATGCCCTGTAAAATCGTAAGCATGTAACCTGTAAATAAAATCACAGTGCTTGCCCTGACTAAATCTAAAACCCCCCATGATACACCCGCCACATGTTCCTGTGTGAGCCAGGAATTTATTCTCTTTCTACGAAAAATAAAGGCTATGTCCATTACCAGGGATAGCAAAAAGATAAAAAAACCAAGGGGTATGAAAAATCTGAAAAATCTAGCACTCATGCTATCAGACCTTAGGTACTCCATGACCCTTTCTTCGCTAATGCCAAGCTCCTTAAAGGTCTTGTTAGAAAACGCCTCTTCCTCGATAAAGCTCTCTTCATGCGGTTCTCTATGCGCTGCGCCTGTATTAAGCGCATTGACCGCCAATATGAATACAACCATCAAAAAATATATTCTTTCCCGCCTTATGAAATCTAGCATATGCTAAACAACCTCTTTGCATTTTCTGTTGTTATGCCTGCCACTTCCTCAATGCCTATCCCCTTGATCCTGGAAATCTCTTCAGCCAGATGCTTGATATAGCCGGGCTCATTCCTCTTTCCCCGAAAGGCCTGCGGCGTTAGAAAAGGCGCGTCTGTTTCAAGGAGGAGCCTGTCCATAGGCACTAACTTCGCGATCTCCTTTAACCTGCCAGCATTCTTAAATGTCAGATTGCATGTAAAAGATACACAAAACCCCATCCTGAGGCATCTTTCGAGGAAATCCTCATCACCTGAAAAACAGTGCATCACGCCTTTTATTGAATCACCCATCACATCCTTTAGAATACCCAATGTATCTTCATGCGCATCGCGATTATGTATGATCACTGGCAGGCCTTTATCCTTTGCCTCTTTTAATAATCTTCTAAATAATTTTTCTTGATTATTCTTTGAAGAGACATTCTTGTAGTAGTCTAGGCCTATCTCGCCGAGCGCGATGACCTTTTTATTATCGAGCAGGGCCCTGAATGAGTTTAAATCATCATCTCTGACTCTATCTGCATCATGCGGGTGTATACCGCAGGCAGCATAGATAAAATCATATTTTTCTGCAAGGGCTATAGACTCTTTTGTCCCGGCCATGCTAGAGCCTACATTTATAATCGCGCCTACATCAGCCCTTTTCGCACGCTCTATAACATCATCCCTGTCAGATTCAAAGTCTTTAAAATCCAGATGACAATGCGTGTCGATTAACATAGCGGTGACATGTCTCTCAGTCTCTTGACAATAGGCGGGATCTCAGCCAGGCAATAATCCACATCCTCTTCTGTATTCTCATAGCCAAAAGAAAATCTTATAGAACCCTGCGAGATATCAGGCGGGACACCCATGGCAGTCAGGACATGGGACGGCTCCAGAGAACCAGAGGTACAGGCAGAGCCAGTAGAGGCAAGTATGCCTTTTAGATCAAAATTTAAAAGCATGGACTCGCCCTCAATATATCTGAAGCTGATATTAAGGGTGTTTGAAAGGCGGCTCTTTGGATGGCCGTTTAGATATACTTCTTTAAGGTCGCTCTGTAATCCATCAAGAAGTTTTTTTGTGAGTTTTTTTAAATGTTTGTTAACCTTCTGCATGTCCCTGGCAGCTATTTCCAGGGCCTTTGCAAAACCAACTATACCAGGCACATTCAGGGTGCCTGCCCTTCTCTTTCTCTCATGGTGTCCGCCATTCTGGTAAGGTATGATCTTAACGCCTTTTTTTACATATAAGGCGCCTACACCTTTTGGGCCATTCAATTTATGTCCAGAAAAAGAACAGAGGTCGATGCCCAGCTCTTCCACATCTATATGTTCCTTTCCAAGGGCCTGCACTGCATCTATATGAAAATAGACACCCTGTTTCTTTGCGATCTTTGCAATCTCTTTTATGGGTTGTATCGTGCCTGTCTCATTATTGGCAAACATAATTGAAGCGAGCACGGTATCCTTTCTGATAGAATCCTTAAACATGTCCAGATCCACAACGCCGTATTTATCAACAGGGAGATATGTGACCTCGAAGCCAAGCTGTTCTTCTAAAAATTTGCACGTATCAAGCACAGCTGAATGTTCAGTCTTCGATGTGATTACATGTCTTCCTTTTTCAAGATTTGCCAGGGCTGCTCCTTTTATGGCAAAGTTATCACTCTCTGTGCCGCCTGATGTAAATACAATATCTACTGGCTCTGTGCCGATTACATGGCCTATTACTTCTCTGGAGGCCTCGACTGCCTTAAGTGCAGCCTGGCCTTTAGAGTGCACACTGGATGCATTGCCATATTCGTCGCTAAAATACGGCATCATTGCCTCGAGCACTTCTTTACGAACAGGTGAAGTTGCGTTGTGATCTAAATATATTTGTTTCATGATTTACTCCTATGTCTCGATTCTCGGAAACAACGGTTTACCCTTTTTAATCTTCGTCCCTGGCTTTGCAAGGCCCCAGGACAAGTCCTTCATGTTCCTCTTGGCCGCCTTAAGGCCGAGCTGGTCTATCATATTATCTGATGTCTGCGGCAAAAATGGCCAGAGCGACAGGGATACGATCCTCAATACCTCATAAAGATCATACATCATGTCCTTAAGTTCATCTTCTTTTTTCTCTTTAGATAATTTCCACGGCGCCTTTTGCTCAATAAACTTATTTGCATTGTTTATCAGGGCCCAGATGGCTGAAAGGGCGCGGCTGAAATCTACCTTATCCATGCTGGAGCTAATTTTAGCATCAAGTGATTTTGCATTCTCAATAAGAGCTCTGGTAATATCATCTGCTGTCTTTATATTTCTCCTCTTCGGCACAATTCCAGAAAAATACTTATCTATCATGGAGAGTGTCCTATGCAGGAGATTCCCAAGGTCATTTGCAAGGTCGCTATTGATCCTTGAGATCAGGGCCTTTTCTGAAAAAGACCCATCCATGCCAAAAGGCACCTCTCTTAAAAGGAAAAATCTATATGCGTCCACGCCAAACCTGTCTGACGCCTCGTGCGGATCCACGATATTGCCCTTTGACTTGGACATCTTGTCCTCGCCTATCTTCCACCAGCCATGCGCAAACACTGTCTTTGGCGGCTTGAGCCCAGCTGCATGAAGCATGATTGGCCAGTTCACTGCATGCATCCTTAGTATATCCTTGCCGATCATATGCATGTCAGCTGGCCAGTATGTTTTAAACTTCTCAGGGTTATCTCCATATCCGCACACAGTGATATAATTTATGAGCGCATCAAACCACACATACGTGACATGGTCTTTGCTAAAAGGGATCTCAATCCCCCAAGAAAGCCTGGACTTAGGCCTTGAGATGCACAGATCATTCAATGGATTTTTGAGAAATCCCAGCACCTCATTGCGCCTTATAACTGGCAATATAAAATCTTCATGCGAATTTATATATTCTATGAGCCACCCTTGATATTTTGAAAGTTTGAAAAAGAAATTTTTCTCTTTTATGTGCGCAACCGGCCTTTTGCAATCAGGGCAATTCTTCTCGAGGAGCTGCGCCTCTGTCCAGAAACTCTCGCAGGGCGTGCAATACCAGCCGCTGTATTCGCCTTCATAGAGATCTCCTTTTTTATACAGGGCCTCCAGTATCTTTTTAACTACTCTCTCATGCCTTTCTTCAGTAGTCCGAATAAAATCATCATAGGAGATATTGAGCTTTGTCCATAGATCCTTAAATCGCGGCACTACTGTATCCACAAACAAAGCCGGCTCCATGCCTTTTTCAGCTGCTGCCTCTTTTATCTTCTGACCATGCTCATCAGTGCCTGTTGTAAAAAGGACTTTGTCGCCTTTCAGCCGCCTGAACCTGGAAAGCGCATCACAGGCAATATTCGTATAAGAATGCCCTATGTGCGGATTTCCGTTTACGTAATATAGAGGAGTAGTAATATAGAATTTGCTCATTTATTATAGTCCATCTCGATTTGCTTCCCATCCTCAAACTCGACCATGATCTTCCTCTTCAGCGCATTCACGCTTATAACCCTGCCCTTTCCCTCTTTTGTCTTTATCTTCTCGCCCTCTCTGGGAAGCCCTTTTAAATATTTTTTATAGTTTTGATATTCGTAACCAAGGCAGCACATGAGCCTGCCGCAGCATCCTGATATCTTCGAAGGATTGAGAGACAAGTTCTGTTCCTTTGCCATCCTTATAGTAACTGGCTCAAAGCCCTTTAAAAAACTTGCGCAGCACAGAGGCCTTCCGCAGTGGCCAAACCCGCCCAGCATCCTTGCCTCGTCCCTTACCCCGATCTGCCTGAGCTCTATCCTTACCTTAAATATATGCGCAAGGTCCTTTACGAGCTCCCTGAAATCAACCCTGCCTTCAGATGTAAAATAAAATATAAGTTTTGTCCTATCAAACGAATATTCCGCATCGATCAGTTTCATATCCAGTTTTCGCTCCTGGATCTTTTCGGCGCAGGTCTGATGAGCGCTCTTTATGCGCTTTTTATTTTCAGTTATCCTCTGGACATCTTCCTTTGTCGCCAGCCTTATAATCTTTTTTAGAGGCTTGCCAGTGTCTTTTTCCGGGATCCTGGCGCACTCACTGATGACCTGGGCATAGTCATGACCACGATCAACCTCTACTATCACATAATCCCCTGCCTTGGGGCTGGTCTTGTTTAGATCATAATAGGCCACGCTGCCTGTCTCTCTCATCCTGACTTGAATAGCCTCTCGCATCTTAGCCTCTCTTTAATTCTACTGCCATATTGAAAAGCGCTGATTTAGGGTTCACATTTGCCCTGACCAGCTCTATAGTCTTTAAGATACTCGTGATATCTCTCTGTAATTTCTTTTTTGAAAATCTTCCTGCATAAGAAGATATCTCATTGTGCCTGTCTATATTTAATAACTCCTCTTCGGTGTTTGTAAATCCATATACTAAAAGATCCCTGTACCAATAGAGCAGTATGTGGAGCTCCTCCTCTACATCATCCTCCATAGAGCCTCTCAACACATTTTCTCTAAATATGGCGCTCTTCCTGAAGAAAAAGTTATTTATGATCTCGTCCCTTCGGGAGATTATATCCATTTCCTTTAGTTCTATTGCCCTGCCAATGCTGCCCATGGCCATGTGTGAATATAAAATGGCCTGGCCTTCATCAAAATTGCGAGACCTCAGGAATTCCTGTATCATGGACTGAGCCAGTTTATTAAATTTCAACATCTTGCACCTCGAGATAACCGTGGGCAAGATCCCTGCCATATTAGAAGAGGTGAGTATCAGAATATGGTTTTTAGGCGGTTCTTCTAATAATTTTAAAAAAGCGTTTTGCGCCTCTTCTGTCATTGTCTCTGCATCATTTATAATAAAGGCCCTCTTTCTTGCCTCATAGGGCTTGAGACTCGCCTCGTAGATTATCTCGCGGATCCTGCTAATCTTTATGGAATAAGACGCTCCTTCCGGAGAGATTAAAAAGACATCCGGGTGATTTCCAGAATCTATTTTTTTGCATGATGTGCAATTACAATCTGTACTCTCACAGTTAACTGCCTTTGCCAGGGAGATTGCAGTGGTGCGTTTTCCAACGCCATCAGGACCCAGGAATAGATAAGTGCCTCTGACCTGATCCTGCGCAATCATATTCTTTATAGCTTTAATAGCTGCATCTTGACCTATTATCTTTTCAAATGACATAATGCAATATCCCTGATCTTCTCCTGTGCCTCGCTTATTTTTCCAACTGCCATTACGATCTTTACCCTTTTCGGCTCTCTCCGCGCTATATCAAGGTATCCTTTTCTGACCTCTCTGTGATATATAATAGACTTTTTCTCCATCCTGTCCTTATTTTTTCCAGAACGGAGGAGCCCCTTTTTTGTCTCTATATCCAACAGAAAAGTAATGTCTGGTGATATGCCTTTTGTGACAAGCCTTCCTATATTTCTAATAAGTTTTAGGCCTAACCCGCCCGCATAACCCTGGTATGCCAATGTAGCATCAATAAACCTGTCACAGACTACTATCTTTCCTTTTTTAAGCGCCGGCAAAATCTTCTTTTCTACAATCTGTGCCCTTGCAGCCATATAAAGGAGCATCTCGCATACAGTGTCCATGTCTTTGTTTCTCGGATCCAGCAAGATCTTTCGTATCTTCTCGCTTATCTTTACGCCTCCTGGCTCCCTTGTATGCAGAACCTTGCAGCCCCTTTTCTTCAGAAAACCACACAAGAGCCTTGAATGCGTACTCTTCCCGCTTCCTTCTGGCCCCTCGAATGTTATGAATAAGCCGCGTTTTGGCATAAATGTTTACTTATTTACAATTCCAAATCTTCCCAATGATCAAAACTATTATCCTTTAATTCAGCTTTAGGCCTATTAAAATAAATCCATCTGCCGCGATAAGTTCTAGAGCCTGTATTAGTAACTATTCCACCAAATAGTTTTTTACCCTTTTTATTTTCACTTTATCCCGAATATAGATATTGTCTTTTTTATTTATACTTTCCCAATTAAAGAATAGTATTTCGTTTTCGCTGATTTTTCTGTCATCTAAATCTTCAAAATAGGAACATTTTAATGCTCGGCTCCTCTCAAAATAATTCTCTAACTTATCCCTGCTTTGAATATGAAGCTGTCTTGGAGCTGTCCAGACAATACCAAGCGAGTGCTTGACTTCTCTATCATCAACCAACCGCTTCAAAAACTCCGCCATCATTATTGTCTTTCCAGAGCCAGTTGGGGATTTAAAAATGAGCTTTTTAGGCTCAGAATACTCCAAAAGCTTCTTAGTCTTGACTAATAAATCATCTATAGCGTTTTCTTGGTAAATTTTTAGCTGCATAGTTTATTGTTCCTTAATAAATTTCAATTTACGCTCTTCAAAAAACTCATAAAGGTCCATAGATTTAACGCTATAATGCAAAGCAACCGCTGGTATTCTATTAGGAAGGTCTTTTCTTTCATGGGTAATAATAGTGGCGCTTTCTGATTTAGCCAAAGCAATCAAGAATGGGTCGGCATCAGGTTCACCTGTTTGTAATTTCTTCTTGTTAAGTAAATCGGGAAATTTTTTTATAATATCTTGTGCGAGGCGCCATGTTTCTTGGTCAGGCGAAACAAAGAAGCGTTTTTTATGCGATATTGCCCATTTCTTTAGCTGGTTATTTTTGCCCAAATATTTTATTATTTCATCATACACAAGCATTGTGGAAAAGATATTCTTCTGTTTAATAAGAGTTTCTATCTCATCCCAAATGGCATGGTAGGCCGGTTTATCTTGAGGATGATATGTCATCAGAGTTATCAAAACATCGGTATCAACAACATAGGTGTTCCCAAAAGCCAGTTTCACAATCTATATCGCCTCTTTAATTTTGGATATCTTATCAGATGTTACGCCTAGATAGTCCGCCAATCCAATTGTATCAATCTTCTTATGTTCATAAGCATCAAAAACCATAGAAACATACTTTTTGCCTCTCTCCTGGAGACAAATCTTGACTTCGTTTTTTTTGCCCCTGCCAAATGGCCCTTTATATTTACTTTTCCATTCTTTGTGTTTTTTGAGATAATATGTCATGGTGGTTAAACCTAATATTAATAATCGCCTTAAGATAACTTCTTTGCTAACATTAAAATCTTGCGCAATATCTCTCAGAAAATTCTCAGGCCATTCTATTGTTTCTGCGTTTGCCTTGATAACAGAGTGACCTAATAATTTATCTTTCGGTACCAGAAATGCCCCTGCAAAGTGGTTACAGAATTTTTCGTGTGTTATATCAGATTCCTCTAAATCACAGATACCACCCTCCCGCAAGAGTAAATGAGCCAACTCATGAAAAAGTGTAAAAATTTTGGCTGATGCCTCATCAGGCCTCCTTAGGATAATTACCGGAAGATCTTCATCTATCAGAGAAAATCCTCTGATTTCCTTATTCCTTGTAATGCTAATCTGAAATACCAACATTCCATTGCTTTCTAATATTTTTATCCACTCATCCAAAGCTCTTTCTTTAGTAAAAGAAGTATTACTGGAAAATCCTTTAATTCCAAACCGCATTCTCATCTTTTCTGCCAGCGTTTCTGGATTGTCTGATATATCTGCCTTTATAGATAGTTTCTTGCTTTCTCCACCCAATTCCTTGATTAACTCAATGGCAGAATATTGAAAACGTTTTGCTTTTCTGATAGCTAAATATGTTTTAGGTTTAAGCGCTTGTTGCTCTTCAGATGGAAGTGTCCGGAAATCCTTAGGAAAAGGCGGTTCCTTAGGTGGGGCAGGTAATAAAAAGGCGCTTAGCGGTCTTTTGTAAATCTTCGATAACGTTTCAATTTGAGCAAATGTTGGTTTTACAGTACTATCTTGTTTCTCCCATTCTTTTATAGTGTTTATCGTTATCCCTTTTATCTTATTAGCGACCATATCCATACTCATCCCAATACTCTCTCTTGCCCATATAAGTACGGTTGGCTCTACTGGAACAATAAATGATTTACTGGTCATGGCTATTCTCTCCTTATAGCTTTTTCAACCAATCCAAACCCGCATTGGAATATACCAATGCGGGTTTGGATTTCAGGGGCATATCACTATTCACATTAGCCCTTTCTCCATGTAGTCCCGGCCTTTGTATCTTCCAATACAATACCTGCTTCCTCCAATTCTTTCCTAATCTCATCAGCTGCCTTAAAATCCTTGCTCTTTCTGGCCTGATTTCTTTTCTCTATTAGATCCTTTATGTCTTTTTCTGGTATTGATAGCGGCCCTTGTTTTTGCTTAAACTCCAAACCCAAAACATCTCCAAGTTCTAAAATTGCCTCCCTGGCTTTCTTTAAATACTTCAAATGTTTCTTATTATCATATTTTGACCAATGTAAAACCGTATTGCCTGCCCGAACAATGTCAAATAAAGAAGCAAAGGCATTAGGTATGTCAAAATCATTATCCATGTATCTCTCAAAATCTGAATAGATATCATCTAATTGCTCTTTAAATGCCGCGAGCGGTGATTTCTTAAAATTTGCCCCATTGATTTGATCATACCCCTTCTCTCTCTTTTTTACTTCTTCTAAGAATCTAATGATCCTGCCCAACGCTTCTTTGCTTGCTTCCATCCTCTCCCAGGAAAAATCTACCGGATGCGAATAATGCGTTCCTAAGAAAACCAACTTAAGCACGTCTCTTGAATACTTGTTCAATATCTCATCAACCGTAACAAAATTACCCAGGGACTTGGCCATCTTTTCTTTATTGATAGTCAATAGGCCATTGTGTATCCAGAAACGCGCAAATTTCTTTCCAGCGCCCTCTGATTGGGCAATCTCATTCTCATGATGCGGAAAGATAAGGTCTATGCCGCCTCCATGTATATCAAACTCATCCCCTAAAACATCTGAACTCATTACTGAACACTCTATGTGCCATCCAGGCCTGCCCTTTCCCCATGGACTGTCCCAGGAAGACTCTCCTTCTTTGGCCTTTTTCCACAGAGCAAAATCAAGAGGGTCTTTCTTGTTTTTTCCTGGAGAAACCCTTGGCCCGTACGAAATCTTTGATTTTCGTACGGGCCGCTCGCCAGATTCCAGCATCTCAAAACTCTGATTAGATAATTTACCGTAATCCCTTGCCTTTTTTATATCAAAATATACATCGCCGCCTGACTCATAGGCCGCACCCTTTCTAATCAAGAGCGACACAAAATCCTTCATCTTCTTGATATACTCTGTGGCCTTTGGCTCTTTGTCAGGCCTCTGGATACCCAGTTCATCCATGTATCTGTGATAAGATTTGAGGTATTTATCTGAGACCTTCTTCACTGCGCTGTTTAGATCTTCGCCTTTAAATTCTTCCCTGGCCTTATTGATTATTTTATCGTCGACATCTGTCACGTTTCTTACAAATATAACTTTATATTTTTTATATTTAAAATACCTTTGCATAGCATCAAATACATAGGCGCTCCTTGCATGGCCGATGTGCGGCTCATCATAGACCGTGGGCCCGCACACATACATCGTGACTGTGCCTTTCTTTAGAGGCCTAAATTCCTCTTTCTTGCGAGTTAGAGTGTTGTGTATATGGATAGTCATAGTAAGTTAATGACAAATGAATCTTTTAATTCCAACTGTCATCCGCCTGCGGCGGATGGATTTTGTCATTTAGATTTTGGAATTTTTAAACATGCCACTGCATACGCCGCGAGGGCCTCTCCTCTTCCAAGGGCGCCTATGCCTTCTTGCGTAGTCGCCTTTACATTGACGCTGTCCTTTGCTATACCCAGGGCACCTGCTATCTCTTCCCTCATGCGCTCTTTAAACGGAGCGATCTTAGGTTCTTCCAGGATAATAACAGAATCAATATAATCTACCTTAAATTTCTTTTCTTGTATTAGTTCATGCACCTTTTTCAAAAGTTCTATACTGGCTATACCTGCATATCTATCATCATTCACAGGAAACTGATGACCTATGTCATCAAAGCCGCCAGCGCCTAATATTGCATCCGAGATCGCATGTATGAGCGCATCGCCGTCTGAATGGCCTTCGAGACCCATGAGATGCGGTATCTCTATGCCGCCCAGCATCAGTGGCCTGTCCTCGACAAATCTGTGGATATCATAACCTATTCCGACTCTCATAAAACACCTCGCATTCAATGACAAATGACAAATTTCAAATTACATTTTTTATAAGTATCTTCGCTAACTCCAGATCCTCCTTAGTGGTAATCTTTATATTCCTGTATGACCCCATTACAACCTTTGGCTTCACGCCCAAAAGCTCCACGAGCATGGAATCATCCGTAAAATTGATCTTTTTCCTGTTTGCCTCTCTATATGCCCTCAGTATCAAATCCCTTCTAAATACCTGTGGGGTCTGGGCCTCCCAGAAATCCCTTCTGTCAGGGGTACTGACTATACGACCTTTCTTGTCTATGCGCTTTAAGGTCGGTTTTACAGGCACTGCTGCTACGCTTGCGCCAAAACGCTGCGCAGCCTTTAACGAAGACTCTATTAGATCATCTGTGATAAAAGGCCTGATCCCATCATGGATCAATACATAATCTATGTCGCAGGAGATATTTTTTAATGCATTACGAACAGAGTCTTTTCTTTCTCCGCCTCCAGGGACAAGCCTGGCTTTTTTAATGCCATACTTATCTATTATTTCACGCCTTGCCTTTTGAAGCTTATTTTTATTTACAGCTACAATTACCTGGGTTATGTATTTATTTTTTGAAAGCCTGAGCAGGGTATGGGCCAGTATTGGCCTGCCGCGCAGTTTAATATAGGGCTTATCTAATCTTGATTTAAAACGCCTTCCTTTGCCTGCGGCGGGGACAATAGCTGCGACCTTTATCATCAGCGTCGATTATTATTTCTATCTCTCTTAAGATCCTCTGGCAATTTTCCGAATATCATCCTGCCTGCAGCTGTCTGCAGCACGCTGCCCACGATTACCTTCACGCTCTGGCCGATCAATCTCCTGCCGTTGTCTACCACCACCATGGTGCCATCCTCTAAATATCCTACACCCTGATTATATTCCTTGCCTTCCTTTGAAAGCCTTATCTCCATGCCCTCTCCTGGCAGGACAACAGGCCTGAGCGCATTTGCAAGTTCATTTACATTCAAGACCT
The DNA here is from genome assembly GCA_018896815.1 of Candidatus Omnitrophota bacterium. Taxonomy (GTDB): domain Bacteria; phylum Omnitrophota; class Gorgyraeia; order Gorgyraeales; family Gorgyraeaceae; genus JAHILY01. The sequence goes on along the minus strand of JAHILY010000043.1, from coordinate 10,167 downwards.
TTACACTCTGGATCTCTGCTATTTTGTTAAGGTTATAGTCATTTGTAAAGACCTTTGCGCTCAATACCTTTGCAAGCTTGACAATCTTTGCATCCACTTCTTTAATGTCAGCAAAATCCTCATTGTGTATCTTTACGTCTATATTTGGATTTTTCTGAAGCTTGGCCAGGATATCGAGTCCGCGCCTGCCGCGCGCGCGCTTCAGTGAATCGCTTGAATCAGCTATCTGCTGTAATTCCCTTAATACAAAGCGCGGCACAACAAACTTGCCCTCTAAAAATCTGGTATTGCCTATATCTAGAATGCGGCCGTCTATAATAACGCTTGTATCAAGCACTACGAGTTCGTCCTTTTGATCCTGCCTTGAAAACTTTACATAGGGGACAATGATGTTAAATTCATCCCTGCCCCGGATAGCCACTATCATGCCGAGATAGCAAAAGATAAGTGTCAGCACCACCCTCAGAGAATAAAGCATCGTCTCATCTATAGGAACAAGGGCAAGAGTATCAGAAACCAGCTTTGCCATTATAAGTCCGAATATCAGGCCAAACACTGCGCTCGAGAGCCCCCTTACTGAGACCTTTCTCATTGCAAATTCAAATAAGGTTATAGCTACTGCTACAAGAAAACCTACTGCCGCGCCGATCTTTCCGAAATCCAGATTCTCGTGCTGAATAAATGAACCTACCTGAAAACCTACTATAATGCTTAACAATATGAAGAATATGCGGATAAATATCAGAGTCATGTATGCCTCCTGTTAATCGTGCTTACTGTTTTCTCTTGCTCTCTTTAGGCCTGTACAAAAGCTTCCATGGATGCTTTTTAATATCCAGGATCATTTCATCTATATCCTTGTACAGCTTATCATCTGAAAGTAAACGGCCTATCGTGCCATCGCCCTCTTTTGCCAGCGCAAGCACATCTCTAAAGTCTGTGCTCAATAGCTCAAGGTTTGCGACTGTATTTTTTACGGAATCCCTGAAGCCCTCGTCACCCACAACCTTATTCAAAGAATCAATCATGCTATCAACCTTTGCCAATGTCTCTTGAGTCTCTCTTGTAAGTTCTTCCGTAGACACAGGATCGTATCCCCTTAGCGTTTCTCCTTTCTGTAATAGCCTTGCATCCCTTGTGCCAGGCGTAATCTCAAGATATTTCTCTCCCAAAAGGCCAAGTGTATTTATATTTGCTATGGCATCCTCATTGACCCATGTATTCTGTGACACCCAGACCAAAAGCTTTACCATTGGGATGCTCTCTTTTTCATCAAAATACACCTGGATATCCTGCACCTCGCCTACCTCTACGCCCGCATACCTGACAGGCGCGCCGACGCTTATACCATTTGCAAAGCTAAAAAGTATATTAAGCGTGTACCCACGCTTTATGCTGTAAAAATTCCCTATTGAAAATACAATGACTGATAAAATCACTATGCCGATGAAAATAAATATGCCAACCTTTAGTTCAAAACTTGAGCGTGTAAACATAGTTTATCCCCCATTTTCTGTTATAGGCCCCTTGGAGGCGCCCGTGACAAACTGCTTTACGACTGGATCCTTTGTATTTTTTATCTCGCTGGGTCTGCCCACTCCAATAATCTTACCTTTATAGAGCATTGCAATCCTGCCAGCGATCTTGTACGCGCTTACCATGTCATGTGTGACCACGATAGAGGTAACCTTTAATTTGGTATTCAAATCTACTATAAGTTCGTTTATTGCATCTGCCATTACAGGGTCAACACCTGTAGTAGGCTCGTCGTATAAAATAATCTTTGGATCATTGCATATTGCCCTTGCAAGTCCCACGCGTTTTTTCATACCGCCGCTCAATTCCGCTGGCATCAATTCCTCTATACCCTTCAGGCCCACCAGCTCCAGGGCCCTTGCAACCTTCTTCTTCACCATCACTTCTGGCAGATCAGTATGTTCCTTTAGCGCAAAGCCCACATTCTCGCCAACAGTCATTGAGTCAAAAAGCGCCGCGCCCTGAAAGAGCATTCCAAAGCTCAGCCTGAGCTTATCAAGCTCCTCATGGTCCATCATGGAGACATCTTCATTGTCAATTATTACCTGGCCAAGATCTGGCTTCAAAAGGCCTATTATATGTTTTAAAAGCACGCTCTTGCCGCAGCCTGAGCGGCCTATAATCACTGTAACCTCTCCAGAGTTTATGGTAAGGTTAAGGTTATCCAGGACCTTATTATTGCCGAATGATTTTGTTAGATTAATGATTTCTATCATTTTTATGGGAACATAAAGTAAAACAGCGCTGTAAACAGGCAATCCGCTGTTATGATTAAAATAAATGACGTCACAACAGAAAGCGTTGTGGCCTTTCCAACGCCCTCGGCGCCGCCCTCTGTCCTGAACCCCTCATAACACGAAATTATACAGATGATTACTGCAAAGATCAGTGACTTAAAAAGCCCTGTAAATAAATCCTTAAGCACCAGTGAATCATACGTCATCTGCAGGTAAATAGTCGGGCCTATCAATAACTTGTAAACACCTATTAAATAACCGCCTACTATTCCCAAAAAATCCGCATAGATTGTCAAAATCGGAAGCATTATGCAAAGCGCAAGGAATCTCGGCACCACAAGATACTTCACAGGATTCGCGGCCAATGTCTCGAGCGCATCGATCTGTTCAGTTACTTTCATCGTGCCCAGCTCTGCTGTTATGCTCGCGCCTACCCTGCCTGCGATCACAAGGGCAGTTAATACAGGGCCTAACTCTCTCAGCATTGAAAGCGCGACAAGACCAGAGATATAGATCTGCGCGTTCATCTTTGTGAGCTGATATGCGCTTTGCAGCGCCAGCACCATACCTGTAAAAAAGGCGACTAAAAATACAATAGGAAGACTCTGTACACCCACCTTATACATCTGCGAGAAAAACTCTTTTCTTCTGAAAGGCGGGACAAATATCTGAAACATGGTGCTTACGAGAAGATGAAATACGCCGCCTATGTAAATAAAAAAGTTCAGTGATTTAACACCAAGTCTTTTTATTAAAGCTTTCATGCATGCTCCTTAGAACTGAATACTGTGCTCTATAACAAAAAACTCTTCGTTCTCTCTCATCTTCATCTTAAGGTGATCCTTGAATTTCAAGGTCATCTCTTCTGGATTTTCTCTCTCGTAATAAGTAGTAATCGGCTCTCTGGCCACTGATTTAAAACCTACGCTCATATTATCACTTATATTCTTTGTCATATTAAGCTCATCCATGCCTTTTTTTTCAATATCCCATCCATCCCACACAATGCCCTTCATGTCAGACCTCACGCTTATGCCTCCGAACAAACCAGCCTTGCCAATATCCCTCAGATCAACATAGCCATCCATTGTAAGCGTGCCCTTGCCCCACTTTACCCTGGAATCTACAATATTAATGATCGGGCCAAAGCCCTCTAATCTTATGTTCGCCATCTCATATTCTACCATGCCAAGCTTTCCATTCCTGCTTTGCACAGTGCCGTTAGAATATAAGTTTTTCAGATTTCCATTGATCTTAAATGCGCCGTTAAGTATACCCAGGGCGCTCTTAAGTCTTTTGGATTTTGTGATCAATGTAAAATCCCTTAGATCTGCCCTGTTGATCTCAAGCCGCAGATCTGTCTTAAATGGGGCCAAAAGACCTACTGTGCCTCTCAGCTCGTATGAGCTGCCTATCCGCAGGGATTTTATTTCCAATTCATCATTGGCTATGTCAAATAACATAGAAACGTCCTTGAATGGCTTTGAATTAAAGGCCGTTTCCTTAGCGGAAAGTTTTCCTGAAAAGCCCGTAAGTTCCCCCTTCTCATTCCTGGTCAGCCTGCCCTTTACGAAAAGATCAGCTGAGAAGTTTACATTATTCAGCTTAAAATCCTTTACATCAAACCTTGAAACAAAAAAATCATTGTTTAAAAAACTCAGGTTCAGAGACGAGCCTTCTAATATATCGCCTGTGAAGAGAGACGGAGCTCTATCAAAGTCATAAACACCTGCGTAATCCAAAAACTCGTCATTTGTAAAGATATTCCTATAGACCTGCGGCGCAATCGACACAAAAACCGCCGCCAATAACATAAGCCACAAGAGAACCCTGATCCTTTGTCGGACTATATAATATCTCATCAGCATTACTTAAATACTAATTTCCCGTTCTTGGCTGAGACCTTTATCTTTTTCTTCTTCTCAAAATTCTTAGCGATGATCTCATCTGCCAGGGGATCCTCTAATAACCTCTGTATGGTCCGTTTAAGCGGCCTTGCCCCAAAGACCGGGTCAAAACCCTTTTCTACCAGGATCTCCTTTGCGCCCTTTTCCAATTCTATATCTATCTCCTGGTCCTTTAAACGATCCTCTACCTTGTTTAATTCTATCTCGATGATATCATATAGCTGGCCCTTTGTGAGCTGATGAAATACGATTATATCATCGATCCTGTTTAGGAATTCTGGCTTGAAGGTCTTTTTTACCTGATCAAGGAGTTTATCCTTCATGTTCTGGTAAGTAACTTCTTCCTTTTCTGACTTAAAACCTATTGAGGCCTGTTTCCTGAAGATCTCTGCGCCTACATTTGAGGTCATGATGAGGATGGTATTTCTAAAATCCACTTTTCTTCCAAAGCTGTCTGTAAGGCGGCCATCCTCCAATACCTGCAAAAGTATATTAAACACATCAGGGTGCGCCTTTTCTATCTCATCCAGAAGCACGACTGAATATGGCCTGCGCCTTACCTTCTCAGTAAGCTGTCCTCCTTCTTCATAGCCGACATATCCTGGCGGCGCGCCGACAAGACGCGACACATTAAACTTCTCCATGTATTCAGACATGTCCAGCTGTATCAATGCATTCTCATCACCGAACATGAACTCTGCAAGGACCCTGCCAAGATGTGTCTTACCTACGCCTGTAGGCCCAAGAAAAACAAACGAACCAATCGGCCTTTTTGGATCTTTTATGCCTGCGCGCGAACGCCTTACTGCATGGGCAATCGCGCTTATTGCCTCATCCTGGCCAATGATCCTTCTGTGAAGCTCATCCTCCATCTTCAAAAGCCGCGCAGACTCCTTTTGTTCCAATCTCACAACAGGCACACCTGTCCACTTCGAAACAATATCTGCTATTAATTCCTCGTCGACCTTAGGCCTTGCCTCCATCCTGGAGGTCTTCCACTCTTTTTTGACCTTGTCTAATCTTTTGCGCGACTCTTTTTCCTGGTCCCTTAGACGAGCAGCCTTTTCAAAATCCTGGTCCTTTATCGAAGCATCTTTTTCATTGCGAATATTTTCAATTTCAGCCTCCATGTCCTTTATATCCTTAGGCGCAGTCATAATAGAGAGCCTGGCCTTTGCGCCAGCCTCATCTATTAGATCGATTGCCTTGTCAGGCAAGAACCTGCCAGCTATATACCTGTCTGAAAGCTTACTGGCTGCCTCTACTGCATCATCAGTTATCTCTACCTTGTGATGCGCCTCATACCTGTCTCTCAGGCCTTTTAAGATCTCTATTGTCTCTTTAACTGTAGGAGGATCTACCATTATAGTCTGAAAACGTCTTTCCAGCGCCGCGTCTTTTTCTATGTATTTGCGGTATTCATCAAGCGTTGTCGCGCCAATGCACTGGATCTCGCCCCTTGAAAGCGCGGGCTTTAAGATATTGGACGCGTCTATAGCGCCTTCTGCGCCGCCTGCGCCCACTAGTGTATGTAATTCGTCTATAAATATTATTACATTGGCGGAACGCTTTATCTCGTCCATGACTGCCTTTATTCTTTCTTCAAACTGGCCCCTGTATTTTGTGCCGGCAACCATCAATGCAAGGTCTAAAATAATGACCTGCTTGCCTTTTAATAGCTCAGGTATGTCTCCCTTTATGATCTTCTGCGCAAGGCCTTCTACAATCGCTGTCTTTCCTACGCCAGCCTCGCCTAAAAGCACAGGATTATTTTTTGTACGCCTGGAAAGGATCTGTATGACCCTCTCCATCTCATTCTGCCGGCCTATGACAGGATCGAGCTTATTATCGCGCGCAAGCGAGGTAAGATTCCTGCCAAATGCCTCGAGCGCAGGGCTCTTAGATGAAGTCTTTGCGCCAGCTGAATAGCCTGACCCATGCGGCGCTCCGCCTCCGCCGGTAAAACCAGGTGTTGCTGACCCAAGTATCTCTACTATCTCGCCCCTGACCTTGTCCATGTCAAGGCCCAGATTCAGTAATACCTGAGATGCCACGCCCTCGCCTTCCTTTATAAGCCCCAGCAAAATATGCTCAGTGCCGATATAATTATGGCCCAGGCCTCTTGCCTCCTCGCCTGAAAGCTCTATTGCCTTTTTTGCCTTTGGCGTAAAAGGTATGTCGCCTGAGATAAGTGTAGAAGGGCCAGGCTTCACGATCTTTTCTACTTCCAGTCGTATCTGCTGCAGGCTAAGTCCTATTTTTTGAAGCACCACTGCTGCAACGCCCTCCCCCTCTCTTACAAGTCCAAGCAAAATATGCTCAGTGCCGATGTAGTCGTGGTTAAACCTCTTTGCCTCTTCTTTTGCGAGTAATATTACCTTCCGCGCTCGTTCCGTGAACCTGTTAAGCATAGCATGGCCTCCTGTTAGCCTAAGTTTTTCCTGATTATCTCCGCCCTTTTGACATCCCTTTCATTTGGATTAAGTTTTTTCTTTTCAATCTTCTGAAGATGCGCAGGTTGTGTAATAATAAAAAGTTCATTTATAAGCGCCCTGTCCACTGATTTTATCAAACTCAAGTCAACGCCTAGCCTGACCAGCGAGAGCAGGTCTATGGTCTCGCTGCTCGTAATGATATGCGCGCTTTTCAATGTTCCGTATGCGCGCGATATCCTATCTTCCAGCACTGCCTTGTCCTGCAAAAGAAGCACATCCCTTGCGCTCTGCTCGTGGTCTATGATCTGCCTGATGATCCTTTCTATGTTGTCAATGATATCATCTTCCCTGTGGCCCAGGGATACCTGATTGGATATCTGGAAAAAGTTTCCGCTCGCCTCTGTGCCTTCGCCATAAAGGCCCCTTGCTGTAAGACTGAGTTTTGTAATGGCCTGCAAGACCTTGTTGATCTGTTTTGTCATTACAAGAGAAGGCAGATGCAGCATCACAGACGCCCTCATGCCAGTGCCTGTATTTGTAGGACAGGCTGTCAGATAACCAAAATCAAGAGAGTACGCGTAATGCAATGCATTTCCGAGTTCGCTATCAATGGAATCTATTATGCACCATGCGTCTCTTAGGTCAAAACCAGATTTCATGACCTGTATGCGCAAATGGTCTTCCTCGTTTATCATTATGCTTACAACCTCCCTCTCGCTCACACACAGCCCTTTATTGTCTGCATCTATGCTATGCTCCTTGCTCATCAGATGCCTCTCCACAAGAAACTGCCTGTCTATTGAATCAATCTTACCTATGTCTAAACATAGCGGGTCCTTTATCTTTTTTGAGGAACCGACTGCCTGTTTTGCGGCCTTTAAGACCTCTTGTTGTTCCTTTTTGCTTGCCCAATGGGAAAAAGGATAATTTGAGAGATTCCTGGCAAGCCGTATGCGCGAAGACATTACTATGTCAGAGTTTGGCCCAGTGGTTTTAAGCCACTCGCCTTGATTGTTTAGTAGATCGCCAATGTTCATGAAATCCTCCTGGTAAACTAAAAAATCAAAAGTAAAAAGGCAAAACCAAAAGTTAAAATTAAAAAGTTTTAAGTTTTAAATTGTAGTTTTGACTTTTGCGCTTTTACTTTTGAGTTACACTATTATCTAGTCTTTTTTTTCTCCAGCTCTCTTATCCTATCCCTCAGCTTTACTGCCTCTTCAAATTGTTCAAGCTGAATTGCCTTTTGCAGCTTCTCTTTCAGTTCCTGTAACTCGTCCATGGTCTTTACAGCCTTGGCCGCTTTCGTAGTCTTCTTCGTCGGTGACTTGCCATAGTGCTGCGTAGATCCGTGTATCCTTTTTAAAAGCGGGAGAAGCGCTTCTTTAAATGCTGAGTAACATTCACCGCATCCAAGCCTGCCTATGCGCTTAAAATCTTCATAAGTCAGGCCGCAGCGCAGACACTTGATATTGGTCTCCTTCTTTGTCTTCGTAAACTGGCCGCCCATGTCAGCCAGTCCTGCCAGGAGGTCTGCGAGGCCAAAATGACTCTCCATCTGCGCGCCCTTTTTCTGCGCACACCCCTCGCATATATGCAGCTCTGTCATCTTGTCATCGATTATCTCTGTCAAATGTACTGTTGCCTGACTCTTCCCGCAAATATCACAAACCATATTACATCCTCCTCAGTCTATGAGCTATCAGCTATGAGCTATGAGCTATGAGCCAAACGTTTAGCTCATAGCTGATAGTTCATAGTATCTAGTATTTCACCCCATCCTTTTTCGTAAGTTCCTTGAACTCCTTCATAAACTTCAGCGTCATCTTTCCTGGCTTGCCACTACCGACCACTCTCTTCTCAATACTCACAACAGGAATAATCTCAGCTGCTGTGCCTGTCAGGAAACACTCGTCTGCTGTAAACAGGTTGTGCCTTGTAAGCACATCTTCTCTGACCTCTATCCCGATCTTTTTGCCAATATCCATGCAAGCAGCCCTTGTAATACCCTTCAAAATCCCCAAATACGAAGGCGGAGTGATCAGCTTATTGTCCTTTACAATAAAGATATTGTCACCTGTGCACTCTGCCACATATCCTGAGGCAGTAAACATCAGCGCTTCTTCATATCCGACATTGATCGCCTCGATCTTGGCCAGGATGTTATTAAGATAGTTTAACGATTTTATCTGCGGATTCAATGCCTCAGGGATATTCCTGGGAGTAGGCACTGTAATAAGCCGCAACCCATCTTTGTATAGCTTCTCAGGATAGAGCTGAATCTTGTCTGTAATAATAATTATAGATGCATTCTTGCATTTTCTCGGATCCAGCCCCAGGTCGCCGATCCCACGCGTGACAATAAGCCTGATATATGCATCATCCATCTTATTCAGCTTCAATGTATCCAAAACTGCCTTGATCATTTCTTTTCTGGAGAGATCGATCTTTAGCATAATACCATGCGCAGACTCATAAAGCCTGTCAATGTGCTCTTCCAGCTTAAAGACCAATCGATTGTAGGAGCGGATGCCCTCAAACACACCATCCCCATAAAGAAGTCCGTGATCAAAAACAGAGATCTTCGCATCTTTTTTGTCAAAATATTCACCATTGATATAGACTTGTAAGCTCACGTTATCCTCCCATCCCTTATCTCAACAATCCTATCAGCTCTTTTTGCTATTTCCTTATCATGCGTTACAATAACGACTGTCGTGTGATTTTTTTTATTAAGGTTAAATAATAAATTCAATATCTCTTCGCCCATCTCTGAGTCTAGATTACCTGTCGGCTCGTCACACAAGAGCATATCAGGGCTGTTTATTAAAGAGCGGCCGATCGCCACCCTCTGCTGCTCTCCGCCTGAAAGCGCGCTGGGCCTATGATGCAGCCTGTCTTCAAGACCGAGCTCGGTCATTAAATCTTTTATTCTCTTACGTATTTCGTCCTTCGTCCCTCGTCCTTCGTCCCTCGTAATCAACGCTGGCATCATAACATTTTCCAGCGCCGTAAACTCAGGCAACAAGTGATAGAACTGAAACACAAATCCTATTCTTTTATTCCTCAGGCCAGCCCTTTTGCTATCTGTCAATGTATAAAGATCTGAGCCGTCCACAAAAACCTTGCCAGAACTCGGCCTGTCCAGTCCTCCTAATATATGCAAGAGCGTTGACTTGCCTGCGCCTGACGGCCCTACTATTGCCAGAGAACCAGCCTTCTCAATCTCAAGATCAATACCTTTTAAAACGTGTAAATCCTTTTTCCCGTCCCTGTATATCTTATGTACGCCTTCAGCTTTAAGCATTTATTAATTCGCTTCGCTCATTAATGCACAGATGATCACAGATTTCGTGTCAAATTCGTGCTTTACAGATGAACACAGATAGATTTATCTGCGATCATCTGTATCTTTTCATCTGTGCTAATCTGTGTTTTTATTATTCGTATCTCAGTGCCTCTACTGGCTCAAGTCTTGCTGCCTGATGAGCCGGATAAAGCGTGGACACCAATGTTATCAAGATCGCCGCCAGTATCACAGTCACTGCATCATTG
>JAHILY010000042.1 GCA_018896815.1 Candidatus Omnitrophota bacterium | reverse complement strand
GCCGTCGTGTTTGAATCTTTCCAGCTGTATATTCCTTGCAGCCTCTACGCGTTTTTTTATCATCTCTGATTTTTCAGCACAGGATTCGTCTGTTAACTCCTTGTACCTGACAGGCGGAACCTCGATGTGCAGGTCTATGCGGTCCAGCAATGGTCCAGAGATCCTGGACAGATACTTTTGTATCTTTGGAGGCGTGCAGTGGCACTCTTTTTTGGGATCTGTGAGAAAGCCGCACGGGCAGGGGTTCATAGAGCATACGAGCATGAACTTGGACGGGAAGCGGATAGAGCTAGATGCCCTTGAGACAGTTACGCAGCCGTCTTCAAGGGGTTGCCTGAGCGCCTCCAGAACATTTCTGTGGAATTCAGGGAGCTCGTCCATGAAGAGCACTCCATTGTGGGACAGGCTTACCTCTCCTGGCTTTGGCACAGTGCCGCCGCCTACGAGCGCGACGTCACTGGAGGTGTGGTGCGGTGTCCTGAAGGGCCTTGTGTTTATTATGGGATTTTTTGGCGGCACCAGTCCGCACACACTATATATCTTTGTAGTCTCAATAGACTCTTCAAGCGTCATATTAGGCAGGATTGAAGGCAGTCTCTTTGCGAGCATTGTCTTTCCACTGCCGGGAGGCCCGATCATGATGATATTGTGGCCTCCTGCGGCTGCTATCTCCAGAGCCCTTTTTGCATAACCCTGTCCTTTTACATCAGAGAAATCCAGGTCATTGCCCAGGGGTCTATTTTGCAAGGCCATTGCCTTGTGTTTCAAAGGCTCTAGAGAAATAAGGCCATTCAAGAAATTACACACATTGCTTAGTGTATTTACAGCATATATTTCCACACCCTGGACTATGCTGGCCTCATGCGCGTTCTTCTCTGGCAGGATGATCTTTTTAGCAGAGCCCTTTAGTGACATTGCAATGGGCAAGGCGCCCTTTACAGGCCTTATCCTGCCATTCAAGGCCAGCTCACCAAGAAATACAAAATCTTTAACATTCTCGTAGAACAGCTGTCCTGACGCCACAAGCACACCTATTGCTATAGGCAGGTCAAAGCAGGGGCCTTCCTTTTTAACATTGCCAGGCGCCAGATTCACAGTGATCTTTTGAGAAGGGTATTCAAGCTGGCTGTTTTTTATAGCTGAACGCACCCTGTCCTTGGATTCACGAATAGCAGCATCAGGCAGGCCCACTATTACAATAGCTGGCAGGCCTTTTGTTATATCTACTTCAATTTCAATGGGTTTTGCCTCAATTCCTATGGTTGTGGCTGATTGGATTTTGGATAACATGCCTATCACCTCCTTCTATATATTAGACACATGAGGGGGCTGATTTATTGCACCTGCCTTGACAATATATATATCGTGATGTATACTTCATAATAACGTAAAATAAAGTATTATAATTTATCATAAAGAAAGGGTATAAACAGTGAAGAAGTGGTATCTCTTTCTCTTTTTGATTCTAACTATATTAACTCCTAGAGGTTTAGCCTTTGCAGCCACTGTAGGAAATCCTTTGGACCTGGACCTGCCGCCCAGGTCTGCTGTGCTCAGGGAAGATGCTGTGAATAGGGCGCTGGACGACTCCGAGCAGATGTTTAAGATAAAGGCAGCAGTAGATTTGGAATTTTTATTCAGTAAAGACCTTGATACAGCGAGTGAGGTCGACGGCGCTGAGATAAAGGGCCAGTATTTGATGGTAAAGCTCGGCGTAGATATATTTAATAGATTTGAGCCATACGTGAAAATCGGCTTGTCTGATTTAGAGGCAAAATGGAGACAGAATGATCAGTCTGATATAGAAATGGACGCTGATATGGCCCTTGCATGGGGCGTAGGTTTAAAGGGAATTATATATGAATTCGAAAATCTGGGGCTTAGGATAACAGCTGATGCGCAATACAGGATTACAGAGCCTGACGTAGGAGATATCTCTCTTGATGGCCGGCCCATCACTGATTCAGGCCCAGACTTTAAAATAAAAGAATGGCAGGCAGCGCTTGTCTTGAGCAAGAAATTAGAGCTCCCGTTAAAATGGCAGAGTATGTATCTGGTGACTTACACTGGGTTTACTGTTTCTGACTCGACAGCAGATCTTGAGTTTGTGGATACTCAGAATCCGGGGGCTGACTATTCAGTCTTTGATGCGAGCAATGATAAGATATACGGATTTTTATTTGGTTGTGACATAATGCCCAGCCTAACGAGCTCATTTATATATAATTTTGAGCTGAGGCTTATTGATGAAGTGGCCTTAAGTCTTGGCGGGGCTGTTAAGTTTTAGTGAGGAAATTTAAAATGAAAAAACTCATAATAATTTTATTTCTTTTAGGTTTTGCAGCGCCTTCGTTTGCTGCAACAGTAGGATCCCCTGATATTGACCTGCCAGAAGAAGCCTTTTCCACGAGGGATCATGCAATCCATAGTGCCCTTGCTCAACATGAGTCCAGCATTAATATCAGGGCCAATGCAGAGATAGAGTTTGTTGTTGACAGAGAGCTTGACACATCACACGAGACAACAGGCGCAGAGCTGGAAGGCCAGAATTACATGGTCAAGGTCTCCACCAGCTATAAAAAAATATTTGAGCCATACATAAGGATAGGTACGTCTAACCTTAAGCTGAAATGGAAACAGAATGGATATAACATCACTGTAGAATCAGACCCTGGTTTTATGTGGGGCATGGGCATAAAGTCAAAATTATGGGAGTTTAAAGACCAAGGGATTAAATTGGCGCTGGATTTTCAGTACAGGACAATGGATTTGGATGTGAATTCTGTGTCGTTATCGCCTGCCACCAGTCCGCAATTTAGGATAGAGGAATTCCAGACAAGTCTCCTGGCCTCAAAGAGATATATACTTCCGATAGGGATGAGGGATTACTATATTACTCCTTACACTGGCCTTTACCTTACTTCAGCAGAGGTTGATGTCAGGTTTGACGGTAACTCTGGCCTGGAATATTCAACATATGAGGCAGATGATGCAAATCCTGTCGGCCTTGTGTTCGGCCTTGACGTGATGCCGTCTCTTTTGAGCTGGTATTTATTTAATTTTGAGCTCAGGCTTTTCAATGAAACTGCCTTTACCTTTGGCGGCAAAATGAAGTTTTAATAGCCCCTTTGAAAAAATCTGCCAGAAGTTTCTGCCCGAAGGGCAGATTTTTCTTGCCATAGGTCATATCTGTTATATAATAATATATCAAAAATAAGGAGATGTCGTGGGATTTTTTGTCAGCTTAGGCGAGAATCAGATGTTTCTGACTGTCTTGATGGCATGGCTGTTGGCCCAGACCGTAAAGGTCGCGATAGGTGTCGTGCGCGAGAAGAGGTTTAATTTCAGGTGGTTTGTAGGCACAGGCGGGATGCCGAGTTCGCACGCCGCGACTGTGTCAGCCCTTGCTGCATGCACTGGGTTCACATATGGTTTTTCCTCGCCATTTTTTGCAGTAGCATTTTTCTTTGCCTTTATAATAATGTTTGATGCGCAGGGCGTGAGGAGGCAGAGTGGCCAGCAGGCAGAGATACTCAATAAGATCATAGAAGATATATATTTACAAAAAGGCGTAAAGCAAGAAAGACTCATTGAACTTTTAGGCCATACACCAATCCAGGTATTTATGGGCGCTGCACTGGGTGTCATAGTGGCCATAATCAGCTACAGATAGGGGGTTAGGAGTGAAGAATAAGTTAGTTGGCGCAGGCATTGCTGCTTTGTTGATAGTTATCCTGGGGATGATGATAGTCTTTGGGAGCAAGAATGAGGCAAAGACAGGGTTTAGCCCGGGTTTAAAATCTGTGAGAGGATTAATATCGCAGGATAAATTAGACGAGGCAAGGGCGGGGCTGGATGAAAGAGCAGATAAGATTAGTGATTCAGGCGCAGTAGGCAAGGCCTATTTTGATCTGGCAAGTGCCTATGAAAAAAACAAAGAGACAGTAAAGGCAAGGGACGTCTATCAGGTCGTGCTGGAGAAGTATCAAAATGTGGACAATATACTTGATATCCAGGATAAGGTCGGTCAGCTTAATGTAGAGATACTTTTTTCTCCTGTGATTACTGAGGATGATGTGTGGTATGAGATAGAGCCAGGTGACACGCTTTCAAAGATTGCAAAAAAATTTGGGACCACAGTAGGCCTCTTAAAGGCCTCGAACTCACTCGACAGCGATGTTATTCGAGCGCATACAAAGATAAAGGTCTCACAGCTAAAATACAGGATACTCGTAGATAAATCACAGAACCTGCTCATGCTCCTCACTGACGACGGCGCAATATTTAAGGTCTATCCTGTCTCAACAGGAGAAAATAGCTCCACACCAGTGGGCGCCTTCGGGATAGTAAACAGGATGAAGGACCCTGTATGGTACACGCAGGGCGCGATTGTGCCAGCAGAGAGCCCTGATAATATACTGGGTTCCAGGTGGCTTGGGATCTCTAAGCCAGGCTATGGTATCCATGGGACAGTAGATCCTGATAGTGTGGGTCAGCAGGCAACACAGGGTTGCGTAAGGATGTACAATAGAGACGTGGAAGAGCTTTTTGCAATAGTTGCCGTGGGGACAGAGGTTACGATAGTGGATTAATTATGGCCAATGGTTTAGATTTTGAAAAACCAATATTGGAACTTGAGCTCAAGATCGCTGAGTTAAAATCTCTTGCAGCAGACGGCAGCATTGACTTGTCTGGCGAGATCAAGACACTTGAGGCGCGGCTTGAAAAGGTAAGACGTGAGGTGTTTGAATCACTTACGCCGTGGCAAAAGGTCCAGATCGCGAGACACCCGCAGCGGCCATACACCATGGACTATGTGCGCATGATCATGCTGGATTTTGTTGAACTGCATGGGGACAGGATGTTTCAGGATGATAAGGCAATGGTGGGAGGCCTGGCAAAGATAGACGGAGACAAGGTGCTTGTGATAGGGCATCAAAAGGGCAAGGATACAAAAGAAAACCTGATGAGAAATTTTGGCAGCGCCCATCCAGAGGGCTATCGCAAGGCAATGAGGCTCATGGAGATGGCTGAGAAATTCGGGACGCCTATAGTTGCGTTTGTGGATACGCCAGGCGCATATCCTGGTATTGGCGCTGAAGAAAGGGGCCAGGCAAATTCTATTGCGCATAATTTGAGGGAGATGATTGGGCTGAAGGTCCCTGTAATTGTTATAGTGATAGGCGAAGGCGGCTCAGGGGGTGCGCTGGGCATAGGCATAGGTGATAAGGTGTATGTAATGGAGAATGCGTATTATTCTGTGATATCTCCTGAGGGGTGCGCTGCGATTTTATGGAAGGACAGGCTAAAGGCGCCTGAGGCAGCAGAGGTCCTAAAGCTCACTGCAAAGGACTTAATAGGGCTTAAGATTATTGATGGCGAGATAGAAGAGCCGCTGGGAGGCGCCCACAGGGATCCTGAAAAGGCAGCGCAGGCAGTTAAAAAGTGCATAAAAAAGGCATTAAAGGAACTTAAGGCAGTTCCTTTAGATAAATTATTAGAAAGGCGTTACGAGAAGTTTAGGAAGATGGGTTCTGCTACGCTCTTCGATCTCTAACGTGATGGTATGGCTTCGCAGGAATAAACTTTAATTCCTTCGAGGCCCTTACTATTGTGATAGAGGTTGAAGGGCGAAGAAGAAAGCCGAAGTGGCGGAATTGGCAGACGCGCTGGTCTCAAACACCAGTGGCCGCAAGGCTGTGTGGGTTCGACTCCCACCTTCGGCACCAAACTTTGTAGCAGGGAGTCGAAGGGAGTTTTGCGCCGAGCGGATAGCGAGGAAAAGCTGCGACAAACAGGAGCAGCGGCAGCAAAACGAGTGGCCGACTTCGCCCGAAGGGCGAAGCGCCGACTCCCACCTTCGGCACCAGGGGGCTGTAGTGAAGCGGGATCACACGACAATGGCATTGTCGCATCACGGGTTCAATTCCCGTCAGCTCCACCATCCGCCACCAAAGGTGGCGAGATGGTGAGATCTCGCCCGCCTCACCAAAATCAAAGATTTTGGTGAGGCGAGGCGGATCCACCAAATTCTCCGAAGGACCTTTTTTTATGAGTGAACAGTTTTACCCCTTCAAGCAAATCGAGGCGAAGTGGCAGAAGAAGTGGGAGAAGAAGGGCCTGTTTAAGATGGACCCCGTTTCTCCCAAAGAAAAATACTACTGCCTCATGATGTTTCCGTATCCTTCATCAGCCCTCCACGTAGGCCATGGCAGGAACTATATCATCGGAGATGTGGTTGCCCGCTACAAGATAATGCGCAAATTCAATGTGCTTGCTCCAATGGGCTGGGATGCATTTGGCCTGCCAGCTGAAAACGCCGCAATAAAAAGCGGCATCCATCCAAAGACCTCGACTTTAAATAACATAAAGACAATGAAGAAGCAGCTAAATGCCTGGGGCGCGGGCTATGACTGGGGCAGGGAGATCACATCCTGTCTGCCTGACTATTACAAATGGACACAGTGGATATTTTTACAGCTCTACAAAAAAGGCCTGGCATACAAGAAAAAAGCAGCAGTAAACTGGTGCCCGTCTTGTCAGACTGTTTTGGCAAATGAGCAGGTCGTGGATGGTGGTTGCGAGAGGTGCTCCGCTGAGGTTGAGCAGCGAAAATTAGAGCAGTGGTTTTTTAAGATTACAGACTATAGCCAGAGGCTCCTGGATGATCTGTTTCTTCTAAAGGATTGGCCTGAGAGGGTCAGATTGATGCAGAAGAACTGGATCGGCAGGAGCGAAGGCGTGGAAATAGATTTTAAAATCGCTGACAGCGATGTTGTCCTGCCGTGTTTTACCACACGGGTAGATACTATTTATGGCGCCGCTTACATGGTGCTTGCAGCAGAGCATCCAATGGTGGATGATTTGATAAATGGGCATGGCAATGAAAAGGATATAAGAAAATTTATCAATGATGTTAAAAAAGAGAGTGTTATTGACAGGGTGTCAGCTACGACTGAGAAAAAAGGCATTTTTACAAATAGATACGTTATAAACCCTGTTAACAATAGAAAGATACCGCTCTGGATTGCAAATTATGTATTGATGGAATATGGGACCGGCGCTGTCATGGCAGTGCCGGCGCATGATGAAAGGGATTTTGATTTTGCAAAAAAATATGGATTGTCAATAGAGGTGGTAATAGATAATCCGAAAGGCTCACTTGATGCAAAGACAATGAAAGAGGCGTATATTGAAGAAGGTGTAATGGTAAATTCTCATCCATTTAATGGGATCCCGAGCCTCGATGCTATAGAAAAGATAGCAGACTACATGGAAAAAGAGGGCATTGGCAGGAGAAAGACTCACTATAAACTAAGGGACTGGCTTATTTCTCGCCAGAGATACTGGGGCGCGCCCATACCAATCATCTACTGTGACAAATGCGGAATACAACCTGTGGATGAGAAAGACCTGCCAGTGCTTTTGCCTGAAAAGATAAAGTTTTCCGCCAAAGGCGGATCCGCCTCAGACGGAAAACCTTGCACTGAGTCACCTCTAAAGCATGCAAAGTCATTTGTGAATACAAAGTGTCCGAAGTGTAAAGGCAGGGCAACCCGCGAAATAGATACAATGGATACATTTGTGGACTCGAGCTGGTATTTTCTAAGATACCTGTCCCCGAAAGACAAGAAAAAGCCCTTTGATAAGAAAGTGGTTGATAAATGGCTGCCAGTTGACCAGTATATTGGCGGTGTAGAGCATGCAATATTACATCTGATGTATTCCAGATTTATCGTAAAGGTGCTTTACGACATGAATCACATAGGTTTTAAGGAGCCGTTTGCGAAACTCTTTACCCAGGGCATGATAGTTAAGGATGGGGCAAAGATGTCCAAGTCAAAAGGCAATACTGTCAGTCCTGATAAACTTATTAATAAATACGGCGCAGACACAGTCAGGTTTTATACATTGTTTATTGGCCCGCCTGAGAAGGACGCTGAATGGAATGACAGGGGCATGGAAGGTGCGTGGAGATTTTTGAACCGGGTGTGGAGACTTGTTGACCGTCGTCCGTCGTCCGTATCTCGTATTCCGTCAGCTAAAAATAAAATTCCGCCTCTTAAGCGTAAAACCCACTTTACTATCAAAAAGGTAACTGAAGACATGGAAGGCGCTTTTCATTTTAACACTGCCCTTAGCGCGATAATGGAATTAGTAAACGAGATTTACAAGTTTACGGAATACGGAATACGGAATACGGAATACGGTAAGGCTGTTGAGATAGTCATAATTCTTCTCGCTCCATTTGTTCCGCATATTGCAGAAGAGATGTGGGAGAAGACGGGCAATGAAAGAAGCGTGTTTGAAGCAGAGTGGCCAGGCTATGATAAGGATGCATTGGTAGAGGATAGCATCACAATGCCTGTGCAGATCAATGGCAAGGTCAGGACAAAGATTGAAATAGCATCAGGCACAACTGACGATGAGATAAAAAACATAGTTTTAAGAAACCCAGTTGTCAATAAATGGACACAAGGCAAGCCCCCCAAGAAGGTCATCGTCGTAAAAGGGAGACTGGTGAACCTGGTGGTATAGCTTTACACTCGAGCCTGATTGCAAGAGTGCAAGGACAAGTCTTTCAATGACATGCTCTTTAATTTGACCACCCCCACCGCGAGGGTGACCCACCCCCGCAGGTGGGGGTGGTAAGCAGAAAAGGTTAAAATGAAGACTGTATTATTTGTTCTCTTAGCTCTATTAGTTTTATCCGGCTGTGCAGATGTGAAGACGCCAACAGCGCAGTATGCATTGACGCATCCATTGAGTACAAAGACTATGGTCGTGTCCGGGACAAGCAAGGGCGAGGTCCTGGAGAAATGGGGCGAGCCTAATGAAATAATACATATGGGAGAGGACGATATGGGCATTGAGAAGGAGGCGTGGATATACGATGCATGGTTCCCCCGCGCACCGCTTGACTACAGGCACTTTTCAAGAAAGAAAAAGATCTATTTTGCAGGTGATTATGTAACAGGATACGAGGATATAGGGGAAACCGAAACAAACAGATAGGGGAGGTAAAAGATGAAAGGGTTTTTTGTATGCATGGTTTTATTGTTTACTTGTTTGAATTTTTCTTAT
>JAHILY010000041.1 GCA_018896815.1 Candidatus Omnitrophota bacterium | reverse complement strand
CCAGGTGCCTTTGAAGAAACCTTCCTCATCTGGCAGCGCCCTGTCATTGCGAGGAAGGAGCGAAGCGACTGACGAAGCAATCCCATCAGAGATTGCTTCGCTCCTTTCAGTCGCTCGCAATGACACATGTCCCCCTGTATCTTCCACATAGAAGGGGTGCTCTTTTGTGACCTTAAGGGCCTTTCCGTTCTCAAGGGTTATTGTGTAGTAGTGGTTCTCGAGCCGCTTATGGAGCTTTGCGGCCCTGGCAGAGGCAAGGGTATTTTCCTCTATGTCATAGGAAGTGAGCTCGTCATGTATCTTTATGTCCTCTATGTTCTTCTGGGTTCGGTCATACAGGGTAATCTTTGTGCCTGCTAGGAAGCAGGCTCCTGGAGATTCCGTAGAGGCAGGGGTTTCTTTTTCTATAGAAGCGCCGTCTTTAAGAGTATCCATAACGGCATCGCCAACATATGTCCATTCCCAAGGCTCCCATGCCATGCTCTGGACATTGCCCTCAGGGTATGATTCCACAAAACCAAACTCACTGGCATGTTCCTTTAGCCATGTATATTCTTTTGTCTCGCTAAACTCGTCTTTCACCGGAAAAAAATCCATCGTCATTCCGGTGTGATGCTTACTAAAGCCGGCTGGGGCAGAGTGTTTAATAGCTTCATCTTTAGAGCCGTACTGCTCTAGTGCCTCTTCAAACAGCTTATTCTGATATGAATATGATCTGTATGAGGAATTAATGCGCAGATCTACTCCGTCCTTCTTCGCTGCTTCATACATTTTTGCAAAGGCCTCGAAAGTTTCTTTTCTTAAATGACTTCCTGTCCGCTCAACAGTATTGAATCTAACTTTATCAATCTCCACCAAATCATCAGGTTCATCTGTATTCTTATCTGCATAGCGGACCGGATGCAATTTAGCAAGAGAAGCTTTCTCATAGCCCAACAGTTGTTTTAACTCCTGCACTGCTGCTGGATATCTGGCAGTCTGCTCAGGTGTAGGATATTCGCGGTCTCTTGCATCATTTATCAATTCAAAGCTTATATCAGCGGACATACCATAGTGTTCTAAGAAGTCGTTAAAGAGGTCCTCATGGTGGTAGTAATCAAGGTATTCTGCTACAAGGGTTAACCCTCTAATATCATCATCTGCACTAAACTCTCCATCTTGCTCTGCAAAGTGCTTGTTAAGGCCATGGATAAGCATGGTTGTTAGGACCTCTCGTGAGATGTTGGAGTAGCCAACATTTATCTTTACTTTGTAGATCCTGCCACGCTCATCCCACCCTGTTGACACACGAAAGAGCTCGTCAGTATCCTGTTCGGGTGCATACCAGCCGTCCGGGACTAACCTGCCTGCGTATTGTTCTAATGCAGTATCCCATGAGAAGGAGTTGTTTACATAGCTTATAGAATCTGTGACCTTGCCTCCTGTAAGGTTCCCTGGGTCAGTCCTTGTGGGCCTGAATTCAAAGGTCACTTCTTCTGCAAGCTCTGTTAAGTCTATATTAAAGGTGCGGTCTTGACCGTCTGTGGTGCCGTCACCATCTGAATCTATATATTTAAGTATACTTGCATCATTTGGCAAGAGGTAGTTTCCCGGGTATTTCCAGTCTGTGTAGTTATCTAAGCCTATCTGCACTTTATCCCAGCCTGCCTCTTCTGATATAGCTTCTATGACATTGGTCATAATTACATTACCGTCATGGCTCCAGCCTTTTTTTGTTGTTCCTATGAACTGGACATTGGGGAAGCAATTCTTTAATTTAGTATATTCACTTGTTGTCCAGCATGCTGCAAGCTGTACAAGCTTTGTGCCTGCTTCTTCTGGCTTATATTCTGGGGCGTTCTTATAGCTATTAAGTATATAGGTGCCCATGCCTGCATGGCCGTTGAATATAATATAGTGAGTTTCAGGATCATCCATGTATTCGAATATGCCAGCTTCAGGGATACCAATCCTCATAGATATCTTAAATGTAACACCATTTATAGTAGCTTTGGATGTATGTATGCCAGTCTTTTTATCAACCTCCCACTTCTTAAAACCTAATTTAGATAGTTCAGGTTTCCAGATTGACATACGGTTACTGTCCTTTGCAAAATAGAGCCTTATGCCGATTACTTTATCTGGATTACGCTTTGTATTAAACCACTCTCCATAAGGCAGGCTGTCATATAAGAGTCCATCTTTTGCAAGAGATTTGATCTTGGAAGCTCTTTCTTCAGAAAATACCCTGCCTGAATTAGAGAATATTGATATGAGGAATCTTCCGAAGTTGTTGTCTTTATTCTCCTCTACCATATTTAAGAGATTATCTATGACTTTATCGTCCTTGGTAGTCTTTATGAGATTATAGGCAATGCCTATCCTTACCTTATTGGTCCTTGCCCTGGGTAGCTCTGCAAATGAAGTGCTGTCAATATCTATAACTACCTGATAGAAGAAATTAGAGAGTTTCTCCCTGACTTCAGAAGACATCTTGCTACCTTCTGAATATACTTCGTTGACAACCTTTACGATAAACTTTACTCCTTCGTCAAGATCGGCCAGGGTATCCATAGCCTGATTCCTGATACTAGCATCATTTGCACTGATAGTGAGATACGCAAGCGCCTCGCCGCTCTTAAGAATAGCCTGGTCGCCCGCTGTAAATAAATCTTCTAAAACCCCTTGAGCCCTGCTGCGCGTATCTTCAAATCGACCATTTTTAGCTACCTGTATTAAGGCATCAATTAAAGCTATTTTTACCTCGTCTGCAGCGTTTGTAAATATAGCTTGGAAGTTCTTTATAAGAATATTTGATGCCTGGGTTCTTAGATCTGAGGTTGGAGAATACTTTATTATACTTCCTAAGACATTAATTAAAATTATTTTTACCTCGTTTGTAGCGCTTGTAAGTATAGCTTGGGAGTTGTCTTCAATAATATTTAATGCCTGGGTTCTTAGCTCTGGGGTTGGAGAATGACATATTATATTTTCTAAGGCATTAATTAAAGCTATTTTTACCTCGTTTGCAGCGTTTGTAAATATAGCTTGGAAGTTCTTTTCAATAATATTTAATGCCTGGGTTTTTAGCTCTAGGGTTGGAGAATACTTTATTATACTTCCTAAGACATTAATTAAAATTATTTTTACCTCGTTTGTAGCGTTTGTAAATATAGCTTGGAAGTTCTTTATAAGAATTTTT
>JAHILY010000040.1 GCA_018896815.1 Candidatus Omnitrophota bacterium | reverse complement strand
TATTAGTGCTACAACCTTAACATTGAAATCTTTTCTAAACTTTAACATAATCTAGGCAAAAAAATGGTGTCTTAGATTTAAAACTTATGGCACCTAATTTACACAACTGCCTTAAGGGATCTATATTACGTGTATATACCTACTATTATAGTATGCCACAAGAAAAGGGCTTTTTCAATGGCAGAGTTGAATTGATTTCTTCATTTCTTTGGCAGGTGTATTTAATCTATGCATGGCGCTATTGTTCTTTAGGCAAAAAGGCAAATTTGAGTGCGGGCAAATTTGCCTTTTTGCCCAAAGCGCTGGCATTGTGATAGCTCGGCATCCCGCCGTCCAGTATGTTTTATGTGGGATTAGCCGAAGATAGATTAAAAATATTAGAATGAATTATCTTGACACATATATGCTTTCTATAGTATAGTAAAGCTACTCTTTTGAAAGGGAGGTGTTCGGATTTAGGAGTGGGTGAAACAGGCCCGCTTTTTTTATTTAATGAAGACACAGTTTACAAAAATCACAGATTTTTGTAAACTGTATGTCTGAATTAAATCTCGCCGAAGTTTCGCCGCAGGCGAACGAAGGCGGATAATACCTTATGCTAGACAAACTAAAACAAGTCATTCAACCTATCCTACAGCAAGAAGATACAGAGATAGTGGATATAATATTCCGTAGAGAGGCCGGGAAACAGGTCTTGCGGCTTTTGGTGGACCGGGATGGCGGGATTATACTCTCAGACTGTGTGCGGCTCAATAAGAAGATAAGCCAGGCATTGGATGAGGGGAGCGTGATTACAGAGGACTATATATTAGAGGTAGACTCGCCAGGTATAGATAGGTGGTTTAGTGGCAGGCGGGATTATGAGAGGGCCATGCACAGGATGGTGAGGGTGACGCTCAATGAGGCGATTCTGGACAAGAAGGAATATATAGGCAGACTTAAAGAGGCGCTGGAGAGCGCTATTAAGATAGAGGTTAAGAAGAAGGGTATCATTGAGATACCGTACGGTAAAATCGTGAGGGCAAGGCAAGAGGTGGAGTTTTAAATGAGGACATAACTTACGAAAATCAAAGATTTTCGTAAGTTATTTGTCCGAACTATCCCGATAGCTACGAGAAAATTTATTCTAAATTTTCCCCTAGAAATCGCTTTGCGATTTCAGGGACTTAGTCCTGTGAAATGCTTTGCATTTCGCAGGGCGAAGTGTTTTGCTATCGGGGTAAATTCGCACCTTCAAAGAATCATAACTGCAGTGCTCATTGAAGGAGAGCAAAATATGAACCAGGAATTACTTACAATATTGGACAGCATAGAGCGGGATAAGGGGATCAAGAAAGAGATCCTCATAAGGGCAATAGAGTCTGCGCTGATAAGCGCAGCTCGTAAAAAGCTTGGCAAGCATGTCATGGATATAAAGGCTGAGTTTGACCGAGAGACAGGCGACTTCAAGGTGTTTGGCCCAGAGGGTGATGAGGTCGGCGGAAACTTTGGCAGGATCTCTGCGCAGACTGCAAAGCAGGTCATTATACAAAAGATCCGCGAGGCAGAAAGGGATGTGGTGTTTGACGAATACCAGCATAAGGTGAATGACATTGCAACAGGTGCTGTCCATAGATTTGATAAGGGAGTTATTGTAGTGGACCTGGGCCGCGCAGAAGGCGTGCTTCCCCGGAGAGAGGTACCGCAGGGCGAGCAATACAGGCAGGGCGACAGGATAAAGGCGCTCATAATGGATGTAAAGAGGACGCCAAGAGGTCCTGAGATATCGCTTTCAAGGACTCATCCTGGGCTTGTAAAGAGGCTATTTGAGCTGGAGGTGCCTGAGATATATGACGGGATTGTGGAGATAAAAGGTGTATCAAGAGAGGCAGGTGGCCGCTCAAAGATAGCTGTGTATTCCAAAGATGACAAGGTAGATCCTGTGGGTGCGTGCGTTGGCATGAGAGGTCAGAGGGTAAAAGGCGTTGTGCGGGAATTGGGTGGAGAAAAGATCGATATAATCAGATGGAGCATAGATTCTGCAGAGTTTATAATAGCGAGCCTGAGCCCTGCAGAGATCTCGAGCGTGAGGCTGAATGAGGCTGAGAAAAGGGCTGAGGTGATTGTGGCTGATGATCAACTGTCACTTGCAATAGGAAAGAAGGGGCAGAATGTAAGGCTTGCTGCTAAGCTGACTGGGTGGAATATTGACATAAGGAGCAAGGCTGAGATTGAAAAGGTTCAAGGAATCCCCGTAGGTGAATTAGAAGGCGTAGGCCCTAAGACAGAAAAGGCGCTTAAAAAGGCAGGCTACAAGACTTCAGGTGATGTCTCAAAGCTAGGTATAAAAGAGCTTACAATGGTAGAGGGTGTTGGCAAAAAGACAGCTGAGAAGATATTAAAGTCTGCAAAGTCATTGATGGAAAAAAAGGTGCATGAAGTTCGGGATAAGGGAATAAAGGCTAAGGCAAGAATGTAAAGTTAGAAGTTTAGGGGTGACAGATGACTATTCGTGTTCATAAATTAGCAAAAGAATTAGGTATATCGAGTAAAGAGCTCATAGAAAAGCTACATAAGCTTAAGGTAGATGTCAAAGGCCACATGAGCGCGCTTGATGATGATACTGCTGCGCTTGTTAAAGGAGAGCTCGGCGCAAAGCCAAAGCCTCGCCCTTTGGAAACAAAGGGCGGGACAAAGGCTAAGCCGAAAAAGCGAGCGAAGCGAAGTCCTGAGCCTGTCGAAGGGCGAGCGAAGCGAAGTCCTGAGCCTGTCGAGAAACAAAGCCCCGAGCTTGTCGAGGGAGAAGAAATAGTAGAAGAAGAGCCGCCAAAGAAAGATCTAAAAATATTAAAGGTAGATTTTCCTATTGCGGTAAAAGACCTTGCAGTAAAACTGCAGATAAAGCCAAATGAGCTTATAAAGAGGCTGTTAGGCAAAAAGATACTCGTTACGATAAACCAGGGCCTTAATGAGGAAAACGCAGGCTCTATTGCTGAGGAGTTTGGATATGGGCTGAAGAGGCTGCCGTCTAAAGAAGAGCTGCTTGTAGCTGACCATGATATAGTAGATGCCAGCAAATTAAAACCAAGGGCGCCTATTGTTACGTTCATGGGCCATGTTGACCATGGAAAGACATCGCTCCTGGATATGATACGCAAGACAAAGGTCGTGGATAAAGAGGCTGGGGGAATTACCCAGCATATAGGCGCGTATGAGGTCGCGCTTAAAAAAGGCAAGGTCACGTTTTTGGATACGCCTGGCCATGCTGCATTTACTGCAATGCGCGCAAGGGGCGCTAATGCAACAGATGTGGTCGTGCTTGTAGTCGCTGCAGATGACGGGATCATGCCGCAGACAATAGAGGCAATTGACCATGCAAAGGCTGCGAATGTGCCGATAGTGGTGGCAATAAATAAGATTGATAAGCAAAATATCAATATTGACAAGGTCAAGAAACAATTGGCAGGCATTGATCTTAATCCTGAGGACTGGGGAGGTAAGACCATTACAATAGGTGTTTCAGCCAAGACTGGCCAGGGCATTGATGATTTACTGGAGTTGCTTATTTTAGAGGCAGAGATGCTGGAATTAAAGGCTGATCCAGACAGGCCTGCTACTGGCATAGTCGTAGAGGCAGAGCTTTCAAAGGGCAAAGGTCCGGTCGCGACTGTGCTTGTTTCGCAGGGCACGCTTAATATAGGTGACGCTATTATGGCAGGCCTTAACTATGGCAAGGTAAAGGCAATGTTTGATGACAAAGGCCACAGGGTAGATTCAGCTGGGCCGGCAAAGCCAGTAGAGATACTTGGCCTTTCTGGCGTGCCGTTTGCTGGAGAAAAATTTTATGTAGTCAAGGACGAGAAAGAGGCGCGGGATATTGTGATTGTGCGGCGCATGGAGGCAGACAAGAAAAAACTCGAGGCCGGATCACAGAAGATCACCCTGGAGGATTTATACAATAAGATTCAAGCAGGCGAGTTTAAAGAATTAAAGATTATCTTAAAGGCAGATGTGCAGGGCTCTCTTGAGGCAATCAAGGATTCCCTGCTAAAACTCTCAACAGATGAGGTCAGGCTTTCTGTGATACATGGCCAGGTAGGAAATGTGAATGAGTCTGATGTTATGCTGGCCTCTGCGTCAAATGCTGTAATACTGGGATTTCATGTAGCTATGACGCCTAATGCAAAGGCATTGGCAAAGCAAGAAGGCGTGGATGTAAGGAGCTATAATATAATCTATGAGGCAGTCAATGATGTCAAAGCTGCAATGGAGGGAATGCTCGAGCCAGTTACAGAAGAGACGTTCTTAGGCAGGGCAGATGTAAAACAGGTCTTTAAGGTTTCAAAGGTAGGGATCGTGGCAGGGTGCTATGTTTCAAAGGGAAGCATCCCGCGCAATGCTGTGTGCAAGCTTATTAGAGGTAAGGATATTGTTTTCAAAGGCAAGATATCTTCGTTAAAGCATGTAAAGGATGACATAAAAGAGGCAAGAGAGGGGTTTGAGTGCGGTATAAGCCTGGGTATAAAGGATATTAAGAAGGGTGATGCAATAGAGGCGATCGAGATTCGCACGGTAGCGAGGCGGTTGAAATAATAGAGGTCACCTCCCCCACCGCGGGGGTGACCCACCCCCGCGGTGGGGGAGGTGAAACATATGACAAAACGTATTTTAAGCGGCATGCGGCCGACCGGGCCGCTGCATCTGGGACATTTATTTGGCGCGCTTGATAACTGGGTCAAGCTGCAGAAGAAGTATGAGTGCTTTTTCATGATTGCTGACTGGCATGCATTGATGAGCGAGTACGAAGATCCATCAAGGCTTCCGCAGTATGTAATAGAAAGCGCGGCAGATTGGATAGCCAGTGGCGTGGATCCGAAAAAGAGCGCTATATTTATCCAGTCGCATGTCAAAGAGCACCTGGAGCTCTACATGGTGTTCTCGAACCTTGTGCCGCTGGGATGGCTGGAGAGGTGCCCGACCTATAAGGAGCAGCTGCGTGAATTATCTTCCCGCAAGCTGCATACATACGGATTTTTAGGCTACCCGGTTTTGCAGGCAGCAGATATTTTGTTGTACAGGGCAAATGCAGTGCCTGTGGGTCAGGATCAGCTGCCGCACCTTGAGCTGACAAATGACATTGCGCAAAAGTTTAATAACCTTTATGGTGACACTTTTAAGACAATAAAACCGCTTCTCACAAAGATACCAAAGCTCCTCGGCGTGGACGGAAGAAAGATGTCGAAGTCTTATGGAAATTTTATAGCGCTTGGCGATTCACCCGAGGTTATAGAAGAGAAGTGTAGTCAGATGTTTACTGATCCAAAGAGAATAAAGCTTTCAGACAAGGGCCATCCAGATGAGTGTAATTTGTACGCGTATTATAATTTGCTTAGAAAAGGAAGCGCTGGAGAGGTCTACGACTATTGCACAAATGCAAAAAAGGGATGCACGCAGTGCAAGAAGGATTTATCTGGAGTGGTTTCAGATTATTTATCTGATATCAGGAAGAAACGAGAGAGTCTTTTAAAGGATAAAGGCAAGATCGAAGAGATCTTAGCCAAGGGCGCAAAGAAAGCGAGCAAGGCCGCGTCTGAGACAATGGATGGGGTGAGGAAGGCTGTCGGACTGATTTAACCTTTTTACACCGCGTAGGTGCGCGGTGCGCACCTACGCGGTGTAAGTGGTAAAGATATGTCATACAAGGTGAAGTTAGATGTATTCGAAGGGCCGCTGGATTTACTTTTCTATCTCATCAAGAAAAACGAGATAGATATATACGATATACCTATAGCCGATGTAACTGAGCAGTACCTTGAATATATTGAATTAATGCGCATGCTGGATCTTAATATTGCAGGGGAGTTTTTGGTCATGGCAGCCACGCTCATACATATAAAGAGCAAGATGCTCCTCCCGCCAGAAGAAAAGGAACTGCTTCCAGAGGAAGAAGAGGACCCAAGAGAAGAGCTTGTGAGGCGGCTCCTTGAATATAAGAAATTCAAGGAGGTTGCGGGGGTATTGCAGGATCTCGAAGGCCAGCGTAAAAAGATGTTTACCAGGGCTGGCGCATTTGAGGGAGAGCCTGAAGAGAAATTTTTTGAGGCAAGTCTATTTGACCTCATAACAGCGCTTACAAAGGTGCTGAAGGATGTCCCAAAAGAGGTCTTTCAGGAGATCGTAAAGGATGAATTTACTGTAGAGCAAAAGGTGCATGACCTTTTGCACATACTGGTAAACACTTCTCTCTTGCATCTGTCAGAGCTTTTTAAAAAGTGCAGGAACAAGGCAGAGATTGTGGCAACATTTTTGGCAGTACTTGAGCTTATAAGATTAAAAGAGATCATAGTAGTCCAGAAGCACAGTTTTTCAGAAATCGAAGTAATACGGAACGAGAAACACAGGTTAAGGGTGTATTAGGGTTAACTTAGATGCACAAAGACCAGGTTAAGAATATAATAGAGGCAATGCTTTTTGTAAGTGACAAGCCATTGTTTTTGAATGAGATAAAGGGCGTACTGGATGAATCCAAAGCCCAGGATATAAAAGATGTTATCTCAGAACTCTCAAGTGAGTATGAAGACACAAGCCGCGCATTCAGGATCAAAGAGATCGCTGGTGGTTATCAGATAACTACTGATCCATCGCTTGCGCCATGGCTTAAGAAGCTATACAAGACATCTGGCGCAGACAGACTCAGTGGCCCGAGTTTAGAGACACTGGCAATAGTTGCGTATAAGCAGCCGGCCACAAAGCCTGAGATCGAGGCAATAAGAGGTGTTAATGTAGATGGTGTGCTAAAGACACTCATAGAAAAGAATTTGGTCAGGATTGCAGGAAGAAGAGAGACAGTAGGCCGGCCCATACTCTATGGCACCACGCAGGAGTTTTTACAGTATTTTGGCCTGAATTCACTTGAGGAGCTGCCAAAGCTTGAAGAGTTTAATATTACAGAACAAGACATCGAATTACCTGAACACCTGAGAAAAGAAGAAGAGACCACTCCTGATACAGTCCGTCTAAAGCGGACTGGAACGGAGGAGGTATATACGGAGGGTAAAGATGAAGCTGTCCAGTCTTCGTAAAAAGATAGACACAGTGGATAATCAGATAGTTTCCTTACTGAATAAGAGGGCGTCCGTGGTCAAGCAGGTTGGGAAATTAAAGAGAAAGTCTGGCAAGGGTGTGTATGCGCCTGACAGGGAGATAGAGATCTATAAAAATATAGCGGATCAAAACAAAGGCCCCCTTCCTGACAAGGCGCTCAAGGCTGTTTATCGAGAGGTTATGTCAGGTTCCCTTGCGCTGGAGAAGAGCCTGACCATAGCCTATCTCGGGCCAGAGGCGACATTCACACATCTCGCAGCCATAAAGAAATTCGGAAGCCAGGTAAAATATTCTCCATGTCATAGCATCACAGAGGTCTACAGAGATGTAGAGCTCTCAAGGTCTGACTATGGAGTAGTGCCGATAGAAAATTCTACAGAAGGCGCTGTCAGCCATACGCTGGACATGTTTATATCATCTGACCTGAAGATATGCTCTGAGGTGCTTTTAGAGATCTCACATAATCTTCTGGCAAAGTGCAATATGAAGTCTATAAAGAGGGTGTATTCGAATCCTCAGGTATTTGGTCAGTGCAGGAGCTGGCTGGATACGCATCTGCATGGCGTGGAACTAGTAGAGGTTTCTGCGACAAGCAGGGCAGCTGAGATCGCTGCAAGGGAAAGGAATTCAGCTGCGATTGCAAGCATATTGGCAGCAGAGAAATATAAACTCAAGGTGATTGCAAAAGATATAGAGGACAATGTGAATAACATAACACGCTTTCTTGTCATAGGTCAGCATGCGCCAGCGCCGACAAAGAATGACAAGACATCTGTTGTGTTTTCCTGTAAAGACAGGGTCGGTGTCTTACATGACATGCTGGTGCCTTTTAAGAAAAATAAGGTAAATCTTACCAAGATAGAGTCCAGGCCTTCGAAGAAAAAGGTATGGGCGTATTACTTCTTCGTTGACATGACCGGACACTATCAGAATTTAGATGTAAAACGCGCGCTTAAAGGACTGCAGAAACACTGTACGTTTTTCAAGCTGCTAGGGTCGTACCCGTCAGGGACGTAATATTTAAAGTAAAAACTTAAAACTAAAAAGGCAAAACTAAAACTCAAAAGTCAAAATTGAAAAATAAAAAAGTTTTAAATTTTAAATTGTGGTTTTGACTTTTTCGCTTTAACTTTTGAATTTATATATGTTACCAAGAAAATCAGTTTTAAACATAAAACCATACAAGCCAGGTAAGCCGATTGAGGAGGTCAAAAGAGAGCTGCGCCTAAAAGACGTGATCAAGCTCGCCTCTAATGAAAATCCTTTTGGCCCGTCTCCAAAGGTGGTCTCTGCAATAAAAAAGAGCCTACAGAACATCAACAGGTATCCAGAGTCCAGTTGTTTTTACCTGCGCCAGGCCCTTGCTAAGAAATTAAAGGTAAAAGAAAATCAACTCGTGTTTGGCAATGGCTCAGACGAGCTGATCATACTGGCGCTCCGCGCATTTGTAAGCGAAGGCGACGAGGTAATAGTGGCATATCCTACTTTTTTGATATACGAGCTCGCCGCGCAGATACAGGGCGCAAGGATAAAAAAGGTCCCGGCGAGGTATTTTAAGTATGACCTGAAGGCAATGAAACGAGAGGTAACTGGCAAGACCAAGATAGTCTTTATTGCAAATCCTGACAATCCCAATGGAACATATGTTACCAAGGTGGAGCTTGAGATGTTTCTCAATGGCCTGCCAGAGCAGGCCATGGTCTTTATCGACGAGGCATACTTTGATTATGTGGAAGAAAGAGACTATCCCAATGGCCTGGATTATATTTCCAAGAGGGTGATCGTGACAAGGAGTTTTTCAAAGTCATACGGCCTTGCAGGATTACGGATAGGATATGGAGTCTCGAGCCCAGAGATAATTAAATATATGGAAGCTGTGCGAGAGCCATTTAATGTAAACTCCATTGCGCAGGCCGCGGCAATCGCTGCGTTAAAGGACAAGAAATTTTTATTAAAGACAAAGAGGATGACCTCAGCCGGCAGGAAATTTTTCTATTCTGAATTTAAAAAGATGGGGTTGAGGTACATACCAAGCGTTACTAATTTTGTGGTATTTGAAGTCGGGAAAGACGCATCTTTAGTCTGCAAGAAGTTATTGAAAAAAGGCGTTATTGTCCGGGACATGAAGGCATGGGGCATGGATACGTTTATACGAGTAACGGTCGGGACGGAGAAGGAAAACAAGAGATTCATAAAAGAGCTCAAGAGGATAATCGTTTAAAGTAAAAAGTCAAAAGTAAAAAGGTAAAACTACAACTTAAAAGTTAAAACTTTTGAGTTTTGAATTGTAGTTTTGACTTTTTCGTTTTTACTTTTGAGTTGAACTGGGGGAAACATGATCATCGTACTACGGCCTGAGGCGACTAAGAAAGATATAGGCCATATCATTGAAAAGGTCAAGAAGCTTGGCCTGAAGGTAATGGTCTCGCAGGGTGTTGAGCGCACCATCATAGGCATTATTGGAGAAGAGGATATAGTTCGCGTGCAGCCATTAGAGGCATATCCTGGCGTTGAAAAGGTAATGTCTATACTTAAGCCGTACAAGCTGGCCGCGCGCGAGTTTAAAGGAAGGGCCAGCGTAATAGATGCAGATGGGATTAAGATAGGCGGAAAAAAGATTGTGGTGATGGCAGGGCCGTGTTCTGTTGAGGATCAGGATGGGCTCATGAGCATTGGAAAGGCAGTCAAGAAATCAGGCGCCCTGGTGTTAAGAGGAGGCGCATTTAAGCCACGCTCATCTCCTTATGCCTTCCAGGGGTTAGGCGAAGAAGGGCTTAAGTACCTCATGGAGGTAAAAAAGAAGACAGGCCTTAAGATCGTGACTGAGGTCATGGATACAAGAGAGGTTGAGCTGGTCGAGAGATATGCTGACATACTGCAGGTAGGCGCAAGGAACATGCAGAATTTTAATCTTTTAAAAGAGGTTGGACTCTGTAAAAAGCCAGTGCTTTTGAAGAGGGGTATCTCAGCCACTGTAAAAGAGTTCTTGATGTCAGCAGAATATATACTTTCAAATGGAAACTTTAACTGTATTCTCTGCGAGCGCGGCATAAGGACATTCGAGGACGCAACGAGATTTACCCTGGACCTGAATGCAGTGCCGCTGATAAAGAAGCTGAGCCATCTCCCTGTTATAGTGGATCCAAGTCACGGCACAGGCAAATGGGATCTGGTGAGCGCCATGTCAAGGGCAGCAATAGCAGCAGGCGCAGATGGTTTGATCGTAGAAGTGCATTGTAGTCCTGAGGATGCGTTTTCTGACGGCGCGCAGTCGCTTCTGCCGAAGAAATTCGATGTCATGATGAAGGAGCTCGGCCCGGTCGCGAAGGCCGTAGGAAGGGAATTGTAAAATAGTAATCCGTAACTCGTAACCAGTAAATAGGAATTTTCTGTATTGAATCACTTGTTTCTGGTTACAGGTTACTGGTTACGGGTACCTTGAATATGTTCAAACGTGTCACAATAATAGGCCTGGGATTAATCGGCGGGTCACTCGCCATTGCAATAAAGAAGAAAAAATTGGCAGGGGAAGTAGTGGGGGTGTCGCGGCGCAAAACTACTATTAGCCGCGCCAGGACATTAGGCATAGTTGACAGCGCCACGCTGGATCTAAAAAAAGGAGTAAAGGATTCAGATCTTATTATCCTTACAGCGCCTGTTTTAAAGATTATAGATATAGCAAAAAAGATCTTACCATGCCTTAGAAAAGACGCGATACTCACTGATGCAGGCAGCACAAAAGAGGTGATTGTAAAGAGGATAGAAGGTTTTTTACCAGCTGGCGTAAGTTTCCTCGGCAGTCATCCACTGGCTGGCTCTGAAAGATCAGGCCTGGATCATATAGACAAGGATTTGTTTAAGGGTGCACATTGTATTTTGACCAGGACAGGAAAGACCAATAAAGCGGCGTTGAGCAAACTAAAAAGATTCTGGGGGAAATTAGGTATGAAGGTAGAAGTAATGAGTCTCAAAAAACATGACAAGGCGCTTTCAGCGCTGAGCCATCTTCCTCATGCAGCCAGCGTGGCGCTTTCTAATACTTGTGCTAAAAAGGATCTGCGCCTTGCAGCAGGAGGCTTCAGGGATACTACCCGGATCGCCTCTGGCAAGCCAGAAGTGTGGAGAGATATTTTTATTACGAACAGGAAGAATATCGCGAAGGATATAGTAGCGCTAAAGAAAGAGCTGACAAAGATAGAGAAGGCACTGAAGAGAAACAATAGCGCGGAGCTATTGAGATTACTTAAGAAAGCGAAGAATATTAGGGATGGTATTTAAACCCTATGAGCTATGAGCTATGAGCTAAACGTTTAGTCCTTAGCTCATAGCTCATAGCTCATAGCTCATAGCTGAAGATGTTCTACACTTTCGCACGATTCATATCATTTTTGTTCTTTAAAATGTTTTTCAGGTTCAGGGCATTTGGCAGGGAGAATTTTCCCAAAGAAGGAGCTGTAATTGTCGCGCCTAATCACGCGAGTTTTCTTGACCCCATCATAGTAGGCGTGGCTGCGCCGCGAAAGATGAATTATTTGGCCAGGGATACACTATTCAAACACAGGCCTTTTGCAAAGATACTGCAATGGGTGCATGTTTCTCCTATAAGGCGCGAGGCAGGTGACATGAATGCCTTTAAATTGGCCCTGACTAAATTATCAGATGGAGAGCCAGTCCTTATTTTTCCTGAAGGCACGCGCTCACAGGACGGTAACTTACAGGAACCCAAGCCTGGAATAGGGTTTTTGGAAAAGACATCAGGCGCAAAGATCTTGCCGTGTTATGTTAAGGGCTCCAGGGATGCATGGCCCAGGCATTCAAGGTTTCCAAGAGTCAGCCCTGTCAGCGTGTATTTTGGCAAGCCATTGAGGTTTGAGAATCTATCAGCAAATAGAAGAGAGCGATATGTACAGGTGGTTGAGGTTGTGATGAAGGCGATTGCTGGGTTAAAGAGAGATGCAAGTCAGAGTAGCTAGTCATTCAGGATTTTGTTTTGGGGTGAAGCGAGCGATAAAGATAGCAGAAAAGACGCTTGCCTCTTCAAAAGGCGCAAAAAATATTTATTCGCTGGGTTCTATTATTCACAATCCCCAGGTAGTAGGCGCTCTTTCAAAAAAAGGACTAAAGGTGATAAAGGATATAAATGACGCAAGGACCGGTACTGTAATAATATCGTCCCATGGCGCACCTATTGAAATAGTGACTAAGATCAAAAAGAAAAAGCTAGACCTGGTGGACGCGACATGCCCTTTTGTAAAGAATGCGCATAATATAGTCAAGGACCTGAAGTCAAAAGGGTATGATGTCATTGTAATAGGCGACAAAAAGCATCCTGAGGTAAAGGCGCTGTTGAGCCTGACAGGGGCCTCCCCCACCGCGGGGGTGGCCCACCCCCGCGGTGGGGGAGGTAAGAAGGTCGCGTTTGTATCTCAGACGACGCAGAGCAAGGATAACTACCTCAGAGGGATTTTTGATATATTAAAAGAAGACTTTAGCGAGGCAAGGATATTTAATACGATTTGTAGTGATACTGCCCAGAGGCAGGCGCTGGCAAAGAAGTTCCTGAAGGAATGCGATGTGATGATGGTGGTCGGCGGAAAAAATAGCGCCAACACCAGAAGACTTTATCAAATCTGCAGAGAAAGCGGGGTGGATAGTCACCACATAGAGACAGAGAAAGAGATAAAGAAAAAGTGGTTTTTCAAAAAGAAATCTTGTGGCGTTGTAAGCGGCGCGTCAACACCAGATGAGATGGTAAAAAAGATTACAAAAAAAATCAAAACTCTAATGAAAGGAAGGTAATTCAAACAATGATAAATGAAACAGAACCCAAACAAAACACAGAAGAGAAGTTGGATCTGGCAGCAATGTATGAAGCGACCTTTCGCAAGATAAGCGAGGGGGATATAGTAAAGGGGAAGGTCATAGCCCTGGGCGCAAAGGATGCGTACATTGACCTTGGCTATAAATCTGAAGGCATTATATCGCGCGCAGAGTTTAAAAACCTGGGGGACATAAAGATAGGAGACGAGTTTGAGGTCTTTGTGGAATCCAAGGAAAACGAAGACGGCATGATCGTTGTCTCCAAGTTCAAGGCAGAAAAGGCGCAGGGCTGGACAAAGATCGCGTCAAGGTACAAAGAAGGAGATTTTATAGAGGGCAGGGTTTCGCGCAAGGTAAAAGGCGGGCTCATGGTGGATGTTGGCATCGAGGCATTTTTGCCAGCGTCGCTTGTGGCGCTCAAGGGCTTTGGCAATGTCAATCAGCTGATGAATCAGACCCTGAAGTTCAAGATCGTAAAGATGAATAAGCCAAGGAAGAACCTTGTGATTTCAAGAAAGGATGCATTGGCCCAGGAAAGAGACGAGGGCAAGAAAAAGTTGATTGGTGAAATAAAGGTCGGCGAGTTGCGCAAGGGAGCCGTCAAAAATATAACTGACTTTGGCGCATTTGTGGACCTCGGCGGCATTGACGGGCTTTTGCATATTACTGATATGAGCTGGGGTAGAATTTCTCATCCAAGCGAGGTGCTGGCTATAGGTGACACCATAGAGGTGATGGTATTAAATTTTGACAGTAATAGTATGAAGGTATCACTGGGCCTGAAGCAAAAGACAGAGAGTCCGTGGAAAGGCGCTGAAGACAGATATCCAATCGGCACGAAGGTCAAAGGCAAGGTCGTTAATATCATGCCTTATGGCGCATTTGTTGAACTTGAAAAAGGCCTGGAGGGCCTGGTGCATGTGTCTGAGCTTTCCTGGACAACAAGGATCAACAATCCCGGGGATGTGCTTGCTATTGGTGATGCAGTAGAGGCGATAGTCTTGAGTATTGATAGCGGGAATCAAAAGATAGCGCTGGGGATAAAACAGATAGAGGCAAATCCATGGATCGAGATAAAGGAAAAATTTACTGCAGACACGCGAGCTGAAGGCAAGGTGAGGAATCTGACTGACTATGGCGCGTTTATTGAGATAGAAGGCGGCATAGAGGGTTTTGTGCATGTCAGTGACATGTCCTGGACCAGGAAGATAAATCATCCCAAGGAGTTTTTAAAGAAAGGGCAGAAGCTTGAGGTAATGATACTGGCAGTGGATTCAGAGAGCCAGAGGATCTCTTTGGGTATAAAGCAGCTTACGCCTGATCTATGGCCTGAGATTGTGAAAAAATACAGCCTGGGCACGAGCGTGGAAGGTACTATTACTAAGATCGCGAGCTTTGGATTTTTCGTGGAGCTTGAGAAAGAACTCGAAGGCCTGGTGCATGTGTCTGAGCTCGAGCTGGAACCTTCGCAGAAGCTGGAAGAGGCATACAAGGTCGGCGACAAAGTCACGGCTATTGTAGCGAAGGTGGACGAAACGGAACGAAAGATAGGACTTAGTCTGAAGAAGAAGGAATAAATCGTTGACGCGGAAATACGCTGAAGCTAAAGTGTACCAAATAAAATTATGGACACCCAAAAACAATTACAGTTAATCAAACGTGGCACAGTCGAGATAATATCAGAGGCTGAGCTTGTGAAGAAGCTGGAGAGAGGCAAGCCGCTCGTAGTAAAAGCAGGGTTTGACCCGAGTGCGCCGGATATACACCTGGGACATACTGTGCTTTTGAGAAAACTCAGGCATTTTCAGGATCTAGGGCACAAGGTCGTGTTTCTGATAGGTGACTTTACAGGCATGATAGGAGACCCTACTGGCAGGAGTGAGATACGAAATCGCCTGACAGAAAAAGAAGTAAAGGAGAATGCAAAGACTTATAAGGTGCAGGTCTTTAAGATACTCGACGAGAAAAAGACAAAAGTCGTCTTTAATAGCAAATGGCTAAATCCATTGAGCCTTAAGGATGCCCTGGAACTTACTTCTCATAGCACAGTTTCACAGCTTCTCGCAAGAGAGGATTTCAGTCAGAGGCATAAGAGCGGGAAGAACATAAGCATTTTGGAATTTATGTACCCACTTTTACAGGCATATGATTCTGTAGAGTTAAAGGCTGATGTAGAGCTTGGCGGCACAGATCAAAAGTTTAACTTACTTCTGGGCAGAGAGATCCAAAAGGATTATGGCCAGGAGCCACAGGCAGTAATAATGATGCCGCTTCTTATCGGACTTGATGGTGTCCAGAAGATGTCGAAGTCCTTTGGCAATCATATAGGTATAAGCGAAAAGCCAGAGGAGATGTTTGGTAAGATCATGTCCATATCAGATGAACTTATGATACAGTATTATGAACTTTTGACTGATGAAGACCTGGGTAGAGTAAATGCCCTGCATCCCATGGAGGCAAAGAAGAAATTGGCCCAGCAAATAGTCCAGCAGTATCACGGCGAGAAACAAGCCCAGGCCGCCTGCAAAGATTTTGAGAACAAATTTCAGAAGAGAGACCCATTTACAGAATTAAAATTAAAGGAAAAACCCTTCCAGTCTAATATTCAACTTGGGGATTTTTTAGTATCTGAAGGCCTTTGTTCTAGTAAGGGTGAATACAGAAGACTAGTTGGGCAGAACGCAATTGAACTAAATGGAAGAATAGTAGGTTCTATCATAGAGCCATTTGAACCTAATAAAGAATACAGGATAAGAGTGGGTAAGACACGATTTTCAAAGGTTATATTTAAGGCTTAAGATTTCTTAAATTACTACTTGACATAGTTTAGTTCTGTGATATAATCCATAATTACCTAAAATGGTGAATATTCCTTGATAATATAGTTGATATATAGTACAAGGGATGATGTTCAGAAAGGCATCGTCTTGATGCCTTTCTTTATTACCGCAGATTACGCAGATTGCAAGCGCAGATTTCGCAGAAAAAATAGTTATTAACTATCTATCTGCGTAATCCGCTAGTATGTCGACTTAAGTTAGATCTGCGTAATCTGTGGTTTTGTTCTTTGTAAACTAAATAGCCAAATGAACGGGTTCGAGTTATGTCAAATATTTTTGGAGAGTTTGATTCTGGCTCAGAACGAACGTTGGCGGCGTGGATAAGGCATGCAAGTCGAACGATCTTATTGAGTATTTTGGCTTCGGTCAGAAGACTTGATTTGATAGTGGCAAAAGGGTGAGTAACGAGTGAGTAATCTACCTTCGAGCTCGGGACAACCCGCCGAAAGGCGGGCTAATACCGAATAAGACCAAAACCCTGCATGGGGTTGAGGTCAAAGGCAGGGACCGCAAGGCCTGTCACTTGAAGATGAGCTCGCTTTCTATCAGCTTGTTGGTGAGGTAATGGCTCACCAAGGCTACGACGGATAGCTGGTCTGAGAGGATGGTCAGCCACACTGGGACTGAGACACTGCCCAGACTCCTACGGGAGGCTGCAGTCGAGAATCTTTCGCAATGGGCGCAAGCCTGACGATGCGACGCCGCGTGAGCGATGAAGGTTTTCGGATCGTAAAGCTCTGTCAAGCGGGACGAACGTCCTGATGGCGAATAGCCTGATGGGCTGACTGTACTGCTAGAGGAAGTCATGGCTAACTCCGTGCCAGCAGCCGCGGTAATACGGGGATGACTAACGTTGTTCGGATTCATTGGGTGTAAAGGGTATGTAGGTGGCCTTGCAAGTCGGATGTGAAATCCTTTGGCTCAACCAAAGAACTGCATTCGAAACTGCTCGGCTTGAGTTTCGGAGAGGAGAGTGGAATTCCCAGTGTAAGAGTGAAATCTGTAGATATTGGGAGGAACACCAGTGGCGAAGGCGACTCTCTGGCCGAAAACTGACACTGAAATACGAAAGCTAGGGGAGCAAACAGGATTAGATACCCTGGTAGTCCTAGCCGTAAACGATGAGCACTAGGTGTGGGGTCCTCTGGGCTCTGTGCCGCAGTTAACACATTAAGTACTCCACCTGGGGACTACGATCGCAAGATTGAAACTCAAAGAAATTGACGGGGACCCGCACAAGCAGTGGAGCATGTGGTTTAATACGACGCTACGCGTGGAACCTTACCAGGGCTTGAAAAGTGCATGAAACCTTGGCGAAAGCCAGGGCCTCCTTTCCGGGACATGCACACAGGTGTTGCATGGCTGTCGTCAGCTCGTGTCGTGAGATGTTGGGTTAAGTCCCGCAACGAGCGCAACCATCGTCTTTAGTTGCCATCAGT
>JAHILY010000039.1 GCA_018896815.1 Candidatus Omnitrophota bacterium | reverse complement strand
GGAAGAGGTAAATATCTCCTCTTGTCCATAGACCATGAGAGTATAAAGCTCCTGAGGACCTGCATCATTAACTGAGGCAAACCTAACCTCATCTGGCTCATTATGCAAGTCGTTAATACTTTGTACCTTACGCAAACATATGTCTTTAAGCTCTCCATCAACTGATACTTCTCCCAGATGGTTGGGCTGAGCTTTGATTCGCACAAGGGCTTCAAAAAACCTTTTATTATCCCGCACGATATTATATGCCTCTTTCAATGTCATCTTATTGAGAACAATCTCATGAAGTAGTATTGATATTCTTTCCTTCTCTCTCTTAGAATAATCACTATCTTTGATAGTTAAAATAACCCTTATTGCAGGCTTTTTGCTATCCTTCAATATTTCTGTATATTCAAGGGCCGCTCTAGGGTCTCTTTCTGCAGCGGTTTCAATTACCCTTTGTGCATAGGGTTGATCTATGTATTTATCTGCGAACTCAAGGGCCTTCCAAGGGTTTTTTTCTGCAGCGGCTTCAATTACCCTTTGTGCATAGGGTTGGTCTATGTATTTATCTGCGAGCCAAAAGGCCGCCCAGGGGTCTTTTTCTGCAGCGGTTTCTGCAGCGAGTTTAATTACCTTCTGGGCACAGGATTGGTCTATGTATCTATCTGCATAGTAAAGGGCCACCCTAGGGTTTTTTTCTGCAGCGGTTTCAATTACCCTTTGTGCATAGGGTTGGCCTATGTATTTATCTGCATATTCAAGGGCCGTCCAGGGATCTTTTTCTGCAGCGATTTCAATTACCCTTTGTGCATAGGGTTGGTCTTTGTATTTATCTGCGGAGTAAAGGGCCGTGCCAGGGGCTTTTTCTGCAAGCTCTATCCATTTTCTTTCACTTCTTTGTTGAGCCTGGGATTTGGCTTCAAATTTATCTATGATTTCGTTACAGAGTTCGGATAAGTCAGGATTTTCTTTATTTTCTTGGGCGAGGTTCTGGAGGAAGGAAGTAACTTGGTCAACAGAAAGTTTAATTGTTTCATCATCTGATGTGGTTATAGCATGTAATACCTCTATTATGCCTTTTATGAGGGTTGACTTTTGTTGTTCATACCCTTCGCTTAAAACTGCTCTAAGGATTACTTCAAAATGTCCTGCTCCTGGTTCATCTAGATTAGCAGAAATGGCCTCGAGTAATTCGCCTATTATAACAGGAGATATATTGCCGTTTGCAGCCTCGGAGAAATCTGATACCTGCCAAGGTATGTTTCTTCCGCCATTATAATAGCTGAATGCTTCAGTAGGAAGCATTCCAGTTTGTTTTTCTCCTGCCTTTATTCTCTCTATAAAGTCGAATATGAGCATGCTCTTATCATGAGGATAAACAATACCGTCTGTTTCGACCTTTTTATTTACGTAATTCTTGATGTTAGACCAGCTTTTTTCTCCATTGGCGACAGATTCCATTATGCAATACAATACTTCGTTATTTATCCTTCCCTCGCCTGTATTTTCATCCGAGATAAGATAATTGCCTGGATATCTTTTGGAAAGATCGGCTACTACTCGACCGTAGCTATTACAACCGCCCAGATAAATGAGTATACCCTCAGCGGATTCAGGCACTCCAGCATGGACATCTCCTTCGTTATGATAGATGTGTGAACGCGCACAGAATATATCAAGCTTTTCATTCTTATAATCATCGTTGATGGTAACTATTATCTTCAGAATCACGCCGTTTACAACCTTGGAAAGCTCCCATGTTTTTCCTTCCTCTATCTCTTTGGGTTCGCTAAAGCCTAATACTTTATCAAAAAATCTCATTGTCTCTATAAACCATTTTTCATCCGTACGAAATCTCAACACTGCGGTTATAGTAATATCCTTTAGCCATGTTTCTATTGGAACTGAAGGATCCATGATTTCAGGGAGGAATCGGCAAATCTCATTTACTTCAGGCTGATTCTTTTTTGAGAAAGCCTGAGAATTTAACTTTATCTGATAACCTATTGCCCCAAAACCTTCTATATTATTTTCCTTAGCGTATCTTTTAAATTCAACAATGAGGAGATCCTCAGTTTCTTCTTTATACTGGGATAAACTAGGATCGGTTAATATAGCTGTAAATATAGAGGTAAGCAGGGAGCTATTCTTCACAATATTATCTTGGTCCTTTACAGCTGAATAGAGAGTACGGATAAGATATTCAGGAATTTCTTTTATTACATCCTTTACCAGATTATAGCCAGCTAAACTCAACATAAAGTCTACAGCATAAGTTCCTTCAGGATCAATAGTAGCCTCAACTTCAGTAGCCTCAACTTCATCGATGAAAGATGAAATGTCCGGTTTAATCTTATTCTCAAATATTTTATCAAAAGTAGACGGGTAAAGTGAAGCGCCTGCCAGGGCAATAAGATAATAAGAGCTCCTGGTATCTAATGCCTCCACAATGGCGTCCCTGATACTATCGCGATTATCGAGCTTGGCCTCTGCGTCATGCAGCTTATCTATCATAACTGCCGCCCTATTAAATATATATTCAAAACTACTAGAAGAACCTTGCTTTTTAAGCCCGTATTCGTTTAGTTTTTTGGCAAATTCCTGAGCCAATCCTTCGGGTGTAGTACACTGTCTAAGATCTATTTTAAGCTCTCTTGCGAGATACCACATATTTCCTATATCTAAGCTTCCGTATTTAACTACAAACAAAATGCTTTCTCTTGCTTCACTGGAAGTCATGCGTAAAGATTTAGATAAAATCAATAAATCTGGGGTGTAGAATAAAGCTGTATCCGCCGCG
The DNA here is from genome assembly GCA_018896815.1 of Candidatus Omnitrophota bacterium. Lineage (GTDB taxonomy): Bacteria > Omnitrophota > Gorgyraeia > Gorgyraeales > Gorgyraeaceae > JAHILY01. Next base: position 14,049 of record JAHILY010000039.1, on the reverse strand, counting down.
TACATTCCGGCAGCGATTGTAATATCAGTAATAAGAGTAACTGTCCAGGAAAAAGTAAACCCAGCCTCAAGTGCAGCAGGCAGGGCTTTTAAAGCAATGTCAGGCCATGGATCAGCAGCCTTTACAATATCAGTAATCTGAGAAGGAGTAAGATTTTTCTCTTTACAAGCCTTGAGTGCAGCAGGCAGGGTTTTTAAAAGAGCCTTTGTACTATCAGTAAAGAGAGATATTGCCTCCTCAGACAGGCCAGATGTATCCCACCACCCGGCAGCCTTTACAATATCAGTAATAAAAGACGGGAGTTCAGCTATATCATGACCGCTTTCTACCCAGACGGTTGCTATGTTGGAGATTACCTCTTCGCCGTATTTATCCTTTAATGCCTCTAATTCAATATAGGCTGTCACGTCTCCTATTGTTTCTTTAGCTGCTTGCCTTAGTAAAACATCATTATTATACTGATAGCTGGATTTAAGAGTCTTAAATGATGCCATGCCTTCTCCCACTACCTTAGCTGATGGCTCTGGCTCTTCGCCAAATATTATAAAGGTAAAAGCTATCACCTTAGAGTCCTTATCTACTATCACATTTAGTTGTATGCCTTCATCTATCTTTATTGCCTTTATGATATTAAACTGCTCCGATTCTCTTTTTAAATATTTAGCCGTGGTCTTTACTATATTCGCTTCATTGACCTCATCATATCCTATCGAATCCCCTAAGGCTGCCAGGTTTACATATTCCATCGTAATCTTCGGAGAAGCAGGTTTTTCTTCCTCTTCAACAACACGGTTTAATACCTCATGACTGCCATCGGAACGGATAATGAATGTCTTAGTATCACCTGTGCCTTCTTCAGTGCATATAGATATACCATGTCCTCTGTTTTCTTTTACGCGCAGGTTAGTGGAAGGAATTTTATCGCCTGGTTTGAACTCATTTATGGTATATTCTTCTCCATCTAAAGGCATGCATCTAAAGCCTTGACCTGAAAATTCTACTTTTATCTTGTGCCCTTCCTCGGCAGTTACAAGGCCGCTGCCTAAGCTGATCCTGTCTTCTGTGACTACTGCGGTGAATATATCGCCCAGCTTATATTCTTGGTCTTCGCCCAATACCTTGAACTTTCCTTTTATAAGCGCAACCTCTTCACCCGTTTTATAGGTCTTTTCCAGCGCGGCTTTGATGTTTCTGAAGTAGCTGGCTTCATGGCCTATGAACAAGCGGTCTAAGCTAAGCTTTCCCTTATATGAGGTTATTTTGGATTCGAGTTTATTGAGGTAGGATTTAAGTCCCTTTATGTCAAATTCATCCGTATCCGCAGACGGAGGCGCACGGTCGGTATGGGGTTTAACGTCTTCCGCGGGTGGCTTTACTTCTTCAAAAGATATAATCTCAAAACCATTGCCTTCTTTAAAATCATCTTTACTGTTCACCTCTATAGTAAATATCAATTCCTGGCCAGGGTATATCTTATCTATATCTAAAATATTACTATCTTTCTTTAAATCAGCAATGAACCCTTCATCAATTTTTATCTGTAGATTCTTAGGCAGCAGGCTGTTTAATTTGGAGGTAATAGTGGATATCCAGTCACTTTGTTTTACGATATATTTTACTTTAAGGATAAGTCCGCCTACAGATACAACTGCCACTGTAGTGCCTATTTCTTGTTTATATAGCGTATCCTCTCCTGTAGGGTCCACAAGGCCGGAAACTTTTGCATCCTTTCTTTTCGTAACACCTGTTATCCCATCAATATCTATCGGTTCTACTATGCCTGATTCATGGGTTACCACGACATAGCCTGTGCCGTCTTGTTTTTTGCCTATGTCACCCTTGACAAGCTCTATCGTTCCTTCTCCTATCGCTATCGTTCCTTCTCCTATCGCTACAACATCTCCTTCTACTACCTTAAATATAGTACCCCGGCCAAATTCAATTTCTTCGCCGTTTATTTTAACCTTTATATAAGCGTCTTTCTGAAGGATATAAAATGTCTGTGTTTTTCCATTTCTATCAGTGTATTCATATTCTCTAACCTCGCCGTTTATGGAATCTACCTTTTTGCCTCCTAGTTTGAGCTTGTCTCTTTCTGGATCGCTAATAATAGTATACTCAAATCCATCTTGTATGGGATCCAAACCCAATACCGTTACCAGAACATTTTCCACAAATATTCCTGCCTCTTCGTCTCCGCTCAGGAAACATGCACCTATGGTAGCTACGAGCTCTGAAATGCCGTCAGAGTCAATATATACATTGCCGTCCGCATCTGCTAAGACGTTTTTAATCTCCTTCGCAATATCTGCGACAAGCTTCTTTACTAATCCTTTTTTATCATTTTCGTCCCATCCTTTTGACTCTGCAAGTTTATCGAGCGCCTCTGTGAATATCTTGTAAAATTTAACAAGGTATTCTCCCAGGCCAGAGATGCCTTCCTTGGCTAATTCAGCGAGCTCCTCAATGTCTACTTTCCAGTCTAACTCCTTACCATCCACCAAAATCTCTATATCGTCGCCTTCTATCTCAATACTGACTTCCTTTTCTTCCAATCCTTCTAGATGGCCCAGGATCTTTTCTGCCTCTTCTCTGCCTTCTGCCTGCTCTCCTATTTCATCCAGAAACATAGATTCCATTCTGCTGCCAATCTCTTCCCTTAGGAAGATTTCAAGGTAGTTAATGAATTCTTTGCTGCCGGACTTGGTAAGCCGTGCGAATATTAACCCGCCGCCGTCTGCCTCAGTAACAACCATTAAATCACTGCTCTTATAGGTAGTATGGCCTGTCTCTTCATCAACTGAAATCTCAAACTTCTCTTTATCGTTTTTTAAAGCGTCCTTTTCTACTCCCATATCTCCCAATTCTTTCCAGCTATAGCAAAAGGTGTATTGTTTATTGTCTTCGCCGGTTTTTGTTTTTAAAGTCTCTGAGGCAACTATTACTTTTTTATCTTTTACAGCAACGCTCAATTTATCACTCTCGAGAATAAAATCGCCGGCTTCATTTACCTTTAGCGTAAAAGTGTCTTTAAAATATTCTTCGAATTCTTTGCCCAGTGTGTCTCTAACTAAATCAGGAAGGCCTTTTACTACCATAGTGCCGTCAGAAAGTTCAGTAACTGACTTTGCGCCGTCAAAAACAGGATCCCATGCCTCTTTATCCCTGTGGTCCCAATGGGTCATAGAGTTTTTTGTGGGACTATAAGAGTCTGTAGTTTTATCGAATTTACTGTATTCAATAATAAACGAATGTTTTCCTATCTTCGTGGTCGTTGTCTGGTAGATGGTTATATTGCCGTCTGCGTCTATGGCCTCGTATGTTTTTGTTATCTCACCAGTATCCCTTGTGCTTGTTTTTACAAGGTCCACGATTACGTATTCCCCAGAATTCTCTAAAGTTTGAGAAAACTCATCAGGCCTTGACTGAAACGCTGATTTGAATGAATGACGGATAAAATCAAGCCAGAATTTAGGTCCACCACCTTCTTTTGCTTCCTTTTGATACTTAGGCTGGACTATAAGAGAAGCATAATAGAAATCTGCGCCTAAATTGGCCGCGGCTTCATAGATATTTCTGCTGCCGGAAGTCAATACATTAACCGTTGCCCAGAATGTCTTTTCGCCTTTACTGGATTCCCAGTCACCCAGCTCTTCTGCGGCAATGGTATTTATGGTATCTACGACAGCCTGGCGCATGACAATGCCAAAATCCAAAGAACCTAAGGTATATCTTTCCAATTGTACTATTCTGCCAGAAAAGTTACCAAGAAGTTTACTATCAAGAAGCTTACTATCAGGAAGTTTAAATGAAAGGTCCTTGGGCACTGCGCCTGATTTTATAACGCTTTTTCCCGCAGCTGTTAGTTTATTCCATTTCTTCCACTTGAGCCTTATAGCGGTTATGAATTTCTTCCACTTGAGCCTTATAGCGGTTATGAATTTGATATCCTTTATCTTGTTCCATAATATCGCGCCTCCAACCACAAGCAAGCCTACAAGGAGGGCGGCTAAAAGGCGCGTGCCATTATCTTTGATGACACTGGTTAAGGCAAAATAGGTTACTACAGACACTGTTACTGCGGCTGCGGCTGTGCTTACAGTAGCATTTCCTATTCCTTCGAATATGCCGCCTTTAAGCCAATTGGTCACGGCTTTAAATCCTTCACCAATGCCTCTAAATAGAACAGCCTTAAGAGGTTTCCACTCGTCCTTCATAAATTTTATGAATTGTTTATCCGTTCCATGCATCAAGTATTGCATACCAGTAGTAATAAGCGATGTACCAACTACATTAACAATCGCTAACAAACTCTGCCAGCCTCCAGCAAATAAACTAACTCCGGCTCCGGGAAGTATACTGCTAACTATTATAGTAAGAATAGCCATTGCAAGAACTTCTGCTATGCGTTCAGTAGTCCATTTTGCCTTTACCTTGCCTGTATCAGATTCGGATTTACCTATTAATACTCCATCACCATCATAACTAAATTTAGTCGTATACGTAAAATCGCCCTTGTCTTTTCTATTGTTCCACTTAACCCTGGTCTCTATCTTTTGAAGCTGTCCTGTTTCCGCGTTGCGGGTGCGGTCAATAGTGTAATGCTTGTTTCTTTCCTTATCTCCCGTATCAGAAGTACCGGTTTTCCAGCTATGCTTATCCTTGTAATAATCCGTTAACTCTCCGTTTTTATTGTATTTCTGGTCATAATTGGATATATTATAACTTTTATTATTCTGCTTTTTTGCGTCTTTTAGGCTTGCTCCTGAGCCGCTTTCGGCACCTGTTCCGTATTGCGTATAGCCAGTGACCTGGCCCAATACATCATAGGTTATGCCAACTCTCCAGAATTCATAGTTATACTCATTGAGCGTGCCTATCTCATGAATGCCAGCTATTTGCAACAAAGAGTTATATGTAAATTCTGTAGTAGATGTGAAATATACCTCTATGTAAGGATCAAAAGTGCCTCTTCGATGTCCAACTCTATATCTTTCTCCGCCAGTTAGAACTACGTCAGTTACATCATAGACAGTAACTTTTCCATTTGCACTTCTATAAAATCCTTTGAACACCTTCCACAGGCGGTTATCCTTACGGTGACATCCTATAACATTACCTTCTGCATCTATTACAAGGTAATATTTTTTGCCATCAATCATAACGAACTTATCTGACTCAGTTATTCCAGGCGCATCTAACACGTTGCCCATAATAGAATTATTTGAGCTAAAAATGAAACCATCCACCCATATTTCGTTCTCTTCTTTTAATGGATTTTGGTCACTCTCGTTCAGATCAATCAACCTTCTACCATAACCTGACTTAGTTACCTCATCTATTTCACCGAATGAAGTATAAGTAAATACGCTTATGGCAAAATAAGGAAAGAGCGTTTCAGAGTCAAGGCTCTGTTCAAACGTGGATGATATCTGGCCTAGCGAATTATAAGTATAATAGGTATCTTTGGAATAAGGCGTTAAAGCTTTTGGTCTTCCAGCATCGTCAGTGCACCATTTATAAGGAGTAACCCTTGCGTGGCTATATATTACCTGGCCAAGGCCGTTATACTGGAGCTCTTCATATGTTTTATTGCGATCATCCAGGTAGAGCCACTCTTTTTTCTTTTCATCCCAGACTTTGCCTTTTCTCCATGTCTCTGTTGTCCTTGAGGTTATCTGGCCATAGCTATTGTAATTAATTCCTGTGACCTGATTTGTTATAGTGAGATCACCCTGTTTCACGGTCTCTTTGTAAGACTTCATGCGGCCGAAGTCGTCATACTCTATGTCAGTCATGTCAATGATCTGCCTCTGATCACTGGCACTTGTATCTATCACATTCCCACCGCGAGGAGTCCAATCTGCACGCCTCTGACTTCCATAAGTCCATTCTTCCTGTGTTGGCAAGGTGCCGATCTTGTATATCTCTATATGATGATCCTTTATTTTATAAACCTCGACTTCGGTGCCGTCACTACTGATAAGCGTTACTTTTTTATAGGACATGGAGTGTTCTTTATAAGTGTGAATGGATGGAGATGCGTTGGACCATATCTTTTCCTTGTATGCTGTAAGCCTGCCCTTATTATCGTATTCCCAGCCGTATTCATGGGTAATCGTATGCTGATTGAGATAGATTCGCTGTGTTGATATTTCAAGTTGAATATCCTGTTCTGAAAAAGCGGTTGGCCTTATAAACGCCCTCTCCTCTGGACCAGTTGTTAGTTGAGCCATCACATTGACCGTTGAACCCTGCAGTAACATTGCAAGATCGTCCCTTGTAACCATTACAAGACAATAGGAACCATTTGTAGCCTTAACCTTTACAGTAACAACAGCATCTGGATCCAGCGGGTCTTCATCCCTGAATAGATACATGACTATAGCATTGAGCCACGTAGTGAAATCTTCTGTCCAGTTAACAGAGAGATCATTTTCTGTATGTTCCTCGTAATACTTTTTAACCGCACACATATCAATTCCTGCATCATCACAGAACTTCATAAGGTCAGCTACATCCTGAAACGAGTAGCCGTTCATCCAGACCTCTATCTCCTTGCCATGGTCTTCATCATCAATGTATTTTCCGGTAGCCTGGTCATAGTGGTGGGTGACCTTGGTCCTCGTAATAAAGGTTGTAGCGCTCCTGTCAATGGCGTCAATCCTATCAAGAAATAACAAAGTATCGTCTCTTCCCGCTAATACAAGTGTCTCATCCTGTGTCTTTATCTTTGCCTGGCCGTTTATTATCTCAAATGTTATGGTGCCTGTAAAATCGCCTCCGTAAGTGCCGTTTCTAAGGCCTTCAAGTCCTTCTGAGGTAAGAGTAACATCGCGCGTGCTGCCGTCCGGCAAAGTTACTGTAACCGAATATGTGCCGTCTGCATTCTCAACGATATTATCAAAATCTATGTTTATCGGGTTTAATATTAAATTTCCTCTCTCTAGGCCTTGTGTAAGGACAGTGCCTTCTGCATGTTTTAAGACACCCTGCCAGCCCATGACTAGATTTACCTGATCTATCTGGGCCTGTTCTAAATCGCTGTAATTCTTTCCATACATACTCTGAGCCAATTGATCCTGCGTCTCAGTGCCATTTACATATTCGTAGCTAACAGTTGTCGTAATCCACTTGTCTGTAGACGCGAAGGGTTCTGTATCATTTGTGTAGTGGGACACCGTAACACTGGAAGAGACCTTTGGTTTGCCATCTATCAGCATATAGGTCAGAGTAGCGACTGAGGTAAAGTCGTTCAGGTTTGAGTCCATGCCAGTAGTAACGCTCTGGCCTGTGACATGCAGGAGGACTCCTGTGTAGCCAGAATACTCACTTGAGATTCTATCTGTAACTATTACCTCTTTAACCTCGCCGGTTAGTCTATCTAATACTTTTTGCCTATAAGAAATCTCTCCTGTCTGCGGATCATAGTTAATGCCTGACTCGCCTATATAATAGTAGGTCGTATCTGAGACAGTATGGTTCTGCCAGTCAAGCATCAGCAGGTCATCAGCATAGGTATCTGTCGTGACATTTTTAACAAGCGGCCTTCCTGCAAGTATTATATAGGTATAAGTAGTGGTAGAATTATAGGCATTACCCATCATGTCAGCGCCGTTTGCTTCTCCGTCAGATGTAACACTCAAGAGTAACCCTTTATAGGCCTTGCCTTCTGAATCCAGATAAGAAGAGACATCGCCTGCATCTATCTGTCCATTTTCAAGATCTTGGCGTCCTTCTTCTCCTGTGGTATAAGAATACTCTATAGTCTGAGTGCCCTTGCTCCAGCTTCCGTCAATCGCGTATCCGAATGTGGTGGATGTTGATTTTGTTACCTTGACCTTGCCGTCAGCCTGGAGCGCATAGGTATTACTGGTAACTGTAACTGAGAGATTACCGAATATATCAGTGCCTATGGATACAGAGCCGGAAAAAGAACTATTCTGGTCAAGGGTTTCTGTTTCTGTAATTGGAGCTAATCTATCCCATTCACAAGGTGCATTTTTTTCCGTCCCATACATCTCATTTAAGAACTGGATAAGAACCTCGACAGGAATATCTTCTACTGTAATCTCTCCATCACCATTTGTATCCGTAACTTTCCCCTGTAATATATAAGATTCTACCTTTATTACAAAACCCGCTGAAGTCTCAAAACCCTCACCACCTTTTTCTAGACATCCCTCAGTATATTCACACCATGCATTCCATGAATCCCAACCATGCTCCATGGCATAATCATCTGCGTCTACGTCTCCGTCGTTGTCCTGATCACTAACCCCATCTAAAAGACCTAGTCCTGATAGATAATTTGTAATCCTTACCAGATAAATATTGTCTACCGCATCACCAAATATACCCTTAAGATAACCCCACCATGTTATAGCAGCCCCGTTACCATCTCCAAACGGACTCGAGTCAGACATGTTTACAACAACATCTTCTGTCCCTGTCCATATTCCTTTATATGTGCGGCCGTTGATTACATGATCGCCGTAAATGTGCTCTATCTTTGATATGCTTACAGATAGCGAGCCGTCAAGGCCCTGACCCCTGGACAATGTCGTAACATACTCGGGCTTCCACTGGCCATTGGCAACTACTTTATAGTCCGTGTGCGACATTGTGCAATTGAGGTTGCCAAAAAGATCTGTTCCTATTGTGAGCGTGCCGCCTGTTTGTCCTGGAACGCCTATCACTGTATCTTCTGTAATGCCAAGGTAGGAAAGCATTACAGGGTCAAAGCCAGCTCCATATTCGCCATTGGTAAGGTAATCCCAGATAGAAACTTCTGTTTCTGTGCCATCATCTAAAGTTACGGTGATTTTATCATTTGCTAAATCAAGCGCGGTTTCATATACATCTGTAATAGCCCAGATATTATCTGTTTCGCCATAGTCATAACGCGTATTGCCAAATGTATAGCTCTTAGAACCATCAATGGTAGAAGATTCGCTGAATGTAAAGGCATCCGTAACTACTGCCTTTCCTCCTTTAACATCATATGTATTTATAGTGGTTGAGGTGTAGGAATTTCCGAAGATGTCAGAGCCAGTGGTTATTGACCCTCCTTCTGTTTTTTCGCCGTTTAACTCTGCCACTAATCTGTAATAATCCGCTGGGTCATAGATATATTTTACCCAGCTATTAGTGGTAGAGGCGGAGCCGTCAACGCTTGTCCCTTCAGATGTGGTCTTCTGCTCCTTCACAAATGCCCTGTTGGCGTAGATAACGTATTCTGTATCATGGGTATAACTCGTATATGAATTTCCGAATATATCAGAGCCAGTTGTGTGAGTACCCGATACCCAGACTTTTTTCCTTATTGCCCATTTAGTAGCAACCGGGAGGGCATCAGAGCCTTCTATTGCAGGAGAAGGCCCTATTAGTTTCCATTCATAATACCCTTCCCTTGCCTCTATTATTGTCCATATAGCCCTACCTTTTTCTTCTTTCTCGCCATAAATTGTATGAAGCCCTGTCTTTGTATAATAGGTATTGCCTGATATATCGCTTCCGTCAGTCTCTGTCACTGAATAAGAATCCTGGATCGCCCATATCTCTACATCTACGCCGTTTATATTCCATGAGATTTGATCATATCTATTGTTCACTGTTGTAGTGGAGGTATAGTTTGAGCCAAACATGTCTCCGCCTGTGGTGCTGGATTTTACCTCTAAGGCGATTGGCCTATTGCCTAAAGTGTCCCACTCAGTCGTCAAGGAAAGCGTAACGCTTGAGGCGCCCCAGGCATCAGTGCCGATGCTTACGGAATGCGCTCTTTCACCGTTTATAATTAAATCTGCATTTCCGGATATATTAAATTTCCCAAGAAGGACCCTCGCTTCTTCGACCCTCGCTTCTTCAGTGACGCCATCAAACCATTTATTCGCAAGTTCAGTTACCATATCATTGTATTCGACTATGTTCTCCATCTCATCTGTGCCAGTAAAGCCCCAATATTCTCTGCCGCTGTCATGGGTTATCTTGTTGTTTTTATATTTAATGCTTGAATACGAATACGAAAACTGCTCTCCTCCGAATAAATCAGAGGACCTGGTAGTGGTGGTAACGATATAATTATCCAATAACAATACGCCTTTCATTGTAATGCCATTTATAGTAATGTTTTTGGGCAGGTAATTATTTATTGTGGTGGAATAGGTCGTATAGTCTGAGCCGAAGGCGTCTGTGCCGACTGTTGTGGTTTCAATGTCTTTCCACAATGCCCTGTTGGCGTAGTATTCTACGGTGGTGGTATTGTTTATGGTTGTGGTAAAATTTACACCTCCAAAGAGGTCTTGTCCAAAGGATATGGAGTGATGCTCACCTGTTAACTTATCGGCTGTGAAGCCTGTGGAGGTTATAAAGGTAAGGGCTGCTGCTGCATTTATGAAGAAGCCTTGTGCTGCGAATTCATCTGCGATATCCTGCAGGGTAATGGGTCTGGGGTTTTCGCCTTCAATTAGAATAGTCGCAATGCTTACATTTGTAAGGCCAAAGTATTCTTTATTATTATAAGAAGTTACATCATTATCATATGTTAAGTTACTGTATGAATATACGTCTCCTCCGAAGATGTCAGTGGAACAAGATACAGTCTTTACTGTGTAATCGTCTATGACATAGGCAGTGATTTGTTCTCCATCTATTGTTATGGGTTTTTCCTGATAGTTATTGTTTGTAATGGTGATGGTGGTATAGCTTGAGCCGAATGCATCTGTGCCTTTTGTGGTGGCAGTGGCCTCTTTTACAAGCGCCCGGTTTCCTAAGACTATGTAGGTATTTATGGTTGTAGTTACGGACTCAGCTCCCCATAAGTCTGTGCCTACTGAGAGAGTGCCTGTGAAAGCATTATCGTCTATTTTTACTTCGTTAGCTTGTATATCTTGTATCTTGAGACCCCAGATAGCTCTTGCCCCAGATGGAATAGCTATGCCTAAATCTGTAAATTGGGCTTCAACTTCAGCTTTTGTAAGGACAGAGTTGGTATAGGTATAATTTGACTTTGTCTGAACCTCTCCTCCGAAGATGTCATTAGAGGTGGAGTCTGTTTCAACTGTATAGCTAAGTAATACTAAAGGATCGCTTCCTTGAGCTAATCCTAAGTCTTCTGGAGCTACACCTATTTCACTGAGAGTTTTGTATGTGTTAGTGGTTATGGTGGTGGTGCTGTAGGTTGAGCCAAAGACGTCATAGCCGATTGTTTTGGCAACTGATTTTAAGAAAAAGGCCCTGTTGGCATGTATCTTTATAATCTTGCCTTCATTATTTTTTTCATATGTTGTCAATGTAACGCTCTTGCCGCCGAATATGTCCTGGCCTACTGAGATAGCACCTGTGAACGTTACATCCCCTGCGATTCCATGTTCATCCATAAAGTAAGCTATTTCATCTTCATCAAGGCCTGCATCTTTAAGGACTTCTGGTAATGTTTCATAATTGTATGTCGTATAGTTTGCTTCGGTAAGACCCCATGCCTTTTTAGTGCCTTCTGTGATCTCTCCATTTTGGTAGGTTATGTTGGATAAGCTATGGACTGTTCCTCCAAAGACATCAGTGGAGGTAGAGACTGTATTTACTGTGTAAGAATCTATTACCTTTGCTTTTATGATGTTACCATCTATTGTTACCTGGTCTGTATATTTATTGTGGGTATCTGTTATGGTGGTGTAGCTTGAGCCGAACGCGTCTGTGCCGATGGTGGTGATTTCAATGTCTTTCCACAGCGCCCTGTTGGCGTAGTATTCTACGGTGGTGGTATTGTTTATGGTTGTGGTGAAGTTTATGCCTCCCCAGAGGTCTTTTCCAAAGGATATGGAGTGCTTGTTTGTTAAATCACCCTCTGTGATGCCTGTGGAGGTTATAAAGGCATTGGCATCTTCCAAAGCTTCATCTCCTGTAAAGAATCTCTGAGCGACGAATTCAGCTGCGATGTCAGCCAGGGCAACAGATTCTATTGTTACACCAGTAGCAGTAAGGCCGAAGTATTCCTCATTATTATAAGAAGTTACATCATTATCGTATTTTAACTTACTGTATGAATATACATCTCCGCCAAAGATGTCAGTGGAAGAAGAGGCTGTTGTAACTGTGTAGTAATCTAGGACATAGGCGGTTATCGGGTCGCTCTCATTTAAGGTTATTTCCTGTTTGGCATAGATATTCTCTGTCCTTGTATATGAGGTGTAGTTTGAGCCGAAGGCGTCGTAGCCTTCTGTGGTGCTGGCGACAGTCCCCCAAAGCGCCCTGTTGCCATAGGTATCGAGGTCGGAGTTTATGGTTGTGGTGAAGCTTATGCCTCCCCAGAGGTCTTCTCCAAAGGATATGGAGTGTTTGCCTGTTAAATCATCGGCTGTGATGCCTATGGAATTTATAAAGGCAAGGGCTATTGTTACATCTACGAAGAAGTCTTGTGCTGCTTCTGCAATCGTTACATCATCAAGGCCAAAGTATTCTGTTGAAGGCTCAAGGGATTGATCATGAGTTGTTACGCCATTATCGTATTTTAAGTTACTATATGAATATACGCTTCCGCCAAAGATGTCAGTGGAAGAAGAAGCTGTTGTAACTGTGTAGTAATCCAGGACATAGGCGGTTATATCTTCAGCAGTAGTAAAATCTACTGTCTGTTTGTCATAGGTATTCACTGTCCTTGTATATGAGGTGTAGTTTGAGCCGAACGCGTCCTGGCCTTCTGTGGTGCTAGCGACAGTCCCCCAGTTTGCCCTGCTGCCATAGGTATCGAGCTCGGAGTTTATGGTTGTGGTGAAGCTTATGCTTCCCCAGAGGTCTTTGCCTAATCCTACGCTAAAGGCGCCTTGTAAGTCAGCGTCTTTAAGACCTGTGGAGGCTAGGAATTTCCTAGCTTCTTGTTTTGCTACCTCTTCTCTTACATCCCGAGGAACAGATTCATCTGTAAAGAACCCTGCATCTACAAGAAGCTTTTCAATAAGACCTACTGTAAGAGTTTGTGCTTCTACCCTATCAAGGCCATAGTAGTTCTTTGAAGGATCGCTGGATCTAGAATCTGTGGTTATATCGTTGATGTATTTTAGTTTGCTTACGTTATATACTGCGCCTCCGAAGATGTCATTGGATTGAGAGGTGGTTGTTACTGTGTAGTAATCCAGGACATAGGCGGTTATTACTCCAGTGGCAAATGATACTTCCTGTTTGGCATAGGTATTCTCTGTCCTTGTATATGAGGTGTAACTTGAGCCGAAGGCGTCTTGGCCTTCTGTGGTGCTGGCGACAGTCTCCCAGTTTGCCCTGCTGCCATAGGTATCGAGATCGGAGTTTATGGTTGTGGTGAAGCTTATACCTCCCCAGAGGTCTTTGCCAAAGGAGATGGAGTGTTTGCCTGCTAGGTCAGCATCTTCTATGCCTGAATCATCATAGAGCGCCTGGGCTTTTTGTTCGGCTGTTAAATAATCTTCAGCATTAGGATCAGGGTCGTCTTCAAAGAATTCCGTTAGTTTTCCTACTATCTCGGTTTTTGTTAAGGAATAGTCAATTGTGCCTGTAAGGCCGAAGTAGCCTCCTGCAGTTACACCATTCTGATATTTTATCCTACCTACGCTGTAGACACTTCCTCCAAAGACATCAGTTGATTCGCTATGGGTGGTTACTGTGTAATTGTCTATGACATAGGCAGTGATGTTATTGACAGGCTTTTTCTGATAGTCATTCTCTGTTATGGTGATGCTTTCGTAGCTTGAGCCGAATGCGTCTGTGCCAATAGTGGTAGAAGTAACAGTCCCCCAAAGCGCCCTGCTGCCATAGGTATCGAGATCGGAGTTTATGGTTGTGGTAAAATTCAGGCCTCCCCAGAGGTCTTTGCCAAAGGATATGGAGTGGATATTTGTTAAGCTAATGTTTGCTGGGATGCCTGTGGAATTTATAAAGTCAAGGGCTGCTGCTGCATCTATGAAGAAGTCTCGTGCTGCGAATTCATCTGCGATGTTATCCAGGGTAATGTCAATATTATCGATTGTTGCAATCGTTACATCAGTAAGGCCAAAGTATTCTTTTGTAGGCTCAAGGGAT
>JAHILY010000038.1 GCA_018896815.1 Candidatus Omnitrophota bacterium | reverse complement strand
CCCTTGATTTTCTGCATCTATCACATGTATATGCGGCGTTAAATCTGTGCGATTCAGACTAAAATCCCCAAACTCTCCCTGAAGATTGACGCTCGATACAACCTTAAGATCCCCTGTCTCCTTGTCCAGAAGCATGATAAAAGAAATAGAATCGTTCTCCACATCAGATATCTTTCGCGAAATAAAATTTAAGATCTCTCCGAGCTCTTCTGAAGCAGCTATTAGATTGCCGATCTGTAAAAGGCTTGATAGGGCAATGACCTTTTTATTTATCTCCATATTCATCAATTTTGTCCTCTCGCCGTACGCCTTTAGTTCCTCAATATTATCCCTTATCTTCTGAGTCATAATATTCAAAGAAGTGCCAAGGTCGCCCACCTCATCCTCTGCCACAATCTTTATCACCTTGTCAATATTACCGTCTGCTATACCTTTTGCGTCCCCAGCCATCTTCACAATAGGGTCTATCATCTGCTCAGTAACATGCAGGCCTAAAAGGGATATAATTACAGATATAATCAATATTACACTTATATTGCCTATTGAGAGGCCTAAAAATAAACCTGTATTTGGAAATATATAAGTAGTGACAAGCCAGACGCATATTAAAAGAGGTATAATAGACATAAGACAAAATGCGATCATGGTCTTGTATTTCAATCCCTTGGGTAATAAAGACATATTCTTAAGAAAATTTAACATAATAACCTCCGTGTAGCGGGCAATGCCCGACCAACAACAGTATACAATACAATTTGTGTAAGTTCAAGTTTTCATCCCTTAATAAACCCCCACGGCAATCCTTCTCCTTCGCCTGCCTTTCTCAGATACCTGTCTGGATCTACCCCGCACTCCCTGAAGCCCTCTTCCCACAGCTTGCAGTCAAAATATTCATTCCATGCCTGGAGCCTTGCGCCCTTTTGCCATACAGCATGTATCACTTGGCCTACTCTTCGATCGCCTCTCGACAACACTGCCTCGATCCTGCTCGTCTCAAGGTCATGAAACTCCGCCTTTATATGCCGCCTCGAGCTTAGAGACCTGAGCATAGAGCCCAGATATTTTTTCTTCTCGCTTAGCTCTTCTAATCCAGCCATCCCTTCTCTCTCGAATCCAGAATGCGGCTTTGGTATAAATGATGAAATGCTCAGGCTCACACTTTTTATCTGGCCAACCATGTCTATTATTGCATCCAGGTCATCCTGCTCCTCACCTGGCAGTCCAATCATAAAATACAGCTTTACTTTCTTCCATCCTGATCTAAGCGCCTGTGTTGACTTTTGAATAATATCCTGGTTTGTCATATTTTTATTCAGCGTCTTTCTCAAACGGTCACTACCCGTCTCAGGCGCGAATGTCAGACCAGCCCTTTTTATAATAGTCCTGTCTTCCTGCGCCTTAAAACTCTGTGCCCGTAAAGACGGTAAAGATATTTTCACGCCCATACCTTTAAATCGCTCCTCTATCTTAGCTACAAGCTCTTCCAGGTGCGGATAGTCTCCTGTAGAAAGTGATAGAAGCGATATCTCTTCATAGCCAGTGCCCGCCACTGATTCTTCAGCTATTTCGAGGATCCTTTTTACAGACCGAATCCTGAGAGGATGAAAGATTTTACATGCCTGGCAGAATTTGCACTTATGCGGACACCCGCGCATGATCTCGATACCGATTCGGTCATGCACGATCTGGATATACGGGACAATTATGTCGGTGGGAAAATACGAAGAATCGAGATCCTTGATTATACGTTTCTTGACCGTGGTTCGGTTATCGGTTATCGGGGCTCGTGGCACATACACGCTCTCTATCTTAGAAATCTCTTTAAGCACTTTATCTCTTTCACCTTTCACTTGACACTTTTCACTTTTCACCGCTCTCGCTATCTCCAGCACCGCTTCCTCTGCCTCGCCGATTACAAACGCATCGATAAATTCAGCCATTGGCTCAGGATTAAAAGCACATGGCCCGCCTGCTATTACAATAGGATGCGTATCATCTCTATCTTTACTAAACACAGGTATGCCGCCCAGATCCAGCATATTCAAGACATCCACACAATTCATCTCGTATTGCAATGAAAACCCCACCACATCAAAATCCTTCAGCGCCGTCCGCCCCTCCAGCGACCTCAGCGCCCCGTTCTCCTCCCTCATTTTTCTCTCCATGTCACTCCAAGGCGCAAACACCCTCTCGCAGAACACATCCTCCTCGCGATTCAACGCCCCATACAAAATCTTCATGCCCAGGTGACTCATGCCGATCTCGTATATATCAGGGAAACACAAGGCCACCCTCAGCATGCCCTGTTGCTGGCCCTTGTGTATCGCATTCCACTCTGAGTCTATATACCGTCCCGGTTTTAGTATCATATTTCACCTTACCAGCGAGTTCACCGATGTATCGCTATGCTCTCCAAGAGCCCCAGCGCCATCATGTTTACGAGAAGTGACGAACCTCCGTAACTCACAAACGGAAGCGGAAGCCCCACAACAGGCATGAATCCCATTGTCATGCTTATATTCACAATGACCTGGATGCCCACCATTGTCGCAATGCCGACTGCCAAAAGCCTGCCGCAGGGATCATTTGCCTTCTCAGCTATAAAGATCGCGCGCCTGATTAAAATATAAAAAAGCCCTGTCAGTATCAGACACCCTGCGAGCCCCCATTCTTCTCCTGCAACAGAAAATATGAAATCCGTATGCCGCTCTGCAAGAAAATTTAATTGGTTCTGCGTGCCAGAAAGCCAGCCTTTACCAAGCACGCCGCCTGAACCTATGGCTATCTTGGATTGAATAATAGTATACCCCGCGCCAAGCGGATCAATACTGGGATCCATGAACACAAGAAGCCGCTCCTTTTGATAGTCCTTTAAAAAAAACCAGGCAAGCGGAGAAGATATGACGCCGCAAAAAATAATGCCCAATAAATATCTCAGCGGCGCGCCCCATATATACAAAAGCACGAATACTATAGGTATGAGCATAAGCGCTGTTCCAAGATCTGGCTCTTTAAGTATGAGCACAAAAGGAACCATGACTATTAAAAAGGCCATCAACATAGTCTTTAGGCTGCGATAGTCCTTGTGGCTGGTAAGATATTGCACCAATGTAATGGTAATAAATAATTTTCCAAATTCTGACGGCTGCATATTAAATGCGCCTATTGAAACCCATCTCTGTGCGCCGAATCTACGACTGCCAAATATAAGGACGCTCACAAGGAGCGCGACAATGAGAGAATAAAAAATATTGCCCACACCAACAATCTTTCTGTAGTTTATATTTATGATAAAAATAAATATCAGGCAGCCCAGGAGAAACCACGCTGCCTGCCTCATTACAAAATCCAGTTTGTTTGGATATGTTGAGCTGACCAAAAACAAAAGCCCGAGGCAGAATACGGCCATTGCGCTGCCTGCCAGCACCCAATCAAAATCTTTGTATTTCTTTAACTCAAGTTTAAGCATTGTTCTCTCGCATTAGCGTTATGTATTCCGTCGTCTGTATTCCGTATTCCGTTACGGATGACGGACGACAGACGACGGACGACGGTTCCTATACCAGTACTCGACCGCCTTCCTCGCGATCATCGCAGACACGTCACCGCCAGACCCGCCATGTTCGAGAAAAATCACGAAACACACCTCAGGATCCTCTGACGGCGCAAACCCGGTGAACCACGCATGCGTATCCAGCCCAGGCCCTGCTTGAGACGTCCCTGTCTTTCCTGAGATCGAAACCACGCTGCTCCGCGCCCTGGCCCCTGTGCCATCTTCTTCCTCGACCACACCTTTCATCGCATCCCTCAAGATCTCTATATTTTTAGCATCGAGTCTCAGCCTTACACTGCCACTGGCCCGGCCTTTTCTTTTCAATACATGCGGCTGCACAAGCTCCCCGCCATTGGCAATAGCTGCCACAAGCCGCACTATCTGTAAAGGCGTGACCAATAAATACCCCTGGCCAATAGAAAGGTTTACTGTATCCCCTGCAAACCAGCGCTCCCTTACCTGCATCCTCTTCCACGCCCTTGTTGGCACAAATCCTTCTTTCTCCCCGGATAATTCAATCCCGGTCTTTTTTCCAAAACCAAGCCTGCGCGCATATTCATAAATCTTCTCGGCCTTAAGTATAAGTCCGGCATTATAGAAAAACACATTGCACGATTCAGCAATCGCCTGTCTTATATCCATAGCCCCATGCCCATCCAGATTCCAACAGTTAAACACAGCCTTGCCAATAGCCAACCTGCCATTGCACACAAAATTAGTCTGAGGCGTTATGCTCCCTGATTCCAGCCCTGCCAGGCCAATCAGGATTTTAAAAACTGAGCCTGGCGGATATTGACCCATCAACGCCCTATTCATGAGCGGCGCATCGCTGTCATACAATATCGATGCAACTGATTCATTTGGATCATAGGACGGCGTGCTAACCAGACTCAATATCTCTCCTGTATGCGGGTCCATAAAAATCGCAGCGCCTCTTTTTTCTCCCATGGCCTTCCAGATAAAATCCTGAAGACCTGCGTCTACTGTCAAATAAACATCTTCACCCTTTACAGGCCTTTTTAGATTTAATACCTTTACCTGCCTGCCCCTGTTGTCCACCTGTATCTGCATGCCCCCGCTTTTTCCGCGCAACACATTATCAGCCAATCTCTCCACGCCTTCCTTTCCTATCAGATCCTTCATTGCATAACCATAGCTCCTTAGCGCGCTCAGCTCACTTTTATTAATCTCGCCTATATATCCTGCAAGATGCGCAAATGCATGAGCGTATGGATAGCTCCTTAAGGGCAGCTCCTTGACAATAACACCCCTCATGTCAAGCCTTAGCTCCTCAATAAGTATGGCATCTTTTTTCGAAACATTTCTCTTTACCTCGCAGGGCGCAAATGGCGCCTGATAGTTGCGATTATAATTTCTCTTCAAAAGACTCTCTGGGCAATCCAGGATTTCAGAAAGCCTCTTTAGTGTGCTGTCCAGCTCTACCACCTCCTGCGGCACGATAAATACGCCAAAGGAAAGTATATTCTCTGCTATCTTTATGTTGCGCCTGTCGTATATAATCCCGCGGGGCGCATTTATGCTCAGAAGACGGATACTGTTTCTGTGGCCCATTTCTTTATATGCAGGGCCTTTTATTATCTGGAG
Organism: Candidatus Omnitrophota bacterium; assembly: GCA_018896815.1. Lineage (GTDB taxonomy): Bacteria > Omnitrophota > Gorgyraeia > Gorgyraeales > Gorgyraeaceae > JAHILY01. The sequence continues at coordinate 14,639 of JAHILY010000038.1, read as the reverse complement.
GTAATAGAGGCATGACACAAGGAAGGCAAAAAAAACAGCAAAGGAAATATTCAATACCTTTAGTCGCATAGCTAAATGAGTCCGCCGTAGGCGGACGAATTTATCCCGAGCAAGGCCCTGAGCTTGTCGAAGGGCCGCGTCGAGGGATCTCTTTAATCTTCAACTAACCTGAACAATACCGGCGAGAATATTGCTGAACAAAAGGCCATAGAAAAAATAATTGAGCTGAACCTGCCTGTTAAAATAAAATAAATAAAATAAAATAGCATCACCCCGCAATATGAAAACAAAAAATCAGTATAAAAATTCCTTTTATAATACACCTGCAGGCTTACAAGCCCTGCCAATAGTCCTGAGGCGCTGTAAAAAACGAGATTAAACCCAGGGTTTGATGAAGAAAAAATAGACACAAGCATCCCTATTAACGCGCCCATCAAAAGCCCCGCCTCAGGCCCTTTTCTCAATCCCGCCAGTATCACAAGGACCAGCAAGAGATTTAGATCCCTTACCACCGTCACCTGCAACAATGCTAATATAATGATCCAAACGATAACCATAACCTATTGCACCGCGTTGCAAACTACCGGATTACCAGCGCCTCTTCCAACCGCCTCAGATCTACCTCGGGCTCCACAACCGCCCTCAGGTACAACCCGCTTACATCTTTCTCTACTGAAATAACCTCGCCTATTAAAATACCCTTCTCAAACACGCCGCTAAATCCAGACGTGATGATCTTGTCGCCCTCTTTAACGTCACTGTCTAATTCCAGATACTTCATGATGACGCCTGAACTCATATTCCCCTCTATTGCGCCCTCATCCCTTGTCCTTTGCACAATCCCGCCCACAACCGAATCCGGATGCGTAATAAGAATCGCCCTTGAAATGTTTCTGCCAGACTCATGTACCCTGCCCGCAAGGCCGCTCCCGCTTATCACAACCATACCTTTATATACACCCTGCGCCTTTCCTTTATCTATGACAATTGTATCTCCCAGACCCAATGCCTCCCTTGCAATCACCATGGCAGGAATAAACTTCATCTTCTCAGTCTCTCTGAAACCAAGCAGCTGCCTCAGCCTTTTATTTTCAATTCTGGTTTCCTCAAGATCCACGAACTTGCCGTTGAGATTGCCCAGATTCTCCCTCAACAGCCTGTTTTCTTTTCTTATTTCTTTAAAATTTGAAACGTCGCGAAGCGCGTAATAAGACCCTGAAACCAGCTTAAGAGGGGTTCGAAAGACATTCAATATTTTTATGCGGAAATCACTTGAGAAGATCTGGGAAATGAGAATAATACAAGCTGCGAAAATTAAGAGTTTTCTTAAAGGAAGGTTTTTGTATGAATTCTCCACACAGCTTTATTTGGAATTTAAAAATCCAATTTCGATCGGACAGTGACTTTTTTCAAATACTTTATCTCGCTCAGCACCTTGCCCGTGCCCATTGCAACAGCTGTCATCGGGTCATCAGCCACATGCACAGGCAGCCCTGTCTCTTCGCTGATCAGCTTGTCCATGCCCCTTAAAAGCGCGCCGCCGCCAGCCAGTATAATGCCACGCTCGATCAAGTCAGCCGATAGCTCTGGTGGCGTCCTCTCGAGAGTCATTCGCGTGGCCTCCAGAATCGCCGAGATCGGCCCAGCCAATGCTTCGCGGATCTCCTCCGAGGAAACCGTAATCGTCTTTGGAAGGCCCGCCACTAAATCGCGGCCCCGCACCTCCATTGTCAGCTCCTCTTCCAATGGATACGCAGACCCTATCTTTATCTTTGTATCTTCTGCAGTTCGCTCACCTATCATCAGATTATACGTCTTTTTCAAATGCTCGATTATTGCCTCATCCAGTTCATCCCCGCCAATCCTTATGGAGCGCGAAAACACGATTCCTGCCAGCGAGATAACAGCTATCTCTGTCGTGCCTCCGCCAATGTCAATTATCATGTTGCCGCTCGGCTCCTGGATCGGCAGCCCCACACCAATAGCCGCAGCTATCGGCTCCTCCACCAGATACACCTCGCGCGCGCCCGCATGCTCTGCCGAATCTTTCACCGCCCGCTTCTCGACCTCTGTGATACCCGACGGAATCGCAATAACCATCCTCGGCCGCACAAACACCTTGCGGTTATGCACCTTCTTTATAAAATATCTCAGCATATCCTCTGTGATTTCAAAATCTGCAATCACACCATCCTTCATTGGCCTGATAGCGACTATGTTACCAGGCGTCCTGCCCAGCATGCGCTTTGCCTCTTCACCAACAGCAAGCACATTGTGACTGCCTTTTTGAATCGCAACAACAGACGGCTCACACAATACAATGCCCCGACCCTTAGCATACACAAGCGTCGTAGCAGTCCCCAGGTCAATCCCCATATCATTTGAAAAAAGACCAAGGACAAAGTTAATACCTTTCTTAAGCAATTTGAAAAATTGACCCATTGTTCACTCCCTTTTTAAATTTGATAATCCTAATTCTATCAAAGGGTTATATGTTTGTCAATTTAATTTGTTCAGTAATTTCAAAAAGCCTGGGAAGGACTTATTGATGCAGCTTAGGCCTGTAACCTTAATTTTCCCCTTAATAGCAAGATTTGCAATCAACATACTCATTGCAGTGCGGTGATCACCATAGCTGGACACCTGTGCGCCGCGCAATCCTCTACCGCCCTTCTTCACCCTTAACCCTTCACCCTTCACCTCTATTTGCGCCCCTATCTTCCTCAGATTCGTCACCATCGAGCGCACACGGTCTGTCTCTTTCACCCGCAGCTCGCCTATACCTCTAATAGTAGTCGTCCCTTTTGCAAAACACGCAGCCAGCATTATTATAGGTATCTCATCGATTGCAGCCACAACTTCTTTTGGGGAAATTGTAATGCCTTTTAGTTTGCTGGATCTAACAATTATATCACCAGCAGGCTCAAACTCCTTGACACTTGACACTTGACACTTGACACTAATATCTGCTCCCATCCTCTTCAAAATATCAATCACCCCAGTCCTCGTCGGATTCAGCCCAATATTCTTCAAAATTATTTTCGTCTTTGGTAAAATACAGCCTGCCACAATAAAAAATGCCGCGCTGGAAATATCTCCCGGGATCACTATTGTGCCCGGCGACTTTAATCTAGCAGGCCCTTTAAGCTCACACCTGACACCTTTCACTTTACACCTTACACCAAACAGTCTAATCATCCGCTCACTATGGTCTCTCGACCTCGTCGGCTCACTAACGCTCGTAACACCCTTTGCGTAAAGCCCTGCAAGCAAGATGCACGATTTAACCTGCGCGCTCGCAATCTTTGACCTGTATTTAATTGCCTTTAGCTTACCGCCTTTGATCTTTAACGGAGGCGTGCCTCGCGAAGCAACTATTTTAGCGCCCATCTGTGCCAGTGGTTTAGCTATCCTTTCCATCGGCCTCTTCGAAAGCGAAGCATCGCCAGTCAGCGCCACCTCAAAATCCTGGCCCGCTAATATCCCTGGCAGGATGCGCATTGTGGTGCCGGAATTGCCAAGGTACAATGCCTTCCGCGGTTCCCTTAAACCCCGCATCCCCACACCATGTACCATGGCATCCCCCTTGACACCTGCCTGCCCCGTACCCCTGTGGTACGGGGACACCTTACACTTTACACCTATAGATACCCCCATACCCTTAAACGCCTCTATGGTCCCGCGAATATCATCTGCCATAAGTAGATTTTTTATGCGCGTAGTCCCTTTTGCAATGGATGCGAGTATGACTGCTCGATGGGAAATGGATTTATCAGGCGGGATCTCTATCTTATGGACTTTCAATAACTGTATTGCCTTTCTTGACAAAATTTATCTTTCCGCCAGGCAGCATTGTGGCAGACGACATAGTCTCATAGACCTTATCCACCTCTGCCTTGCCCAGAAACTCATTGCCATCTCTGATCTCAATGACCATGCCCTTCCTAATGCCATCATCTTCACCAAGGTCAGTAACAACGAAATTATAGTCCTTGTTTACTACCAGGACACTGCCATTTAAAAACTCCATAGAAGACTCTTCTTGTTCTGGCCTTGAAACAGTTTTCAGGGGCGGTTTTACAACTATTGTATCGAGTTCCACTGTCTTTTCTTTCAGGCCAGACAGGTCCTTTTCAAGCATCTCATTTTCTTTCTTGATCCTCAGGACATCCATCTTTGCCTTATCATAGTCTGCTTGCAGGCTCTCCAACTTTTTAGAAATAGTAAGTTTCTCTTTCTTTTCTTTCTCTATGTCCTCTTTTAGTTTTGTAACCTCTTTTTCCTTGATCTCCAAGTCCTCTTTGGCAGTCTTACTCTTTTCCTCTGCCTCTTCAACCTGCGCAGTCAGGCCTTCTAACTTTGCCTCTGCCTCGCTAAGCTTGGCCTCTGTTTCTTCAGCCAGCTTCTTACTCGCATCGATTTCTTTCTCTATCTCCCTCTTTTCCTTGAGCGTGGCAGCCAGCTTGTCCTCCAGCATAAGCCTTTTTGTATACTCCCTTTCCTTGTCCATATACAAAATTACAGCAAGCGCGGCTGACACAATACTAGCTATGACCAATAGTACTAATACTATCTTAAATATCTTAGACATATATACTCCTTTTTCCAAGAGTATATCCCTAAAAACCAGCCTTGTCAAGGGTTAGTGTAAACCCTGCACAAACCCGCATTGTACAAACCCGTCCGCCTAAAGCGAACGGGTTTGAAACAGGCTACTTCCCGCCCTCATACGCCTCCAGCACAAGTTCGCTCAACAGGTCTCGAAACTCCTTAGTTAAAGGATGAGCTCCATCGTACCATTTGCCATCTTTACCTTGCTGCCTTGGCATGCCTACGAATAACCCGCTTTTTCCCTCAACCACTCTAAGGCCTTTCACTACAAACGCTCCTGCAAACCCAACATCCGCAAAGGCCTTAACCTTTGAATCTTTGTTGAGCCTCCGCAGCCTCAGCACTTCGACTCCATTACCATTACCAGCCATATCTATCACCTCCCTCTACTATATAGACACATGAAGAGGCCCATTTATCGCACCCCCCCCCTAAATTTTCTTGACTTTTTTCAACCCCAAGTGCAATAATCCACATATTTAGTGAATGGGCCGGAAGAATAGAACTGGTCTTCATTTAAGGAATATATTAGAGATGCGTCAGCTAATGATGGAATTTGCGGGGACAGCAATGTTTTAGATATCAACCCATCATCTTATAAAAAATTTGTTGAAGATAGAATTTCTTATCAGAGGGAATTGGCTAAAATAAAGGACCTATTGCTCGATTAACCATCTTTACACCGCGTAGGTGCGCGGTGCGCACCTACGCGGTGTAACAACGGTTCAATCGAAGCGTTTTGAGGAGGGGGTGGTAGAGCGCTCGGATAGGTTATGATCTTCTTCCTCACGCATGCCTCTGAAAATCATTATTGCTCGCTTGGCCCCCTCGCCCTCCATTACCCATTTAAACCCAAGGATGGCTGCGGCTATGAGGAATTGCAGAAAATATTTCTTAAAGACAAAGGAAAGCAGGAACAAAACAAGGCTCGCGAAAAGCCATTTCAGCTCAGGTCTCCCCCTCCTCTGCTGTAAGCCAAGGCGCGCCTTTATCTTATTCCTCAAAACCCTGGGGCACTTACGCGCTCCTTGCCCAGACTCATAGGCAACCACAAGCAGGTCCAGGCAGCGGGCACAGCTGGACACATGCTGCTCTATCCTGCCTCGCTCCGCCTCAGAAAGGCTTTCATCCAAATACGAAGAAAGCATTGCTTCATCAGGACATCTCATATCAATCACCTCTATTAATTAGACACATCTGGAGGCCCATTTATTTCACCCCATTAAAAATTTTTTTACTTTTCTCTTCTTCCTGGCTATTATAGTAGCTACTGTGCTCAACGGCATATTCATAAACCTTGCTATCTCCTTATACGTCTTTCCATAAATTATATTCAATTTAAATATAATCTTGTGTCCTGGCTCAAAATCCTCAATACACCTCTCCAGCCCTACTATTAATTCTTCATCAATGCAACCCTTCCCATCTGCCCTTATATTGTTAATCTTGTACAAATCTTCCTCGCGCAGAAGAATCTCTCTCTTTTTCCGCATATAATTAAGCGCCCTATTCTGCGCTGTCACGCTGAGCCATCCTGTAATCTTTTTCCTGTCTTTAACCCCTTCTAACCTCCGCTTCTCCCATATATCCAGAAACATTGCCTGCACAATATCATCCACATCCTGCCGCATAAACATCATGCCGCTCTTCTCCAGTCTCCTTTTTGCCGAATAATACAAAAGGCCTGAGAAGCGTTCCACGAATTCTTCCCAGGCCCTTTCTTCGCGCCTTATGCATCGTTCGATCAACCTATGGGCATTCCCAGGCATACCCCGATACTATCATGCTCCTCTTCAGAACTCCATAGCCCCAGGGTCAAGATAACATGACTAATTAACCTCCCCCACCGCGGGGGTGACCCGCCCCCTGAATTAACAATTATAGTTGAAAATTATTCGCTTGGAACTGGAACTGTAGGAGCAACTGGACCTACTTCTCGCATCTCCATGGTATCCCTGTTTAAGTCATACATCTTGCTGGGATCCATCTTAAAGCCAAACTTCTCCTGCATCTGTGCATCTATCTGCGACAGATTATTCTGCTCCATTGAAAAGTACGCCTGTAACACTCCCATCCTGCCAAAGGTCGCCTGCTTTGCCACATAGAGCTGCTCAAATTCTCCAAGCGCATCTGCATCTTTGAATGCGTGAATCAACTTTGGCTCGTCTGCCTTTACCTCTTCTTCATTCTCTTTATCCTTATCTTTTCTCCCCCATGCAGCAAGGCACTCGTTATTACTAATAAAAATAAGGCCTGCCACAAAAACCAATAGCACAAACAATGCAATTAGCTTTTTCACTGCTACACCTCCTTGTTTTTTCTAATAATACCATAAAAATCCAATATTTCAAGTATTCTTTTCGACAATGTTCTTTTCGACAAGCTCGAAGAATGTTAGCAGGTCAGGTGGAAGATTGGCAGATAGCTCCATGGGCTTGTTTGTGGCGGGATGGATAAACTTAATACTGGAGGCATGCAGGGCTTGTCTTGACAGGCCCTCAACCACTGGGCCATTGTACATGGTATCGCCCAATATTGCATGACCAACGTGGGAAAGGTGTACGCGGATCTGGTGCGTCCGGCCTGTCTTTGGCCGTACTTCTAAGACTGTGAATCTTCTATCTTTATTTCGCTTAAGAACTTTGTAATGCGTGATGGACTCCTTGCCCTCTTCTTCATCAATAGCCATTCTTCTGCGGTCCTTTTTATCATGTGAAATAGGCGCATTTATAATCCCTTCATCCAGACTCACCATGCCCTTCACAATAGCAAGATATTTTTTAGTAACAGTCCTATTCTTGAGCTGATTTGACAGCCTCCTGTGCGCCGCGCCTGTCTTTGCCACGAGCATTATACCGGAGGTATCTTTATCCAGCCTGTGAACAATCCCAGGCCGCATTATTTGTCGCTCGTCCCTCGACTTCGCTCGGGATTCCCTTTGGTCGTCGCTCGTTTTTCGTGCCCCGTACGAAATCGAAGATTTTCGTACGGGGCGTGGTTCATTAAACTTAGTTAAAAATCCAGGGTAATTCAAAAGCGCATTCACCAGCGTCCCTGAATAATTCCCGCACGCAGGATGCACCACCATCCCCGCAGGTTTATTCACAGCTAATATATCATCATCTTCATAAATAATATCCAACTGCAGTTTCTCAGCCCTTGGTATCCTGCCTTCATGCTCTGCCAGGCTCTCCTTCTCTAATCTTTCCAGATCCACCTCAATCTTATCATCTCTCTTCACCTTATGCCCGGCCTTGATCTTGCCCCCATTAAGCAAAACATCCCCCTTCTCAATCATCCTCTGAATCATGCTCCTGGAGATCTCCAATTCCGGCTTCAATGCAACCATATGCTTCGTAGTCACATTATCCACCCGCTTTCCGCCATCCTCATTGCTTACAACCAATCCAAACATGCCCACCCCTTTGCTAACTTTACCCCGTACCAAATTCTAATCGATAATCAATTTACCATGTGTAAATAACTGCGGCCAATTCTTACAAATCATTTGATGATCCTTAAGAATTTGGTACGGGGTTTACACTCTTGCAATCTTCAAGTGCCCGTCTTCGTTAAGCACTTAACGTGCTTAACTTCGCCGGACTATTGAATCCACCGAAGCTGAAGGCGAAACCAGGCGAAGCTGAATACGTAAGTACTCAGCGAAGACTGACGAAAGCACTTCAGCGAAAGTGGATGTAAAGTTATTATAATACGAGGTGGGATAGTTTTGCAAGAGGTTTAAGAAAATACCTCAGGAAAGCCTTAAGCAGCGGCCTATCTTTTATAAATTCTGCAATGGGTGGACTAAACCTATAATAAAGCCGGACAAACTCCCTGCCGGCCTCTGATTTCAATAAATACCTATCTCTAACTTCGCATAATATCTTGACTTCCCGGGCAAGAGGCGTGCCCCGTACCAAATTGCCCGAATCTAAAGAATCATGCAATTTGGTACGGGGCGTGTCAAACACAGCTGTCGCGATAAAACAACTCACCCCGCCGCCGTCTCCTCCGTCTCCGCCTCCGCCGTCTACAGCAGAATCTCCAGAAGGATCTTCGCCTTGCACCTCAGTGCCTGCTATTCCAAAAAGACTGAAGTGATTGGTCCTCACTGTAACTAAATTCTCTTCTGGAAATACCAATGAGCCTGAAAGCCTCTTCCATTCCTGGACATCTTCATCCAGCCAATACACACCCAGCGTAAGTTCATCAATATTCCTCTCATCTACAAAACCATCCTCATCCGCATCCTGATACGGGATCGATATAGCCACTTCCTCGCTAAAACCATGCTTATGATTGCCAAATTTATATTCTCTGTATTCTCCAGCAGAGGCAAGATTTTCCTGCTCTGAGATGATCTTGTTCCGAACACTATCCTCTGCCAATTTTTTAATACTGACAACGTCGTCCTCGTCTAAAATCCCTGCTGGCAGATCCAGGCACGTCCCATCTGAAAGCTCTATTTTGTCTGACTTATCCTTAGACACATTTTTTGTCTTCTCTGCCTCTGATCCAGCCGAGGACCCTCTGTCATTATTTTTACTCTTGCCATTAGAAATATAGACTGTCTCTTGATACGTCCTGACCAGGCCATTACCGCACCTTACGTGAAGCCTTGCTAAATAAATCCCTGAATCATGATAGGTAAACTCTGCCTCGGCCAAATCCGTCATAAGGTCGCATGCGCCGTCACCGTCAAAATCCCAAGAGTAACGCGCCTCGCCCATCTCACAGCTTGTTTCAAAAGAAAATTTCGCCTCAATAGGCGCCTTGCCTTTTCTCGGCACAACCTTTATCTCGCCGCCATTAGTCTCATGCGATTCAGGCACCCCAAATCTGATCTCTCTAATGCGCTGACAAGATACATCTTCCTCATCAGTAACCTTTAAGGTCACCGCATATACGCCCGGCTCATAATATGTATTGCTGCAAACAGCCGAATCCCTGGAAGTAAAATCAAAAATCCCATCGCCCTCAAAATCCCATTGATATTTCTGTATTGCATTTTCTGCATCTACGAGCGCGTCAAAATCTACCTCTACCGGCACATCTCCAGATTCATCTGAGATCATCAGCTCGACATCTAAAACCAGAGGATCGCCTATCTCGACTCTGACCACTGCCGCCCCGCTCAGCCCCTCAGAACTCATCACCCTTAGCCCTGCATCGTATGCGCCAGGCACGCTATAAGTCTTAACCACATCTGCCGAATCCGCAGAACAGGCATCGTACACGCCGTCCCCGTCAAAATCCCATTCGTATCTGCAAATATCTGCTAAAGAAAACACACTGCCCTGAAAATACACCTTGCGCGGCGCGGCACCCACTAATGGCGCTATCTCGAGCAAAACCACTGGCGCATCAGGATTCTCGCTTACCTCGATCACGACCTCGTGAATATCTGTCTGGCCTTCATTATCAGTCACCCGCAACCTAGCAGAAAAATCTCCTTTGCCTGTATAAACAAACAACGCATCACCTGACTCAAGGGAACTAAAATCATATACGCCTTTCCCGTCAAAGTCCCATTCATGTTTCACGATCCTTCCATCCTTATCAATGCTATCAGCGCTAAACCTCACCTCAAGCGGAGCCATGCCGCTCACAGGATCTGCAAGAGCTCTTGCCTGCGGAGGCAAAGGCGCGGCCTTTACTACAGTAATCTTTACCTTCTCAAATGTTCCGTCCACCCCATCACTCACGCTAAACGTAACAAAATAGCGGCCTGCCTGATTATACCCAGGCCTCCAGAAAAACCTCCTCGCCTCAGCCTCAAAAATAGCGCCATCAGGCAATCCCTGGCATGAATACATAAGCACATCCCCATCCATATCCTGCGCCTCTACAAAAAACTCCAGAATCTCTCCGGCTATAACCTCTTTTTTTCCTATAGTAAGCAAAACTGGCGAATGATTTGGCTTGGGCCTGGCTAAAACACTAAAGTTCATTTTCTCAGAATCCTTGTTTTCCTCATTATAAAATAACTGGGCGTATATTTTGTGCTGGCCTGCCTCTTTGCCTCCTATATTAAAATCAAATTTTTCATATCCATCTACACTAACACCTCTTGTCTCTATTATTTCATTATCCAATAAAACCCTTAATTCCCCTCCTACCAAGGCGCTTGTAAAAATACCGGCAGTGAGGGCTATATCTTCATCCTCCAAATATTCCTTGGCGCTTAAATGCACAGTGACTTTTATCTCATCGCCCACATCGAAAAATAATGCGCCCTGAGCTGCCATTTCTCCGTCCTGATAAAATCTATACACGAAGCGATACATCCCCGGCCCTGCAAGCTCAGGAGATATCTCAGCGCTAAAAGTATTCAAGCCCTCCTCTAATCCAATATCCTCGTCAATAACCTCTTCGCTATTAGAGTCAGGCCCGGCCAATTCTGCGGCGAGATGCACAGAAACATCTTCCGGCGAATTAATCTTCCATTCAAGCAATATCGGTTCTCCATTCTCATAACAGCCCTTGTCACAGCCCGCTTTAATGATCTTTATAGAGGCCTTCTCTTCTTTCCCGTCCTCTCTATTCAACAAAAAGGAATCCAGGTAGACTGACTTGCCTGATCTAAAATATATCCCGTAATAGATCTTATCCTCTCCGCTGACATCCAGGATATTAAAGGCCAGCTCCTGGGAATCTACCAATACAAACTCCTTTTTTTCTTCAAACCCGCTGCATCTCGCCTCTGCAAAAAGTTCAACTTTTTCTGCTGAGCCTTTATTATGGACGGCCATTTTAAAAATATTATTTTCAAATTCAGCCTCAACCTCTATCTTGAGGCCGCCTATGTTGAAATCGATAACGTGTCTCTCGCCTTCAAACACATATTCAGCCTGGTATGGCCCTTCTTCTAAATCTATGGGCAGGGTAAATTCAGATCCAAGCTCCTTAACTACGCCCGGCTCTATAAACTCAGACAAGGTATCGCTAAATAAATCCTTAAATTTAAAATCGATCCTGCACATGCCTCCCTTATTGCCCTTATTTACTGCCTCGAATCTAAAATTTGCCTTTTCGCCGGCATTGAATAAAAGGCCGCCCTCATCTATGTACGAAACCCCTATCTCTGGCAAAGGTTCTTGTCCCAGCAGCACATCTGGATCTCCTACATAAAATGTCTCTGTGGACTGCGCGTTCTTCTCTGGATCTGACGCATTTAGCCCGGCCACTAAATAATATTTACCGATCTCATCAATGCCGGGGATCTCAAGCTCGATCTCCTCTATCTTCTTTATGTTTTTAAGCTCTATCTCCTTCTTAAAAAGCGCAGGGTCTTTTAAAATATATTCATCGTCAGGTATGTAGAGAGCCGTCAGCCTGTATCTTAAATGAGAAGCTTCGCTATTGTACCTGTCCTGGACCTGTATAAAATAATTTGAAGGCTCATCCGTTTCAAATCGCATTTCTATATCCTCGCCGCCAAAGCCTGCAGTTGAATCGATCCATGACTCGCGCGTCTCTTTGTAAAGCTTTATGTAAGGCCTGACATTTGGAGGCACATCCTTTAGATAGACAGTCACCAGGCCTTTGTCAGGTATGGACAGTCTATAGAAATCAGAGTCTTTCTTTGTAGCAATAGTAGCAAAGTAGTTTTGGCCAAAATTAATAAGCGCTGCCTCTTCCTTGCTATTGCTTGGTTCATATTCGTCAAGGGTGTTGATAAAGAATGAGTTGAATGAATAAGTCTCAAGTGAAGAGAAACTCGAATACCAATCTTTTACCATTAGAAAATACCGGCCGCTCTCTCCTATCTCTGTCTCAAGCTCTATCTTTTCTCCTGAAGATCCGCCTTTCTGAGAAATCACATTGCTGGACAAGGAATTGTACATCTTTACAGAAGGCCTGAGGCCCTCAGGCGCCTCAAGCATCTTGATGAAAAGAATCCCCTTCTTCACTATATCAAATGCAAAGAAATCTTCGTCAGCCTTTGGAAACATAGTGCAGGTCAATTCCTGCTTTATGCCGATCTCTGTGGCTGTCGCAAAATCATGATTTGGCTCGTATTCATCCGAGCCTGAGATGAGGTTTATCTCTAATGCATATTCTTCCTGCGAAGAAAAACCGCTATATCTATCTTTCAGGTGTATAAAATATTCCCCTGATTTAGCGATCTCTAAAGAATACTTTATATCTTCTCCGGAAAGCGCGCCTGCGGTGCCCCGCCAATTGCCATTAGAATCATGGATTATAATATACGGGCTGAAGCCATCTGGTACGTCTGTCAGAGATATATCTAATATCAAAGCTGTATCAACCTGAAACTTAAAAAAATCCTCGTCACCATAGTCGTAAATACTGCCGCTCACAATACTGCCTGATGTTACTTCATTGGCTGTGTCAAAATAATCGTTAGGCTCGGTTTCGGAAAAAAATGACTTCTCGACTTGTCCATTTCCAGCAGGCTCGCCCGAAGGATACTGTTCGAGCTCGTCGAGAACAATATTATTATCGCCCTCCTTTATCTCTATCGTCTCTGTGACGCCCCCGGGCTGGATCTTTAATGAATAAGTGCCCACAGGCAAATGCCTGAACTCAAATCTATTATCCGCCGCAATAACAGCATTCCTTGCGCATGCGCCTGATCCAGCCACACTAACTGGCTCCAGAACAACATCAGAGCCTACTGCATTTTCAAGCGTGCCGTAAAGATCCCCATACTTAGCAGGTGTCAGTGTAAAATCAAGCTCGTTTTCTCCTGGCAGGATCTCTACACTTTCTGTGACATTGTCATATCCAGGCGCCCGGATATTTAAAACTACCCTGCCTCTCTTAAGCCTTTCTAATCTATATTTACCATCTTCATTTGTACAGACGCTATTTATCAATGCGCCCTTAATAGGATCCCCCTCATCATCCCTTATTATCCCCCATAGATCCCCCATTTCCACTGTCGGCAAAACCCTTATGTCCAGGACCGCAGACTCTATCTCCTTCCCCTTATTATCAATTATCACCTTTGCTAAAACAGGCTCGCCAGGGTTATATACAAGCTCTGCCATCTCAATAGTCAAAAGTTCAAAAAATGTATCAGTAGTTTCATCCCCTTTAAAAAGCAATGGAGACGGCACGTCAATATTAACGCTTGACTGGCCTGCTAACCTGTTATTTGAAAAGGCATTTAGCCTTATATTATACAGGCCCCTTGGCGCATCATCGGGTATTTCAAATTCCTGATTCCAGATATCCTTCTCACCCTCATTTAATCTCACTGATTTTGTATTGTAGTAGACTTCTCTGTTCTTAGAATCGATGATGTTCAATATAAAGAAAAGATCAATAGCTGCTTCTGAATTACTTAATACAGCACTCTCTATTAACACGCCTTCTCCTGGCGTATATTGCATCTTATCAGTTTTTATAGACGTCTCTGTGCTCGGCTGAAAAATATTTATTCCTCTTTCTGCGTGTCCCAAATAACTATTCCCTGAAGAGTAAAATTTTGCCGTAATCCTCTCTGTCCTGGTAACCGCTATTCTTTTATCAAAAGAGGTGAGTTTTTTAGCCGGGGCTTCTATCGTCTCTGTAAATTCTATTTCGTGAAGCCGCATTTCTCCTTTACACTTTATGGTCTCGTCCTGGCCGGTATTATTCCTGATGTTAAAAGTAAATATGGCCTCATTGCCCGTGATGTAGTTTTCATTATCACTGGTTATGTCAAATACAAAACCCGGTTTTACCACGCTGCCTTCAGGCGGCTGGGAAAAACAAAAATAAAATCCTTCTGTCTGTGGTTGGATGATATTGCCGTCAGAGTCGTAAAGGATATAATCCACACAGTAGATTCCAGCCTTTTTTAAAACTATTCCCGGGCTATATTGCGCCTCGCCTGAAATATTTTCCTCGAGCGCCTCGCCATCCGGAGACCTTAATATCATCTTGATCTTGTCAAAGTCTTCAGGGCACTCTATGGTCTGTTCAAACTCTTCTCCGATCTTATATTCTGGCAGCGGCTTACTATTCTTGGACCATCTAACAATGCCCCTTACAAGATCTATTTCAGGCTTATT
>JAHILY010000037.1 GCA_018896815.1 Candidatus Omnitrophota bacterium | reverse complement strand
TTAAGTTAGAGGACGCATTCAGGCCGTGCGATTGGTTTGGACACTGCAACCCCTGCGACATAAAGATCAAAACGAATAGGCGCCAAGTTTATGGATGGACTAGCGTAGAAATAAAAGATATCCAGGGCAGCGTCAAAAAGAAACCACAAAAAGAAACCACAGAGAGTACAGAGGAAAACTATAATTGAAAAATCTCTGTGTCCTCTAGTATTTTTAGAAAAGATATAAAGACTTTTTTAGTTTTAAAATAGAAATGTTTTTGTTAAGTAAACGTTGAGCAGTAAAGGTATAATAGAGTGCACAGAGGGAATTATAAAAAGTCTCTGTGTTCTCTGTGGTATCTTTTTTCTGACGGAGGAGGCCATGTTAAACAAAAGGAATTTGATAATCTTTCTTGTTGTATATAAGTTATTTTTGCTCGCCATTTTTATACCACTTGCCTATGAGATGATGCCGTTTTATGAGGCCTCATATCGCGAGAACACTGTGTTTTCAGATGAGAAGGCCTTAAACGCGCCTTCGCCCTATAAGACATGGGATAGCTATAACTTTTTGTATCTTGCCAAAAACGGATATAGCGAAGGCCATACTAAATTCAATGTATTATTCCCTCTGTTTCCCATTTTAATAAAGATCTTCCTGCCTGTTTTTAATGGAAATGCTGTTGTGTGCGGGATATTATTATCAAGTATATTTTCGATCATAGGGATGGTATATTTTTATTATTTCGCGTGCAAAGTCTTTAACCCTACAGTTGCCATTGGCAGCCTCTTAATCCTTTTGGCGTTTCCAACAGCATTCTATCTCTCGATTATATATTCAGAGGCCTTATTTTTTATGCTTATCATGATCTTTTTTTATTGCGCATTTAACGGGAAATATCTGCCAGCAGCGCTGTGCGCCTTCTTTTTACCGCTGACGCGGCTAACAGGCGTTTCTGTGGCGCTGGTATTCGCAATTATCTATTTCGAGAACATGAAGAGAGATTCTAAAAAGATAGGCTTGGATATTTTATACCTATTGTCTCCTGTGTTAGGGTTCGTGGCCTTGCTGGCCTTCTTTTATTTTGCAACAGGCAATGCATTCGAGTGGCTTGA
This sequence comes from Candidatus Omnitrophota bacterium, assembly GCA_018896815.1. Classification (GTDB taxonomy): domain Bacteria; phylum Omnitrophota; class Gorgyraeia; order Gorgyraeales; family Gorgyraeaceae; genus JAHILY01. Next base: position 1,574 of record JAHILY010000037.1, on the reverse strand, counting down.
CTCGCAGGGGATATATATAGCAAGACACAACATCGCTAATGTATTAAACCCCATAACTACTCTGTCTAATAATTTTTTTAAGACTGAATTCACGCTCCATGGATATACGAGCTCTATAATTGACAGGGTGACGTTCCTTTTATTCATTCCCGCTTTATTTTTTATATTCAAACAACAGCGTTTCTCGCTATTTTTATATGCATTTTTAACAGGCTTTTTACCTGGCATAAGCAGCAATATGATGTCATATACGCGCTATCTAGTCATAGTCTTTCCTTTATATTATCTATTGGGTATGAATTTTAATATTAAGAAGAGAATGGCAACGTTCCATCTATTGTTAATTATATTTCTCTTGATTCAGGGGCTTTTTCTATCGAGGCATGTAAATTATTTTTGGGTGGGGTGAGAGAAGAAGGGTCTATATGGTGGAGTTTATACGCATATGGAAGAATATTGATATAAATGATATTTCAGGCCACCTTCTTATAGTAGGTGAGGCCATGGGAGACTGTTCTAAATGCAAGTCACTTGGCATAGATTATTCCAGCGCAAAGACCTGCCCAGAATGCAGCGCTGAATTTAAATACATCGCCTCCCGCTCAAGAGAGGTCAAAAAGATTATACAAAAGAGGCCGGACCTGATATTTATAGACTTTGAAGACTACAAGAGGGTAATAGGGAAGATAAAGGCAAAGGGACTATTCTCTTAGAGAATATTTGATGATGGCCCGCAGAACTCCAAGTGAGTAGATGGGGTGGAACTTTTTGCCTTCCTTGAAAGTCCTTGCCTTATAAGTAATAGGCGCCTCTTTGATCTTAAAGCCCTTTTTTGTAAACTTCGCTGTTATTTCTGCTGAATCATGGCCAAATCCATTGCATGAGAACTCTATACCTAAAAGACATTTTTTTCTAAATACCTTGAAACATGTCATTGCGTCTGTAAGTTTGGTGCTGTTCAGGAGATTGGTCAGCGCTGTCCCAAAGCGGTTTGCGAGGAAATAAGCGAGTTTCATTTTTTCAGGATGTTTAATATCAAGGAACCTCGAACCATAGACAATATCAGATTCACCTTTAACAATAGGGGTTACGAGCGCAGGATATGCTGAAGGCCTGTACTCAAGGTCTGCGTCCTGTATTAGTATTATGTCGCCGGTTACGTGCGGATAGGCTGATATAAGGCTGGCGCCTTTGCCTTTTCTCTTTGCATGGTGTATGACTTTTACCTCAGGCATGACAGAGCGCGCCTTTTCAACAGTCTTGTCAGTCGAGCCGTCATCTATGAGTATGATTTCTTTCTGAGATATCCCGCAGCTGGATAAGTCCTGGGACTGGATTTCTTTCAGGACATTGTCAATAAGATGCTCTTCATTATACGCAGCAATCAGAATAGATAACTTCATTATTGTTCAATTATACCGACTTTTGCATATTTTACAAGGGATAATGAAGGAAAATAATGAATGAAAATAACCGCAAGAGTGCCGCAAGAGTGCAAAGTTATTGACGTTGTGTGTGGGGGTAGGATATAATATAACTATGATAGAAGAATGTCGTACAATTCTATTGGCAGA
>JAHILY010000036.1 GCA_018896815.1 Candidatus Omnitrophota bacterium | reverse complement strand
TTTATGAACTGTTTGATCAATTCTGTCTTTCCAACCCGGCGTTTCCCATAGATAATAATAAAGTGTGGCTTTTTTTGTACCCACCTGTCATTCAATGAGTTTAGCTCTGTATCTCTATTTATAAACTTCATGAAAGTTTCCTTTCGTTTCTATATAAGGTGCTTTTCTTAGTCTACCCATAAGTAGTATACTCTAAAGTATGCTAATTGTCAAGATGGCAAAGGGAGAGGTTTTTCTATAGGGTTCAAATGGCAGGCCTTTGGCTTCTATATCTTTCAAATAAGCATCAAGCGCCTGTCTTAATGCTCCAGATTCAGATTTTCTCCTTATTATTAGACTCCTGATCCTACAGCTTCAACTATTGCCCTATCTCTATCAATATCTAATCTTCCTAAATTAAAACTATTGAAAAACTCTTCGTCTCCAAAAATAACAAAAGCCGTGTCTATATCTTCTAACGTTACACCCTTTAATATCCTTTCGGGTTCTATGCCATCCAAATCTACTTCTGGTGCATCTACTATTTTTATCCATGCTATGTTATCAAATCTTTCAACGAGCCCATCATACTCCTTTCTACTTCTCGCTATTATTACTATTGCAAAATTTTCAGGCTGTTTTGAAACCCAATTCATAAATGCATCCTCATTACCTATTATCTCGTAAGCAGGAACAGCAATAATTTGAACCCTTGAATCAACCTGTTGTTTCCTTGAATTTTTAGCTACTTCTATTAATCCTTGCGCAGCGTCTTTATCTATTATGACAATCGCATTTTGATGCAGTTGTAATACTGAAGCAGGAATTACAGGTGCAACAGATTCTGCCACTGTATTTGTAATAGCCTCCACCTTCTTGGAACCTGCCCCTACCAATAAGACCTCTTTTGCTTTCAAAATAGTAGATATACCTTGAGTCATTGCATGTGTAGGGACTGCTCCTGTATTATTATCGAAATTCCTAGAATTTGCTTCTATGGTACTTGGAGCAAGCTCTTCATCTCTTGTTTTGATCTGTAGAAAATCTTCAAGTGGCATACCTGGCCTTGCTTCTATAAAAGCTATATGGCCTTCCACTCCTATACCCAGGACTTGTAAATCTACTCCCTCGCCATTCGTCTCTCGCATGATAGCTTCTTCATAAAGCCTTGCTTCTAATTCAGGATTATTTGTAAACCCGTCCATAAGATGGGTATTTTCATCTCTTAATCCAGCATTTTCAATCATCCAGGTGAATAAATTATTATACATAAAATTTCTGTATGATTCTTTTTCATAATACTTGCTACGGTACTCTTCAGGGTATCCGTACGCCTGCCAAACGTATTCATCCAGATTGAAAGTAACGGCGTTGGCCCAGCTAATACCTTCAGCTTTTGTAATTTCAATGAGCTTTGCATATATGCCTTCATAAGTTCCACCAGTAGCAAATCCGATAACTACCTTTTCTCCTCTTTCATTCTTTGATTTGATTAAATCTGCAATTTTTCTTGCAGCACGCCATTCAGCAGCTTCTTTATTTTCGGTAATAACTGTATTAACTCTAACTATATTTACTAACCTTCCTTGCTCTGTAGTAGTGAGCACGTCTCCTTCGGCTTCAAGAGGAGAAGAAATCGATTCTTCGACAATAGCCGACTGATATAACTCTTCTTGAAGTCCCTTAAGAGCTTCAGATATATCTTCGTCCGGGGAATCTACACAGACTCTAAAAACACCTGCTTCAGTCTTAGAACCTCTGAACCACATAAAGTGACGTTTGCCTTGAGTGTCTGTCAATAATATCTTAAACCCACCCGTTTGTTTTTCCCTATTTCCCTTCCCTTTGAACATATTAGTTTCTTCATAGTTGAGAAATTCGTAAGAAACAAATTCAATACCATTCAATCCTTCTACCGTAAATTTTCCTTGAGAAACAGCTATTATCTTTCTTTCAAAAACTTCTTCTAAATTACTCTTAATTTGTCTTTGAGTTAACTGCACACCTTCAGCTTCAAGATCCGTTTGATGAGTATGATATTCTGGTAGACACTCTAAAATATCCGACAGGACATAGTCGTTTACATCCTTCCGTACTTTTAGATCAAAATGTTCTTTAAAATAACCAAGGGTATCTATATCTGAAAGAACTGACAATGCCAACAATGCAGTAAGTGTGCCGTCCCTTATCTCTGTACCCCTGAAAACTGTCCCTCCGCTATAACCTTCAATACCAATAGGTACAAAATAGCCTTCAGCCTCCAACTCGTGCATTTTGGAAACAACATTGACCTCTCCGGTCTCAACTTCAAATACCTCTATACCTAATTGGCTGCACAATTCCCAGACCCGTAAGCTCGTTGCTCCATGAACCACTACCGCCCATTTCTCACATCGTTCTGCTTCGGGATATCTATCTATATGAGTTTTTGTCCAAGCTATCATACAAGCAACATTTAGATAGGCAACATTTTGAGGAGAAAGTTCATATACTTTGCCTTGGGCATCTCTCACTACAAGATTTCCCCTATCTGCATCCCAGTCAAAAGCAACACCTACCTTTGCCCCTGTTTCCTCTACTGCCTTTTTTAAATCATCCATTGCCTCACCAATAGGCTCTATCTTGTGATAACATTCCCCTTGCTCTTTATTAATCTCTATCACCTGTGCACCAAAATGTGTTAATACCCTGTTCGCAATTCCACATGCAGCGCCACCGTTGGGATCATTAACTATCTCTAACTCTCTCACTGAAAAACCCATACGTTCCAAAGATCTAATGTACTCGTTAATGGCTTCTTCATGATTCTGCTCTACAAGTGTGGGCAAAGAAACTCTCCTTACGGTATCTCTATGTTCAGGAGATAAAAACTTTGCTGCCTTTTCTACAAAATCTGAACTTCCGGCAGAAATTTCCACTAGTAATTCGTTAGCTCTCTTAATAACTTCCCCTATTTTGTATCCAGTCAAAATAGCGCCGTTTTGATTTAAGAAATCTCCGCCAGGCTCTTCTTTGCCAGTCAATAACTTCCATCCGTTAAACTCCAAATCTGCATGAGACGCAGTTATTATTACTCCGCCATCTGCGTTGAAGCTACGAACTGCTGACTCTGCAATAGGAGAAGTTGCCACTCCGATATCTTTTATCTGTATCTCTACGCCTTTTTCCTCTGCAGCCATAAGTAAACTAGTGATAAAGAGTTGGTTTAAGATTGCCCCTGTCGATCGTGGATCTCTACCAACAACAAATGTAAATGTATCCTTATCAGGCGTAGCTTCTTGCCATCGTTCAATCATATAGGACGCATAAACATAACCATAAACTAATGCTATAACCTCGGCCTCTTTCGATATCTCTCTCTTTGCTCCAAACAATCCTCTAATTCCTGAATACGACTGCTTCAGTTTTAAATATGAATTTACAGGATCGGAAAGTATATCTGGCAATAGCGAAGATATGGGCAACTGATCTGCATCAGAAAACACCAATTTGACAATCTCTTTTAATGTTTGCAACTCTCTTGCCCGTTTTATAATGCTACGAAGTTTATCTTCAGTAAATAAAGTTTCCTCGGGCTGAACCTTAGCTTGTTCTACAACAGCTCTCAGCACATAACCTGTACCATTTTCCATGCCACCTATATAGTTTTCGTGTAACTCTTGCAGTATATCGCCCATAGGTTCAGAAGAGACACAGACAACTCGAGAAAAGCCAACTTCTTTATATCCTGAAAAATCACTACTATACGGAGAAGTCTCATCAGCTATATAAACAGCATCAAGGGTCATTTCTCTGCCTCCTTCGACCTTATATAGCGCCTTTTGAGAATAATCTACAACCTCTACAAATCTACCTTCAGAATTCAATATATTTAAAACTGCTGAACCATTGGCTGCTACAATAACACGATTTCTTAAATGCCGATGAATCCCCTCACGTTCCATGAGTCTTTCTCGTGTAAACTCTGATCCATTGCTAGTTATAACACAGTAAATTCCACCAGCTTCAAGATAGTCAATTAAATCACCATAGGCTGCGCTTTCATATAATACTGGCTTAGTGGTAACTGTCGGTTTACCATATGTCGTTCCATCAGCATCAGCAAAAACTACAGTTCTAGTTTTCCTAACATCAATATAAGGACCAGGAGCATAACCCATTTGCCCTAAAATTTCGTCAAAATGTCGATCTATGTAATCTATTGGTAGAGACTTATCAACCCCTTTCACGTTAATCTCTACACTCCTAAATCCTGTGGTTCTAATTGATACATTCTGGCCTCTTAGAAGAGTGTTTAAAGTCTCAATATATGTTTCGCGATATTGTAATGGAATACCTGCTATAATCACCTGGTCAGCTTCTTCTGTTGTTTTGTCTCTACCTCTTACTACAATCCTTACCATTTCTTCTTTCTCATTCACAAGTGCCTCGTCACTGAACGCCACAGGGTTGTCTCTATAACGACGGACAACATCCCAAAGCCACTTAACTTTGGCAATATCAAAATACGGCGAACCTTCAGGATTCTCAACATATGGAGTTAATTTCTCAAGAAAATCACGTATTATATTACCACCTTGCTCAATCAAAACATCTATAGTACTCGACGGAAGTTTGGTAGAAATACCTATCTGATCAAATAAGACTCCTTGCACTCTTTTCCTATGTTCTTGGTTTTGGAAAGAAGATGGTACCCTCAGGTGGGTTTTATTGCGTAGATCTATAGCATATACTGTACTGTTTAGAAAAAACCCTAAAGCGACAAGTATTGATATAACTTTTATGCTGAAACCTTTTCTAAACTTTAACATAATCTGGACAAAAAAATACCTTTTCCCCTTCGCTACAAGGCTATATACCATATATAATTAAGTATAGCACATAAATAACTTATTGGGAAACATTTTCTGGCCCACCTACGCGGTGAAATAGGTTAAACAAGAAAGCGGAAAATATAAAGAAACAAGTACCTGCTAACACATGCACGAACTTAACCGACTCGGGCAGGTACCTGGCCAATACTATACCAAGTATAAAGAAAAGAGCTGCTACAGCAAGCGGCCTTTTATTCACTGATAATTATCAGATCCTTCATCTTTTCAAATTTCTTATCGCCAATACCTTTTACATCTTTTAAGTCTTCTTTAGCCTTAAATCCACCAGAGCTGTCTCTGTGACTGATGATCTCTCTTGCCATTACAGGACCTATGCCTGGCAGGCGTTCGAGCTCATCTATACCAACAGTGTTGATATTTACAATATAGCGCGGCTCTTCAAAATCCACTGTCTCAGCGTTAGGACTGGAAAATGTCTTTCCAGAATAAGAAACCCCTGCGCAAACAAGGCATAGAACAACAAGAGTAAGGATAAACGATCTTTCAGATTTAGAAAAAATCAACATGAACTTATTTTGGCTCTACGCTTTCTTTTGGGGCTGCGCCTGGTGCTGAATTCAAATTCTCTTCTATTGCCTTTATATCCTCTTCTATCAGGATGCTTACAAAATTGGCAGTAAACCTTGTGCCTTCCTGATTGTAAATCACGCGGACTATATCCCCTATTTTGATATCCTCAAAACTCAACCGTGTATCCTTCTTTACGACTGGGGCGCCTTGAGGATCAACATTTATTTTCAATGTACGTTCAACAAATTCACCCTTTACCTCTATCCATGGAACCTCACTCTCCTTTGATCCTATGTTTGCCACCCTTCCTATCAGACTTCCGATTATCGGCACCCGCGGCAGATGAGACAAGGCATCAGTAACAGGTACTGTTACGCGGACTGGAGTGCCTGGCAGTTTATGGACAGGTATCGTGGGAATCTTAGGGATTTGAGGAAGTTTGGGCAATTTTGGAATCGATGGAACAATTATAGGTCTGGGCGTAACAGGCGGGACAGCGATATGAGGCGAAGGCGTAGGAGAAATCCCTGACGGAGAAGAAGGAACAATAGGCGGAAGTATGGGCCGGGACGGCTGGTTCCTTTTATAAAGCTCCTCCTGCGGCTGGGTCTCTATGCCTTCTTCTATATCCTCTACAGCACAGTGCGCATTATAAGAAAAATTCAAACAAGTAAACAATAAAACCATGCATACAAAAAACCCTTTCATCTTTTACCTCCCCTATCTGTTTGTTCGGTTTCCCCTATATCCTCGTATCCTGTTACATAATCGCCTGTAAAGAATATCTTTTTACTCCTGGAAAAATGCCTGTGATCCAGCGGTGTATTCGGAAACCACGCCTCGTATATCCATTCTTCTTTCTTAATGCCCGTATCATCATAGCCTGCCTCAATTATCTCTGAAGGCTCGCCCCATTTCTCCAGGACCTCGCCCTTGCTTGTCCCTGACACGACCATAGTCTTTGTACTCAATGGATGCGTCAATGCATACTGCGCTGTTGGCGTCTTCACATCTGCACAGCCGGATAAAACTAATAGAGCTAAGAGAACAACAAATAATACAGTCTTCATTTTAACCTTTTCTGCTTACCACCCCCACCTGCGGGGGTGGGTCACCCTCTTGAAAGACTTGTCCTTGCTCTCTTGCAATCTTCAAGTGTAAAGCTAGACCACCAGGTTCACCAGTCTCCCTTTTACGACGATGACCTTCTTGGGGGGCTTGCCTTGTGTCCATTTATTGACAACTGGGTTT